>JBARGS010000074.1:0-23936 GCA_049798495.1 Candidatus Korobacteraceae bacterium | reverse complement strand
GTTTCAGCGATG
Source organism: Candidatus Korobacteraceae bacterium (assembly GCA_049798495.1). GTDB lineage: Bacteria > Acidobacteriota > Terriglobia > Terriglobales > Acidobacteriaceae > Bog-257. The sequence goes on along the minus strand of JBARGS010000074.1, from coordinate 23,924 downwards.
AGCTGAATCTGCCCGGGATCGAGCACCTGTGCCGGAATGCCGAAGCGATCGAGTTCGAGCGCGAGAAACGCGGTGGCGACTTCTTCGCCGGTCGCCACGATGCGGGCGATCGCCTCGGAATTGCCGCCGCCGTATTCCTCCACTGTGCCCAGCAGGCGATCGGTTTCCCCGGCGAACGCCGAGACAACCGCTACCACGCGATACTGCTTGCGCACCCAGCGATAGATCTCGTGCACCGCGTGCGGCAAATCGGCGCGGGATTGCAGGACAGAGCTGCCAAACTTCAAAACGATTACTTTGCGAGACATGGCTCAACCTCCGTCTTGCTTTCGGTGACTGCAATCGCGGCTAGCGCGCCTTCCAGGTCGGCGATGATGTCGGCAGGATTCTCCAGACCAACCGAGAGCCGCACCAGGCCGTCGGTAATGCCGGTGCGCTCCCGGATCTCGCGCGGTACGTCGCCGTGCGTCATCGAAACCGGATGCGTGATGAGGGTCTCGGCTGCGCCAAGATTCTCCGCCAGGATGCATAGCCGAACTGTGTTCATCAGCCGGATGCCGGCCTCGGCGCCTTCCTTCAATTCGAAAGCGATGATGCCTCCCGGCAACGATTGCTGCTGTTGCGCCAGCTCAAATTGCGGGAAGCTTGTGAGGCCGGGATAATGCACGCGGGAGACTTTGGGATGCTGTTCCAGCCATTCGGCGATCTTCTGCGCACTGGAGCAGTGCTGTTGCAGGCGGAGGGGAAGCGTCTTCAGTCCCCGCAGCGTCAACCATGACTCCTGCGGAGACTGGATACAGCCCAGCGTCTTGCGCACCAGCCGCAGCCGCTCCAATAGAACCTCATCGCGCGTGGCGATGGAGCCGCCGACGGTGGAGTTGTGCCCCTCAATGTACTTGGTGGTCGAGAGCAGCGTGATGTCGGCGCCAAGCTCCAACGGCCGCTGCAGCACCGGCGTCAGGAAGGTATTGTCTACAGCTAACTTCACTCCCGCCGCGTGTGCGACCTTCGCGACGGCGGCGATGTCGGTAAGCTTCAGCGTCGGATTGGCAGGCGTCTCGATGAAGACCAGGCGCGTGTTAGGACGGATGGATCGCGCCACGGCTCCAGGATCGGAGGTATCAACGAGGCTGGCCTCGACCCTGAATGCTGACAGCACCTGCTGGAAGAGTCGCACCGTCCCGCCATACACAACATCGGAGACGACAACGTGATCGCCGGATTTCAGAGTCGCCAGAAAGAGGGTTGAAATCGCAGCCATGCCGGTGGCGAAGCACACGGCGGGAGGCGTATCCTCCAGCGCGCCCAGCGCCGCTTCGAGGGCGGAGACGGTCGGATTGGCCGCGCGCGAATAGGTGAATCCCTTGTGCACGCCGACGGCTTCCTGATGGTAGGTGGTGGATTGGTAAATCGGTGTCAGTACTGCGCCGGTGGCCGGATCGGGCGTTACGCCGCCGCGCACTGCGGTGGTGGAAAACAGATCAGCTGAGAAAGCCATGGAACTCTCCAATCGAAAAATTGCCCGGAAACACGAAGACCGCCTTGTCCTAGGCGGCCGTTCACGATTGGAGATTTGTGCTTGGGCTGTCAGACTCCGAACGTGGACAAGGCACCGCCTAGGGTGCACATGGCCATGGTCATTCGGTGAGTCGCTGACAACATAGTTAGAAACTACCCGACCTTCGCCGGCAGTGTCAAGCATCAATCGCTGGCGGCGATACAACAAAAGGGGGATGGGCAGGTTCTCCCATCCCCCTGGTTGCGCCTACGGCAGCAAGCCGTAGACGTCTGCCTCGCTAGCCGTTCCAACGTACACGTGGCCGTCGGCCACGGTTGGTACGGTGAACTTCACAGCCGGACCTGCGCTATCGCGGCCGGGATTCGTAGAGCTCTCGTAGAACTCGGTGGCAAGATTGGTGGGATCGTAGGCATGCAGGATCGCCGGTCCGCCGCTACCTGAATTCGTGGTGTCGAGCTCCCAGAGAATTCCGTCGGAAGTTCCATTGGCGGAAAGCGACGCCGTCGCACCGTGTCCGCCGAATATATCCGCCCCCTGAGAAATGGAGCTGGTTGAGATCAAGCCGGTGTTCGGATCCCAACTGTAAGCTCTTACCACGTCCTGCGCGCAGTGGTAGTAGAGGGTGTTGTTCCAGAGAGCAGGCGTGTCGAACATGTTGTCGAACTCCTGTGTGCCGGTCTGGACCTCCTGAATCACGTGATCGGTAGTTTGAAAGCCACCCATATTGTCGCGGTTCACAACGAAGATGCGGCCATCTTTTCCGCCGCCGATCAGCTCATGCGGATACTGCGAGGGATTGTCGGGCATGATGATGGGCGAGCCGCTGCCGAAATCGGCGTCGTTTTGGCGCAGCCAAGCCTCATTGGAAGGTTTGAAGTAGTCAAGGACCGACAGATTGCTGGCCTGCAAACGCAGAGCTGAATCGTTGTAGTCGGGAGCAGGATCGTTCAGGTCGACACCGGTGATGAGGTAAAGATCCCCGTTGCTGTCATCGATTGCAGGCGTACCGCCCCACAGGCCGCCGCCCCCGCCGTCCGGAGTGTCGTTCATGATGGCAGTTTGTTGTAGCGTCGCCTTGTCGTAGGCCAGCACCCAGCCGTGGCTACAGTGTCCGAAGGTAATGTAAATGGCATTGGTAGCTGAATCGAGCGCCAGACCGTTGCGCTGATAGCAGGTACTCTCTAACGTAATTTGGCCATTGTTGCTGTCGTAACCCGTGCCGGGAACCGTTCCCGTAACCACGACTGGGCCGCCAAACTTCTCATTGCCTGTGGCGATGTCCAGAGCGTGCAACCGGAAAACCTTGTTGCTATGCTCCAGGCCGTCAGTAAGGACATAGATCGTGCCCGTGGCGATGTCGATCACCGGCGTCGCGGTGATTCCCAACAGCGGCTTGATGCCCTCCTGATCGTTGATCTGCAGCGGGGTCGCCAGGTGCTGCTTCCACATCGCCGAGTCCGACAATCCGTCTGCGTCGTAGGCATACACCGTGTCGTTCTCGGTGGCAACGTAAACCAGGTTATGGCGAACTCCGCCGACGTTTACATTGGGAAGATACAACGGCTGTGCATAAACCTGCGCGTCAACCGGCAACGCGAACAACTTGCCGAACTGCCCTGAGTTGACATTCGAGGTGTTCAACACGGTTTCGTTCAGGTTCACGCCATCGCGTACGTCATCGTTATGGAAGGTGACCATAGAGACGACACCTTGCGGAGCGTTGACGATGGAGACTGCCGCATTAACGCCGTACGTCGGCACTGCCGTGCTGGTGACAGTAACCGTGTGCGAGCCGAGATTGCCGGGAGCCGTGTAAAGTCCGCCGGAGCTGATCGTCCCAACGTTGTTATTGCCGCCTGCGATGCCGTCCACCGACCATGTCACTCCGTTATCGTTGGTCCCCTGGATCGTCGCGGTGAACTGCCTGGTTCCGTACGGCGTCAGCGAGGTGCTCGGCGGAGAAAGGGTGAGGCTGATAACGGTAACGGCTGCGCTGGCGCTCTTGGTCGTGTCAGCCAGGCTGGTCGCGGTCACGGTGTGCCCGCCCGCGGTGGCAGGCGCTGTATACAAGCCGCTGGTGCTGACGACGCCGACGCTGGTATTGCCGCCATTCACTCCATCCACCGACCAAGTCACTCCGGTATTGTTCGTGCCGGTGACGGTCGCGGTGAACGGCTGGCTGGCGCTGATGGCAAGCGTCGCCGCGGTTGGCGCGATTGCAATCGTGATCGGTGGCGGCGTCGCAGTGACAGTCACCATGGCACTGGCGGTTTTGGTGGCGTCGGCGCTGGCGACCGCGGTTATGGTGACTTGCAAAGCGACGCCGGTCGTCGGCGCGGTGTAGAGCCCGCTGGTCGAAATCGTGCCGACTTGCGAGTTCCCGCCGGTCACGTTGTTCACCTGCCATTGCACTGCCGTATTGCTGGAGCCGGTGACGGTTGCCTGGAACTGTTGCGTTCCTCCCGAAGCCACCGTCGCCGACGAGGGCGAGATAGTAATAGCCACCACGGGGGGAGGTGGGGAATTGCTCGTACCAGGATTATTGTTGCCGGCGGGATCGCCACCGGACGCTCCTCCTCCACAAGCAATCATTGACAGCATCAGGCAGGCGGTTACCGGCAGGTACAACTTAACAGGGAAGCGGCGGGACATCGGGAACCCTCGGGAAACAACGACCTTCGAAGGGGTAGATGAGCAGCAGCTTGGCTGTGTTGCTTGCGGGGCAGAAGACTAAGGTATCGAACCTGAAAGTTCACAGTGGCGAACGACTGAAAGCAGAGATGGTTGCCAGCATCAATCTTCAGAGTAGGTTGCTAGGAGAGTAGCTGCTGGCGGACAAGAGAGTAGGTTGTACTCTCGTTGCTCTTATTGCTGTCCGCTGCCGGCAGCATTCGACGGAATTAGCGGGACCTCAAAGTACATCAGCTCGTTGCCGCTGCCATCGAGCACCTGAGTCAGGTACAAGTGGGAGCCATCGATCGGCTGCTTGATCCCTTGAACATCAAAAAACAGAAAGCCGGACTTGGTGGTGTGCGGTTCCACCGCCTGTGCCGTGAAGAGGGCGCTCATGATCTCTTCGTACTGCTTCTGGGCCTTCTTGTTCTTGTTGCCGGATAGCGGGATCGGTCCCACGCGCGCAGGTGCGGTGCTGCTTCCGTTGATGTGGGCGACGCGGCGAAAGATGTCGTCCGCCGTCAACGATTCCAGCTTGGCCCGGCTGGCGGTCACCAGCTCAGCCTGCATTTTGCTCACGGTCACCGGTTGATCGCTGTCATTGGTGATGACCAGCAGCACCGGCAGAATATCTTCCTGGTTATAAGGCGTGATGAAAATGCCAGATTTCGGCGGCGCGTTATAGAGATCGATGGCAACCGCAAGCTTCTCGTTGGGATGGACGTCCTTGCACGGGTAGGTGTTGGCATTCTCCGCACGCGGCGGGACAAAATCCTTGGCTCCCCAGAGCGTCACTGAGAAAAGCGAGGCTGTCAGGCCAAGCACCCAACACATCAAAGCACGTCGCGAGAACATAGCTGAATTATCCGCTCTCTGGGCAGGCACGCTCAACCTCGGCCCAAGCCCGGAGGGAGTGCCACTAGCTTACTGCTTGGGCGCGTAATATCCCTTCCGGGCGCGCACCTTGTACTTCTTGTTGTCGGCGAGGATCTCGATCTTGCGATACTTGCCGTCGGCGTTGAAGTCGGCGGGCTTGTAGGAGATGGCGTACTGGCTGCGCAGCTCGTCAGAGATCTCCGAAAACGCGTTCGATACGTCCTCAATCTTGAAAGGGAAAAATGCCTTTCCGCCGGTTTCTTCGGCAAAGTGCTCCAGCACCTTGTCGCCGCGCAACTTCAGGCCGCTGGTGTTGGTGGAGATGGCGTAGATGATGACCTCGGCTCGCTGCGCCATCTCGACGGCTTCCTCGCGCGAAACGCGGCTCTGGTTGTCCTCGCCATCACTAAGCAAGATGATCGCTCGCCGCGTGGCGATCTGCCCTTTGTCGACCTGCATGAGCTTGTCGCGACAGGCAAAGTAAATAGCGTCGTACATTGCGGTACCACCGCCGGCGCGCAGCATGCGCACGCCTCGGGAGAGCGCCTCGGCATCGTCACTGAAGTCCTGCGTAACTTCGGGCGTGGTGTCGAAGCCGATCACGAATGCCTTGTCAAAACGGGGCCGGATAATCTGGTTCAAAAACTCGATGGCCGCTTCCTGCTCGAACTTAAAGCGGTCGCGCACCGAGTTGCTGGCGTCGATCAGAAGTCCGACGCGCAGCGGGAGGTTGGTCTCCTTGTTGAACGATTGAATGCTCAACGCCGGCTTGCTGTCGTCGAAGACGCGAAAGTCGTTCTGTGAGAGGTCTTTCACGAAGTGGTCGCGCTTGTCGGTCACGGTGAAGACGACGTTCACTTCGTCGACCCGCTTGCGAATGACGGTGAGCGTGTCGTCGGGTTCAGTGGCGGGCGCCGATCCGACACCGTGATCAGTTTGCCCCGAACGGTCATTCGCCGCTGAGCCCGGCTGTGTGTTCGTGGAGGCGCCGCTAGCTGCATCCGGTTTGGGAGCGGTCGTGGTCGGGGTCGCCGTAGTGGTCTGGCTCGGTGCGGGAGGTGCCGGCGGCGGCGAAGCTGGCTGCGGCGGATATTTCGTTGCCGAGGGCGCGGAAGGAAGCTGCTGTTGTGGCGAGTCCTGGGCGACGAGCCCCCACGGCAACGCCACCGCTAAGACCAGAATCAGCCGGTAATTCATGTGAAACTTCATTATAGCTGGTGACGGGACTTGGCAATTGGACAGGGAAACTGTGGCTTTCGGATTTCGTTGCAATGACATTTTCGGATTTCGATGCAATGAAGCCCGAACTCCACAAGAGACACAAATGCGACGGCTTAGCTAAATCGCCAAGCCCGCCGCATTGACAAGTCGAAGAAAAAGCGCTGACCGCTTAACTATGCGAGGCGCTGAGTGGCTGACCTGACGCCCCGTGACATCCGCAGTGCGTCCTTCGTGCGCTCACAATGCCAACCGCGATGAGTAGCACTAAGCTGAGCAGCACAACAGCCACAGTGTTTTTCCTCATGGTTCGAAAATTCCCCTTTCAACCGGCCTGCACGCAGGACGGTAATTAGCCAAGCTCGCCCTGGGCGACTTTGCCGCGCCACGCCTCCAAGCAGTTCCAGGGAGGCAACTCGATCGGCGGCCGGCGTCTTCACAATTCCAGGTGTCGTCGTCGCCGATGCCGACGCGCGTATCATCGATATTGATGGGGCAGCCTTCGTGGACCGCCCTGTAAACATCGACCCAGGATAGGATGCGCGCAGCTTATGCCCGAGAGCAACCTGGCGCACAATCGCAGCCCAGATCGCATAGGAGTCTTCGTGATGCCCGAACTCGTCCAGAATCGCGTTGCCCGGATAGCCGCGGGCAGTACGGGGATTGGCAGGGAGCGCAATGATGCGGGAGCCGTTGGGAAAGCTGATGCGCTGCTGAATAGCCTCTATCGAGCCCAGCGCATCGATGAACGTCTCATCCTGGTAGAGCTGCGCCGTCGCTCCCATCAGCTGGAGATTCTTCTGGCACGTCTCGACAAACTCCACCGCCTGCGCCTTCGAAGCGCTTAGGACGGTCCAGCTGGTGTTGGGACGCGCGATGCAACCGGCCATCGCTCGCAGTCCGGTACTCAGCGACTTGTCCGTCGCAATCCGCATAACGTCCTATTTTCTTGATCTGGGGAGGGTCAATTCCGGGTTCTCAGCGGCCACTTGTGACAGGGCTTCGCCGAACGAGATCTTGTCTTCGCGTTGCCGCTTCTTCGCCAGCGCGGTCAACTTGGCACCGTTCTGATCGATGTGGGCGGCCGTGCCTCGCTCTTCAAAGTCGATGGTGGTACCGGGGAGAGCTAGGTTCGGGTTCTCCGCAGCCACCTGTGACAGCGCCTCGCCGAACGAGATGCGGTTCCCGCGCTGCCTCTCCTTTGCCAACTCATTCAGTCTTTCTGAATTCATCTGGCCGCTCACAGCTCTTTCTGTATCTGGCAAGCAAGCATCAGCTGTCGGAGGCCACGCTGTGGCGCTGGGTATCTCGCTACGATCGGCAAGGACTCGTCGGCCTCGCCGACCAAATGCGGAAGGACAAGGGCAAATCTCGTTTCTTCGAGCAACATCCAAAGGCCGCCACGCTTGCGGCATACCTATTTTTGGAGCAGCGTCAGAGCATTCGGGCCGCCTTTGAGGCCATCCGGCGCGACTGCCTGTCACTGGGCCTCAAACCGCGTCAGACCCCTTCCTACTCGACGGTCTATGCCTTCCTCACCGGCCAAGCCTTCAGCGAACCCATGAAGCTACTCGCCCGCGAAGGCCGTCGCGTCTATCGCGAACGCTGTTTGCCTTACGTCTCGCGCGACTACAGCGCCACGGCCTCCAATGAAATCCTGAGGGCGCTATGGCCAACTGCGGGATCTCTCCGGCGACTCAAACACTCATTTCCGCGGAGAAGGAATTGACGCGCAGCGTGCCTGCCGCATTTTGGGCGTGAGCTATCGGACGGTGATGCGGTTGGTTGATGGTGAGTTGCTCGAATGGCATGACTTCGACAAAGCATCATGGAAACGGGTGCGCTACAACTCAATTGTAGTTTTCTGCGATCGCCTTAGGGCGGATTACGGGATCGCCGATCGGCGGCCAGTTCTCTCGCCTCCTTATCAGCGCCATCAGGACGAAGATCTGTTGCCCTTCCCCCTACAGGACACGATGGGATCTCAGGAAGCGCGGACCGCCCTAGGGTACGCTAAGACAGATTCTCTGGTGCGGTTGATCGAGGCGAGGTGCTTTGAGGCTTACCAGTTCACCCCCCAGGCGCCCTGGCGCGTGTCGCGCTCATCGCTGGTCGACCACCTCGACCGGTCTCGTTCGCGTGCTCTGGCGCCCGCCGATCCCAATTGCTACAAGGTCGGTACCGTATCGGCACACTTCTAAGCTGAGCAATGCCTGGCGTCAAGAAATGTCGTTTTCACTCCACCTGGGATGCCTCGTAAGTCGTTGATTCTTGGTTGACACTTGTGTCGCTTTCGTCTCGCACTATCATCGAACGGCGAAATATTTGTCGCTTTCATTTTCTGCGAAACCGCTAGTTTCGCCGCTAAACACCGCCTCTTCCCGCATCTTCCCACCATTTCCCGCGTATTTCACCGAACTCCGAAACTCACAAGCCTAGGTGCGGAGGAGCTCCAGAAATCGGACCAACTCGGGCGGGAGCGGTGCTTCAAAGGCCAGCAGAGCTCCGGTTCGAGGCTGGGTGAACTCGATGGCGGCGGCGTGGAGGAAGTTCCTGTCGAGGCTGAGGACGGCCGGGCGGCCAACGATCGATTTTCCCGCCTGTTTCACTTCACGTGGCGCGCCGTACAGCGTGTCTCCAACAACAGGATGTCCGAGCGACGCCATATGCACGCGGATCTGATGGGTGCGCCCAGTCTCGATCCGCACATCGACGAGCGCGAACTTTCCGTACGCCGACGCGATCTTCTCCCGCAGCTCGTAATGGGTCACTGCGGTGCGGCCGCCTCGTCCACGCGTGGTCATGCGGATGCGCCGCACCGCATCGCGGCTGATCTCGGAATTGATGGTGCCACGATCCTTCTTCGGCCAGCCATGCACCAGAGCCACGTAGCGCTTCTTGATTACACGCCGGGAGAACTGCTCCGCAAGCTTGCGATGCGCCACGTCGTTCTTGGCGACGATGATCAGCCCGCTAGTCTCTTTGTCCAGGCGATGCACGATGCCCGGTCGCAGCTCGCCGCCGACGTCGGAGAGTTTGCCGAAGGCGTGCAGAAGGGCGTTCACCAGCGTTCCGCGATTGCGTTCGTCGTCGGTGGCGCCCGCACCGGCGTGCACCATCATACCGGCAGGCTTGTTGACGACCGCGAGGTCCTTGTCCTCGTAAATGATGTCGAGGGGAATGTCTTCAGCGATGGCGCGCAGCGGTGGAGGCTGCGGGTCGCCGAGGATGATGATCTGCTCTCCGCCGCGCAATTTCAGCGACGGCTTGGCAGTCGCTCCATTGACTCGCGCCTTACCTTCTTCGAGCAGCATTTGTACGCGCGCCCGACTGATGTCGGGAATCTGGGAGACGAGGAACTGATCAACGCGCTGGCCGGCAGCTTCGTGGGGAACGGAGATCGTGATGGGAAAGCGGTCCGCAGACATCCGCGACGAGGATACAACAGGAGCTTGTTCACCACAGAGGCACGGAGACACAGAGGAACGAAATAATAAGAACTCTGTGCCCCTGTATCTCTGTGGTGAATAGGACTTATCGAGTGGCTTTGATTGGAACGGGCGGGGCCAGCGTTGCACGCCGCATCCACAGCAAGCCGCCGAAGATCACCAGGCAGATGGCGATCACCTGGGTGCCACTCATCCAGCCGAGGAAGTTGTTGCCGCGTCCGGGATCGCCACGGAAGAACTCGATGAAGTAGCGGCCGATGCCGTAGATGATCATGTAGGTGCCAATGATTTCGCCCTCAAACTTCTTGCGCCGGATCAGCCACACCAGAAACACGCAGTTGCAGAGTTCCAGGATCATCTCGTAAAGCTGGGTGGGATGCAGCGGCACGTTCAACGGCGTTTCGCTGATTGAGTTAGCCAGGGGATTGTGGAAGGTGACTGCCCAGGGCACGTGCGTCTCGCGGCCGAAACAGCAGCCGGCGGCGAAACATCCGACGCGGCCGAAGGCGTGTCCCAGCGCCAGGCCGGGCGCAAAGACGTCACACGTCCGCAGTACCGGCAGGTTGTTGCGGCGCATGTACCAGATGCACATGATCAACGCCAGCAGGAATCCGCCGGACCACACGCCGCCCGCCTGCAAAGTCGAGAAGCTGAAGATCTCGGCGGGATGCGCCTTGTAGTAGCCGAGGTCCACCAAGACCATCAGGACCTTTGCGCCGAAGATCCCGGACAGGATAGCGATGATGCCAAGGTTCCAGAGCTTGTCGGGATCGAGGCCCTGCTCGCGGCCCAGCTTGACGATGAGCAGCAGGCCGAAGATCAGCCCCAGCGCCGCCATCAAACCATAGGTGGGAAGATTGAAACTGCCGAAGTGAAATAAACGGGGAAACACGGTTCTATTTTAGATGCAAAGGGTCGCTGCTGGACGCAGCCTCCTAGCTGTCAGCTCTCAGCCGTCAGCCATCAGCTTAAACCTACGAATTTGTTCGTCGCTTCACACCGATGCCCCAAAGCAATTCGCTGGCGTCGGACCAAGCTGAAAGCTGACGGCTGAAAGCTAATGGCTAGAAAAAAGCCGACCCGCGGGGCCGTGTTCAGTGGGCCGTCAATGAACCCGCATTATACGGTGGGAACCCGCCGCAGCTCTTTAGGCATTTCCGCATGGCGGAACGTTGCACACCGAACCGAATACGAGTCAGGCTCCCTGTTCATTGAGCATTGGTTCAAAAAACGGTGACCACCAACACTAACTTTGCAGGCCGACTTTCCTGCTCAGATGCTATGGAAAAGGGGAGTGGATGACAAGGGGCGGGCGCCAAATACTTGGCGAATAACGTGCAAATATGAGGCTTTGGTGCCCCCTGAAGGGCTCGGGATTGGAACTGCAGCGGCCACGACTCCGAGTGCCTATCCCGCGCGACGCTCGTCCTGCAGCACTTCGTCCAACGCACCCGCCAGTTGCTCGGCACGCTCGTTGTAATCGCTGGCAATCGACTCGTATTTGCGCTTGAGGACATGGAATTCGTCGGCGATGTTAAGGGCTGCCAGTACAGCGACACGCAGGGAATCGACCGTCGATGCCTGCTTGGAGATCAGGCGCATCTTGGTATCGACGTACTCCGCCAACTCGGCGATGTACTCCGGATCGGAGCCGCGAAGATGATAGGTCTGGTCGTAGATCTCGACCCGGACATTGCCGCCGCCGTTCGCGTTTGCGTTGCTCAAAACTGTCCTCCCGGTCAGTGAGTAGTGGATAGTGGTTAGTGGATAGAAAACCTCGATCCCCGCGGCATTGCTATCCACCATCCACTATCCACTGCTTTCTCACTCTTCCGCCGCCAAAGCATCAATCTGGCTCAGCATCTTTTCCACTCGGCCGCGTACCTCTTCTCGCTCGCGGCGTAGGGCGATCAGCTCCTGCCGCATGGTTTCCGTTTCCTCTTCGCGTTCGTCCAACTGCTCACGCAGGCGGGCGGCGTCGCGCTCGGCGACAGCGCGTGCCTCGCGGGCCGACTTCAGCAGCTCAATGGTGCGGAGGATTTTCTCTTCCAGGGACTTGAAATCCGCAGTGGAGGGGGCTACTTCAACGGCATTTGCTGGCATAGAAGCTGACCTTCGGAAAATATTTTATGACTCCGAGCGAAGTATATCGCAGAAGTTCGCGCGTCAAGCGACGCAACTCGCGATTCGGTCACGGTTTGCTGAACGATGAACCTGAATGTGCAATGGTCGCGGTGACTACGCGGTGGGATCGGGATCCCCGACGAGAGACTATGTCGCAGCGGGTGTCGCCGCCGTGCGGCTCAGATGGATTTCCGGCCTGGTTGGGGGCTTATGCCACCGTCTAACTTCATCCCGCGTAAGCGAAACTGCGACCCAATTCGTTATGAGGCGAGACTCAGGCGTTGCAAGCCCGGGGAAAAACAGCCATCCTGGATTTCCATCAGCGCTCGAGATGGATGCCGGTGGTGTAGACGCCAAATCCGCCGCCGTAGTGCTGAACGCAGGATTGGCCGTTGGACTTGATGTCGTAGGTCAGGTAGCAGGAAGCTGCACCAGCGCCCGCTTTGCAGGAGTAGTTGGCAGATGAGCTAACGCTGAAGGGTCCCTTGTTGGTTCCGCTTTGGGTGCCGGAACTGTTGACCGTGATGGGCGAGGCCACCGCATTGCCGCTGCTATCCGTTAGCGGGTAGGTAGTGGTGGGGAACTGCACCTCATAGGTGTTGGAATCGTCGGCGCCGGCAGTCCAGTCGATCGTACCGCCGGCTGGCAGGCTCACCCATCCGATAGCGGCATAACAGCTGGGAGGCGAACTACTGCCGTCCATGGCAATTCTCACTTTGGGGTGAGCGAGAAGGGCCTTCCGAGCTTTCTCGGAGCTGCAGCCAAGCGCAAGAACCAGCACGGCAACCGGCAGAAGAAGAATAATCTTCCCGCGACGAACCATTCGAAATTTCCCTCCAAAAGGCGGACTCATGCACGATATCACGATGCGAACCACTGTCAAGCAAGCGGGCAACGGGGTAGTGGTTCAATTTGGCTCGATTCGCGAGAAACTAAGTTCTCATCCCGAGCGCAGCGAGGGATCTGGGCGCGCCGATTCGCGCCGGTGCGCGAAAGGCACGCATCCCTATTCAAATTGAGCCACTACCGGCAACGGCTCAGTCTCGATCAAGGGCGACCAGGAGGAGCGGCACGTCAACCGATATCGGGCAAGCGAGCAAACCAGTCGCGGCTTGGAGGGTCTAAGGCAATAGCGGTGATGGCCCGCCGCGGAGAGTCTCGTTGACCTTCCCGCGCCTAAGCCCTAATATCCGGGCAGTGTCTGAGCCGTCTCCCAGCATTGGACAAGTCTTTGGGCACTACCGGCTGATCGAACAGATCGGCGCCGGGGGCATGGGCGTGGTCTACCGCGCCTTCGACGAACAACTGCGGCGCGATGTCGCGGTCAAGATTCTGCCGCATGGGATGTTTGCCGACGAAGCCAGCCGGCGGCAATTCCGCAACGAGGCGCTCTCGGTCGGGAAGCTGAACCATCCCAACATCGCCATGGCCTTCGACTTCGGCGAGGAGAACGGCGTCGACTACCTGGTCACGGAGTACATTCCCGGCGTCAACCTCGACGAGAAGATTGGCCATCAGCCGCTGTCGCAGAAGATCGTGCTGGAGCTTGGCCTGCAGCTTGCCAGTGGCTTGGAAGCAGCGCATCGCGAGAAGGTGATTCATCGCGATCTGAAGCCGGGCAACATTCGCATCAATCCCGACGGCCAGTTGAAGATTCTGGACTTCGGTTTGGCGAAATCCTTGGAGCCGCTGGACGAGCGGACCGAAACTGCCAGTCTGGACAACAGCCCTTCCATGAGTGGGACGCTGCCTTATATGGCGCCGGAGCTTTTGCGCTCCGAGGAGGCCGATGCGCGCTCCGACATCTGGGCGACCGGGGCGGTGATCTACGAGATGGCCACGGGGAAACGGGCGTTTCCCGACCGGCAGCCTTCGCTGGTGATCGACGCGATTCTGCACTACGATCCGGTGCGGCCTACGCTGATCAATCCGAAAATCACGGCGCCGCTGGAGGCGCTGATCCTGAAGGCGCTGGATCGCGATCCGGAGCGGCGATACCAGTCGGCCCGGGAGTTGCGTGTTGACTTGGCGCGCCTGCTTGCTGGCGACCAAATCGTGACCGACACGGTGAGGCGGTCGGGAGTGGTGCAAGTACAGGCCGCCACGCGAAGACGGAAGATCGCGCTGGTGCTAATTGGAGTCCTGCTGGTGGGAATCGCGACGGGATATTTCGTCAAACGCTGGTGGCCGCCGCAGCCTTCGGGCCAGCCGAGAATCCTGGCGGTTCTCCCGATCGAAACCGTGGGACAGGACGCCGCGACGAATGCCTTGGGCATGGGGCTGATGGACACGTTGACAGCCAAGCTACAGCAGGCCAGCGAAAATGACGGCATACAGGTGGTGGCTCCGCGTGATTTGCGCGAGCAGAAGGTGAAGACGGCGGAAGACGCGCGGCGGGAGTTTGGCACCGACTTCGTGCTGGAAAGCAGTCTGCAGCGTTCGGGAAAGATGATCCGGATCAACGCTTATTTGGTAGATTCGCGCACACACCACCAGTTGTCTGCGAGAACTATCGAGACCAATGCTAACGATCCCTTCAAGTTGCAAGATCAGGTAGTGAATGCCGCCCTGGACATGCTGCCGGCGAGAATCCGATCGAGCCAACGGAAAGAGCTGGCCATCCGTCAGGACACAAACCCGTCAGCATATGAAGCTTATATACGGGGCCGGGGATATCTTCAGGAGTACGATAAACCGGAAAATCTCGACAATGCCATAGCTGAATTCGAGCAGGCCATCCAGAATGATCCTAACTACGCACCGGCGTACGCAGGATTGGGAACTGCCTATTGGAGGGGATTTCGACCACCCACCAACCGCGGAAAGCAATGGCTGACGCAAGCTTCGGAGAATTGCGAAAAAGCGCTCACCATCGATGCTGACTCCGTTCAAGGCCACACATGCCTCGCCAACGTTCTTTATGGGACCGGAAAATACGAGGACGCCGTGAAGAACTACCAGGATGCTCTCGATCTAGATACGACGAATGACGAGGCTTTGCTAGGTTTGGCCGACGCGTACTCGGCATTGGGCAACACTTCAGCTGCAGAAGCCGCCTACAAAAAGGCTGCCTCGCTGCGGCCTAATTATTGGCGTGTCTATGATTGGCTGGGAGTCTTTTATTATACTCAGAATCGCTATACAGATTCCGCAGAGATGTTTCGCAAGGTGACGGAACTGGCCCCCGACAATTACCGCGGCTATGCCAATCTAGGTGGCATTTATGTTTTGCAAGGACGCTATCAGCAGGCGATTACTGTCCTGGGGCGATCCATCGAACTGCGGCCCACCGCTGATGCCTTCAACAACTTAGGCTACAGCTATATTTTGATGCACCGCTATCCAGAAGCGACAACGGCACTCGACCAAGCGCTAAAGATCAATGATACTCACTGGGAAATCTGGGGTAATCTAGGCGACGCACTTTATTGGAACCCGCAGCGTAACCGGGAAGCTGCGGAAAAGTACGAGAAAGCGATTATGATTCTACAGTCGAAGGTGGAGGTAAACCCTCGCGACGCCGAAGCGTTGGCTTATCTAGCCAGTTTTCTTGCGATGGTTGGCAAGCAAAAGGCAGCGCTGGACTATCTGCAAAAAGCATTGAATCTTGCCCCATCGGATGGGCTGGTTTTATTCCGTGCCGCCATTGTTTATAACCACTACAACCAGCTAAATGACGCTGTAGCGTATCTAACCAAAGCTGCAAGCGTTGGCTACTCGCGTCAGGTCATGAGAGACACGCCGGACTTCCAGGCTTTACAAGAGAATCCTCAATTCAAGGCTTTGGTCTCGGCAGTCTAGTGGTCTAATATAATTCCGTTGGTCCCAACTGTACAGGCGCCATTTATCATCATGGATCCGTAGGTAAAGGTGGAACCTGCGGGACCGGTAGCAGGTTGCGACGTTACTGTGCCGTTCGTGCATGAATAGTCGCAATAGTTCTGGCCGGCGACATAAAACGGACAAGTCGCCGCACTGTTGTCGAAGTGTATGGTGCAGGAAGTTTGCTCATTCGGAGCTACCCACTTCACAGTGCCACCACTATGGTCCACAACGACCTTGTTGTTCGCTGGTATCTTTCCATTCACCATCTGAACACAATTACCCGCATTGGTGCTCAGGTTGTCGACCACCGCAACGGCTTCAGGGTGAACTTTATGCTCACACCCGACCACAAAGAGGAGAGCACATAAACCGTAAGCAAGCACAAAGGAACGCTGACCCAGAGACATTCAATCCTCCTTGATCCGCACTTCCAAAGCTCATCGATTGACGCTACAGAATAAATCGAGGAAAACGATAGCACGAAGCGTCACGATGTCAAGGAAATAACCGGGACATGGCAATGCGAGGATGGGGCACCGTCACTGGATATGATTAGGAGTTCCTAGGAAACCACACCTCGGCGCTCATTCTCCATTCTCCCGCTTCAGTTCCCCCTTGATATTCAGATTCCTTATCAGCCGGTGCAGGTAATTGGGATGCACGCCCAGCTGCTTGGCGGCTTCGGTGTAGTTTCCTTTGGTTTGCCGCACCGCATCGGCAATCATCTGCTTCTTCAAGTGATTCAGCCGGTCATGATACTGGGCGCTGCTTTTTTCCGTGGGCCGCACTTCCAGCAATGCCTCCGGCAAATCGTCGGGGACAATCTCATCGCCCAGTCCAAGCACGATGGCGTGCTCGATCGCGTTCTCCAGTTCGCGAACATTGCCCGGCCAACTATAGTTCAGCAGCAATTCACGCGCTTCCGCAGAGATACCTTTCAGCGGACGCTTACACTTCTCGGCATACTTGGCGGCAAAATAGATGGCCAGCAGCGAGATATCATCGGGCCGCTCGCGCAAGGGTGGCACTACTACTGACACCACATTCAACCGGTAATAAAGATCCTGACGAAACTCGTTGGTCTTGATAGCCTCTTCCAGATTCTTATTGGTGGCGGCGATCACGCGGGCTTCGAGCTTGAGGGGCCGAGTGCCTCCCACGCGATCGAATTCGTGTTCCTGCAACGCGCGCAGCAGCTTGGCCTGCAGCATGGGAGCCAGCTCGCCAACCTCATCAAGGAAAACCGTTCCGCCCTCAGCGACTTCAAGCCGGCCTTTCTTCAGAGCGATGGCGCCGGTAAACGAGCCCTTTTCGTGTCCGAACAACTCGCTTTCCAACAGCGCCTCCGGGATGGCCGCGCAGTTGATCGCGACAAACGGCTTTTCCGCGCGCGGACTGTTGCGATGGATGGCGCGCGCCACCAGCTCTTTGCCGGTACCGCTTTCGCCGCGGACCAGCACGGTGGAATCGCTCTTGGCCACGCGGGCGATGAAGTTCTGCACCTGCCGCATGGGGCGGCTCTCGCCGATGATGACCCCGCCCAGATCGAGTTCCGCCTGCAAGCGGCGATTCTCGTTGCGCAGTGCTTCCAGCGCCAGAACATTCTCCAGCGTCACGGCGGCAATGCCGGCCACTGAGCTCAGGAAGTGGACGTGATCATCTTCGAACCGCGTGCGCGAACCGGTCGCAAGCAGATACATCACGCCGATAGTCCGTTCGACGGCAACCAGTGGAACGCAAAGCACGCTTTCCTTGTCCCCGGATTCCGGCGTGGGACGGCTGAGAATAGCGGAACGTTCCCACAAGGCGCGTTGCACAACGTCGCGTCGAATTCGCAGTTGCGCGTTGCCACCATGCCGGTGCCAGGTGCAACTGGAGCTGGGCTCGTCTTCTGCATGGCGGAGAATTACGATTGCCCCAGAGTCGGCAGGCACCACCTCGCCGATCTGTTGCAGGAGACGCTGCTGGAGCGGTTCAAGGTCGCGAATGGAGTTGATGGTGTTGGCCACCTTGAAGAGCGCGTTGAGATCGCGCGCCATGCGGCCAACATCCGTGCCGGTGCTGCCCAGCGCCGGGTAGGCTTGCAGCTTGGTAGTGGAGAGCAGGTCAATCGGCTGCTCCTCCTCGCTGAACTGGACGATGTGCGATACCAGTTCCTCATCCTCGGTGATGAGAAACACCAGCTCGCAGTGGCCGGCTCGAATCGTGTCACCGTGTCCCAGCAGCTTGCGCCGCACCGGGATGCCATTCACGAAGGTTCCGTTGTGGCTGTCCAGATCGACAAGATGAAAGGCGGCGTCCGTCTCGCTGATGGCGAAGTGCCGGCGCGATACTGCGCGATCATGCAGGCAAAGGTCGTTGGCCGGATCGCGGCCCACCGACAGTTGATTGCCGTTGAACCGGATGATCGTTCCTTTGGATGGGCCCGATACCACGACGACGCGCGAGTCCACGACGGTTTCTCCCAGGGCTGTAAGTGTAGCTGACTCGTGACGAATTAGAAATCTGCTTTGATTAGCAAACCGGAAGGATAGTAGCACCTATCCGTTCAGATAGTCATGAGTTGGCCAAGATGAATGAGCTGTGAAAACGGAGACGACTTCCCGTCTCGTATCTCATTGCAAATCCAGCGCCTCAAAAGTCCCCGCCGTTGCCTGCGCAGTTGGCATCTCGCTTGCTATTTATCAGGACAGTTGCGGCCTCATGGCCCGGGTTGGTAGGTCCACCCGACAACCAGTTTGAACAAGTTCTCCGATGGCCCGGAGATCGTGATCTCAGCAATCGCAA
Organism: Candidatus Korobacteraceae bacterium; assembly: GCA_049798495.1. Classification (GTDB taxonomy): domain Bacteria; phylum Acidobacteriota; class Terriglobia; order Terriglobales; family Acidobacteriaceae; genus Bog-257. The sequence continues at coordinate 5,453 of JBARGS010000074.1, read as the reverse complement.
CGTTGCTGTATCACGCGACGGAAAAGACCTGGGGTGGGAGCGCTCCGGGTCTTTACCTTTTTCGGGACACGATCTCAATCGAACGCTCATCTCACAAATCATTTCGGTTCGTATCGGGGCACGATCCTTCGACTGCGCTCGAGGCAGGCCCTTTCGTCGTGCCGCACCAGCCGCAGTAAACATACAGGACTCCTAACCCCCGCTGCGTTCCCCGCCCTAGCCTCCCTTTACGATGTTCCCTCTTTTGTGACTAACCTCACTGACGCCCGGTTGGCAGCCACCTATCGTTTCTGTAGGTCCCCGCTTCTGACCCCTTGTTGCGACGAAAGGCGTCCCCGATGTCTACCTCCGTGCTTTCCACCTCCCGCGTCCTGAACTCCAGCCTCGCCAACCGCATCATGAGCGCTGAGGACGCCGCCGCGCTTATCCATCACGGACACCAGGTCGGCATGAGCGGATTCACCGGCTCGGGCTATCCCAAGGCCGTTCCCATGGCGCTTGCCCGCCGCATTGCCGACGCCAACCTGCGCGGACAGAAGTTCCAGGTCAGCATCTTCACCGGCGCATCCACCGGGCCCGAGCTCGACGGCGCGCTCGCCATGGCCGGCGGCATTCATCTGCGGCTGCCCTATCAGTCCGATCCCGAGACGCGCAAGCGCATCAACGCCGGCGAGATGGAATACATGGACATCCACCTGAGCCACGTCGCTCAGTTCGTGGAATACGGATTTCTGGGCAAGCTCGATCTCGCGCTGATCGAAGTCACCGCCGTGCTGGAAGACGGCCGCGTGGTGCCCAGCTCCTCGCTCGGCAACAACAAGACCTGGATCGAGCAGGCCGAAGGCGTGATCCTGGAAGTGAATTCCTGGCAGCCCGCCGCGCTCGAAGGCATGCACGACATCTACTACGGTCTGCAGCCGCCGCCCAACCGCGGCCCGATTCCTCTGACGCACACCGGCCAGCGCATTGGCAGCCCGTATCTCGAAGTGCCGCCGGAAAAGGTCGTCGCCGTCGTGCTCACCGACTCGCCCGATCGCAACAGCGCCTTCAAAGCGCCGGATGCAGCCTCGAAGCGCATCGCCGGGCACATCCTGGAATTTCTGGGCTGGGAGGTGCAGAAGGGCCGCATCCCTGCCAACCTGCTGCCGCTGCAATCGGGCGTGGGCAACATCGCTAACGCTGTGCTCTTCGGCCTGGAGGAAGGCAAATTCGAAGGACTCACTTCCTTCACCGAGGTCATTCAGGATGGCATGATTCGCCTGCTCAAGTCGGGCAAGGTGACTGCGGCATCGGCGACCGCGTTCTCGCTCAGCCCCGAGATGCTGACCGAAGTCAACGCCGACATGGGCAAGTATCGCAAGCAGATCGTGTTGCGCCCGCAGGAGATTTCCAACAACCCAGAGATTATCCGGCGGCTGGGCGTAATCGCCATGAACGGCATGATCGAGGCCGACATCTACGGCAACGTCAACTCCACCCACGTGATGGGATCGCGCATCCAGAACGGCATCGGCGGCTCCGGCGACTTCGCCCGCAACGGATATCTCTCCATCTTCATGGCGCCGTCGCTGGCGCAGAAGGGCAGCATCTCGACCATCGTGCCCATGGTCTCGCACGTCGATCACACCGAGCACGATGTCTCGGTCGTCGTGACCGAGCAAGGCCTGGCTGATCTGCGCGGACTCTCGCCGCGCCAGCGCGCGCACCTCATCATCGAAAAATGCGCCGCTCCCGACTACAAGCCGCTGCTGCTCGACTACCTGAATCGCGCCGAGCGCCTCTCGTACGGAAGGCACACGCCACACCTCCTGAGCGAATCGCTGGGCTGGCACAATCGGTACTTGCGGAGTGGACAGATGAAACCCAAGGCAGAAGACTGAGGACACAACCTACTTCAGGCAAGTAAAAACCATCGTGCATAACGCAGCCGGACAGGCATACTCCGCTCGTTCCGTTATTATCCCGCCAGCGACGCCAGTTCCCCGCCAATCTTCACCGCGGTTGCGATGGTATTGAGGACGGCAGCTATCTGGTCCAACTTCGCCAAGGAGTCTTTCAAGTCTTGCTGGGCGGTACTCATCTGCTTCACTGCCGCTGATACTTGAGGATCATTGTCTTTAAAGATTTTATTGATGCAGTTCCAGTAGTTCTGCCTGGCCGCAACATAATTGTCGATAACAACTTGTTTTTGGGCGTCGGTCTTGCACGCGGCCAGGTACTCGTCGAGATGGTTGGTTAGGAAAATATATTGATTCTCTAAACTGCTGAGCGCGTCTCCCATGAGTGGAAGCTCCTTCTCATCTTTGATCCTACTACGTACTAGCCAACGATCCTGACGAACCTAGCCGCTACTTCTGTTTGGCGATCCGTTCAATTGCTCCATACACAGCATGTAACGATGCCGAGAGGCTCTCGGTAGAGTCGGCGTATTGCCGCTCCTGCTCCTGGACTTGGTCGTCAATACCGCTCTTTACCAGCTGAAGATATTTGGGATCGTCGCCTACATCCGGCGTCTTGGGACTCAGCGAAAATGGTTTGGTCGCAGGCTCAACCAAGTCCGGAAAATTGATTTCGATGTCGTGAGTGTCGACCAGCTTGACCGCAATCTGCCGAGCCAGAGCCAGCCGCTGCTTCTGAATGCTTTCGTAGGCCTTCTCTTCGCCATCGAAGATAGTGCTGACCGCGCCAACCGCGTTGTTTACCCCGACGGCGCCTGCCTTCAGGCTGCGCGTCTGCGCGAAAGTGACCAGCAGCTTGGCCGCCTCGCCTGCGATATCGGGGATGGCCGAACCTTGAGGAAGAGCCTTCGCGGTTTGGAGCTCATTCGCCAGCGAAGACGCCGCAGTAGAGGCGTCAGCACTGGCAGTCGATCCAGCCAGATTTCCGTACGCAGTCGCCAGATTTGCCAGCGAATGAGCCATCGCGGCGCGCTTGCCGATTTCGCTCTTAACCTCCAGGATTGGCGCACGATCCGCGTCGGTAAAGGGGATGGGGTAGAACGCTGCCTGGAGTTCGTTCAGCCTCACCGTATCGTCTAATTGCGCCGACAGATCGTCGTAATAGGCTGCAAGCTTTGTGGCGGCCGTATTGAGTTGCGTGGCGGCTGCGGCAGCGTCCTTGGTTGTCTTGCAGGCGCTGGCGAACAGAAAGATGAGCACAAGCGCCAGGAAGAGCGGCCGCCTGCCAACGCCACCGGAGAATCTTCGTCGCATGGTTCCTCGCTAAGAGCAGGCGCGCGCAGCCGGCAATGCAACTGGGAGGTCGATTGTTGACAGCCGGAATGACTGGCTGCCGGAATTGTACGGCACTGAAGAGATCGGGGACAGAATTAAAGATAACCGCGGAAAGCCATCGGCTCCTCATCACAACGGACGGCCCACAAAGTTGGCGCAAAGCCGCTACAAGTTCATCCACTCCGGATGGTAGTCCTTCCAGATACCCGTACCGGCGGAGATCTGGCGAACCGGCATGTCTTCGGCGTGCTTGGCGGTGCGCACCCATTCCCACGCGTGCAGCATTTCAGACTTGTCGAAGTAGCGCGTCTCGGCTTCGAGTATGGCGGCGCCGGCGGTGACGATCGCTATAATCTCTTCCCACTTGTCGGCGCCCACCACGGCCATGCGGGCGATATGGGTGGTGTGCTTCTGCAAGAAGCGCATCTCGTCCCAACGCGCCTTCCAGTCGGCGCCCTGCATCTCGGAGAGATCGGCAAGTATGCCGATAGGTTTGTGCTTCCGCTCCCGAAGGAGAACCTCAAGCTGCGGCTCGAAGCCCTTGATGTCCTCGTCTGTCAGCTTGCCGACGACTTTGAAACCCAGTACCCCTCCGAAACTCTCCCTGAGTCGTTCGATCATCCTAGGTGTGCTCCTTATGGATTGATGATGTCTGGTATGACGTTAGCAGTTCGGCAGTAATGATGCACGGGATTGGAAGGGTTGGCTAGGGAAATCGAAAGGCGGTGATCAGGGATTAGGGGTCAGGGACTAGAAACGGAAATGTGATTCACCACGGAGGCCACGGAGATCACGGAGAAGGCTTTTGAAGGCAAGCCTCCATGCCCCGCCGCGGTGAATTCATGTTCGGATGTTGAGACGAGACTACCGCCATCACAGCGCAACCATGACCTCATGTCGGTCGCGGCTGAGCTCTCTTGCCTTCACAGCGCGCAGACTACACCGCTGTAATCGATCAGCGCCAGCCCGCTTAGCGAATGCGCCAATTCAGCATTAAGCCGTCACACTCAGGCTACCGCTGCTCAACGGCGGAGTTGTGCTGCCCGTGCTGGTGCCGGTGCTGAGCGTGCCGCCAGTCGAGCCCATCTGCTGCCACATCTGTTGCATGGCCGAGAACGCCTGCTGCGCAGCGGAAAGATTCCCCGACTGCAACGCCTGCCCCAGCTGGTTCAGCGCGTCCGAGAAGGAAGCGTTCCCGCCGTGGTGCCCGGAATGGTGCACCGCATTCGGCCCGACTATTCCCGGCGGCATGTTGGCAAAGGCCTGCTGTGCAGCGGATAGATTTCCCGATTGCAAAGCCTGCCCCAGCGAAGCGAGCGCCTTGCTGACCGGGCTGTTGCTGGAAAGCTGCGTCGCCATGGATTGTGAGAGGGTAACGAAATCGGTCTGCGCCTGGGTCAGGTTTCCCGCTTGCAGATCCTGGCCCAACTGTTTGAACTCACCCCGTACCTGTTGGTAGTTCCGTTGAACGCTGGCTAGCTGCGACAATCCAGTGGTTACGATTCCGGCTACGGACATTTTGGCCTCCATACGACAGCGCCGCCTGGACGCAACGTGCACATGAGCGGAGGAACCGCCACGCCGCACACGACGCTGTCGCCATGTAGCAGTCGCAATCCAAATGCCGGGAAAAATAAGGAATTCTAATTTGGCCGAGGCCGGGCTCTTATTTGTCGTTCACCAGCCGCAGCACGATCTGGTCGATCGCATCCAACGCCTTTTTGGTGGGCATGGTGTTGTTGTTGGTCATCACGGCAAACGCCAGGTGATCACCCGACTGCGTGGTGGCATATCCCGCCAGAGAATAGACGTGCGAGAGCGATCCCGTTTTAGCCCGGACCATGCCCGCTGCGGGCGTATTGCGAAAGCGATCCGCCAGCGAACCGTCGACTCCGGCGACCGGCAGCGAATCTTCGTAGTTCTTGCCCCACGGCTGCTGGTGACAATAGCGCAGGAGATCGACAATGGCCTGCGGGGTTACGAGATCCTCGCGCGACAAACCCGAGCCGTCGTAGAACGCGAACTGATCGGCTTTGATGCCGGCGCTCACCAGAAATCCGCGCAGTACCTCCAGCCCGCCTTGAACCGAGCCGGACGTCCCCTTCTCCTTGCCCAGCAGGCGCAACATCAGTTCGGCGTGCAGGTTCTGGCTCACCTTATTAATAACGCGGAGGTCCTGGGTCACCGGCTGCGATTCGTAGCTGGCCAGCACCATTGGTA
>JBARGS010000073.1:0-17352 GCA_049798495.1 Candidatus Korobacteraceae bacterium | reverse complement strand
GTGAAGAACCTTCTGATGCGCGCTGATCAGGTGCTCGACAATCCCGCTTACAATCTGGTCATTCACACCGCGCCGGTGCAGGAGGGTTCCATGGACCACTATCACTGGCACGTGGAATTCATGCCGCGGCTCACCAAGATCGCAGGCTTCGAATGGGGTACCGGCTTTTATCAGAACCCGACCCCGCCGGAAGAAGCGGCGAAATATCTTCGCGAGGCAAAGGTTGAAATTTCACAGCCCGTAGCCGTTGGCTCTGACGCCGATCCTGGTTGAGCCGCACTATCCCGGCGCACGGCGCAAGCTTACACTTTTTTCGGGCGGCGTACCGGTGCTGCATCGGGGAAATCCCTACACTGTGGGAGCCGAGTTCTCGCACATTTCTTATTCCAAAACCACATGCGGCAAGTAAAATCGTTGCATCGGCTCACAAACTTGTGATCCGCTCGAAGCGCGGCTAGCGGTTTACTGCGCTTCATTGGGCCCCGTACCTCGCGGACCAGCTTGCGCCAGTACCTCACATCATTGACGGAGGAAGCCCCAATGTTCAAGACCAGTGTCGTTATTGTCTTGGTCTGCTGTTGTTGCTTGGTTTTGTGTGCTGAACAGGTGACACTCAAGAACGGAGACCGCATTACGGGAACCATCGTCAGCATGAGCGACAAGAAGCTCACCGTAAAGACGGACTACGCTGGCCCCGTCACGATCGATTTCGACGCAGTGGCACAGTTTACGTCGGAGCAGCCAATGGTGGTAACCCGCACCGATAAGCAGGTTGTTACCGGCAGCGTCAATACTCAGGAATCCTCGGTAGCGGTTACCACTTCCTCAGGTACGCAGACTATCCCCAAGGCGGACGTTGCGGTCATGCGCTCCACGGCGGACCAGGCGGCCTACGAGAAGTCGCTGCATCCCGGCTTCCTCGAGGCTTGGGCGGGTGGCGGCAGCTTTGGCCTGGGCCTGGCTCGCGGCAACTCCGATACGACCAGCATCGCGCTCGGTTTCAACGCCGATCGCAAGACGACAACCGACGAGTGGACGATTACCGCTGCCTCGCTTTACACCAAGACCACGACGGACAATGTGAGCACTACGGGCGCGAACCTTTTTGGAGGATCGATCCGCTACTCCCATAACATCACACCCCGCTTATTTGGATTTGGATTGTTTTCCGGCCTCTACGACGAGTCTCAAGACCTGAACGAGCGCCTCAGCCCCACCGGCGGTCTCGGTTTCCACGTCATCGCCTCGAAGGTCACCACGCTGGATATTCTCGGCGGCATTGGCTACACCTATGAGAACTATTCCTCGCCTGCGCCTAACGGATTGACCAACAATTTTATTAACGCAACCGTGGGTGAAGAGTTCTCACACAACTTTACTGCCAACACGGTGGTCACGGAAAATCTCTATTTCTTCCCCTATCTAAATGATGCGGGAAACTATCGCGGAACATTTAACTTCGGGATCGCCAGCAAGTTCTATAAAGCGTTTACCTGGAACCTTAACTTCGGCGATCTCTATAACAGCCAGCCGGTACCGGGGAAGAGAAACAACGATGTGATCTTGACCACTGGACTAGGCATCACCTTCGGCCAATCTAAACAATAGCGACTCCGAACGGCAGTCACGGGACTACCGTTCACCTTCGGTTCGGAAAGGATAGCGTTCTATCCGATGGGATAGCGCGTTGGACCTACCCTCGTATTCAGCCGCTCATTATTTCGCGTCTTTTCATTGGGTTACAGCCTTCCAGGTTGAGTCCGCCGCAATCGGTAATCTGGCGCACGAACTGCTATTCCCATCTACAAAGTGGACGTTACATTTTGCGGCGAGTGTCGCGTAAGCGAATCCATAGCGGCTCACTTGCCTACAGGGGCAGGCTGTAGACATCCATCTGATGCGGAGGAAGCCGTGAACAGCAAACACCTAATGCAGTGGATAAAAGCAGGAAATACGGCGCGCAAGTCGGCCATAGCAGTACAGGAAATGGATCCGTTGTCCCGCCGGTCGAATCCCTGGATTGCTTTCGCCCTGGGATTTTGCTTCGGCGCCATTGGGGTCGCAATCTATCTCAAGAGCTGGAAGGATCTTTTCGTGTGCATGGGACTATTCATCATGCTTGCACTGGCTATGCCTACCGGTCCGGGCGAGCTTATGGGCTGGTTCTTCTCTCCAATTTACGGAGCGTGGAGAGCCTATAGCTCCAATGACAACTTGGTTTCGGGATAAGCTTGGATTGTAGCGGCCAGCAACGTGTGGATTACGAGGAGGGCGCAGTACTTTTTCGTCACTGATCAGGGGTGAAAAGGCGAGTGCCGGATGGTTGTCGCTACTGTCGATCCTGCCACTCCTCGTACCACGCCATTTGGATGGACTCCAGCTTTGCTTCGCTGGACGTTTTGGGATCGTCGGCGAAGGTGGGCAACTCGGTCACGTAGCGATGCAGGTCGGTGAAGCGCAGCTCCAGCGGATTCTGCTCCGGTAGCTTGTCAGCCAGCGCCAAAGCTATATCTTCCGCGTCATCCCATCTCAACTCAGCAGGCATGGCGTCTCCAATTGACTACGATCCTTCCGATACGTAGTTTCTATTCCACGCTGGAATTTCGACTACCACTCCGCCCGGCTTCTCGATCACCGTCTGACATCCCAAGCGCGAGTTGAGTTGTAGATCGGCAGCCATGTCGAGGCGGTCGGCTTCCTCGTCGCCCATTTCGTCGAGCAGCTCCTTGCCCTTTTTGACCACGACGTGGCACGTGGTGCAAGCGCAATTTCCGCCGCAGGCATGTTCCAGGTGCAGGCCAAAGTTCAGCGCGACGTCGAGGATGGATCCTGGCTTGCCGTGATCCTGGTAGGGAAGCTTTCCGTGCTCGAACTCGAAGGTCCTGTTGTCGGGAAGAAAGGTGATGCGGACGGTGTTCGTCCCTGGAACCTCCGCGGTTGCAGCGCTGCCGCCGGTTTGTGTGTTCTCCTCTGGCATAGCTTGGTCAGTGCCGTCCCTACGGGACTCGAATCATTCACTTTGTGTGACCCAGCGCTGAAGCGCTGGGCTAACCTTTGTCGCGCCTACGGCGCTTGCGAGCTACATGTTCGAATATTAATCCCAAAGGACCTCTGATTAAGTTACGTTGAAGTCCCTCCGCGATTAAAGCCGCCGCTTTTATTGGCGCTGACGGATGGCCTGAAGAGAGTGTGTCGCAACCCGTGTCGCCGCTCTGCGGCTCGCGGAATTTCCCACTTGTGCGGGGGCTGACGCCCCCGCCTAACTTCATCCCGCCGCTCTGCGGCTAGTTTGATTGATGGTTCGAGCCGTTTGTTCCACCACAAGAATCGTTTCCGGTTGCGACACAGTCTCTGAAGGCCATTCCTTCCACCAAGTGCACTTAATCAGAGCTTCCCGAACCCCCACAACCTAACCACCTACTCGATTTCCGCTCGTGCAATCGGATGCGGTGCCACCGGTCCTTGGCCCACATCAGCGGTTTCCATACTCTGACCTTTGAGCGCGGCGCCTACCGCGGAATCCATCATCAGCTCGGCCAGGCGCATGGTCCCCTGATTGAGCACGTCGATAGCACGGCGAATTGCATGATAGTCGTCTTGCTGGACGACGGCCCGCAGCGCGGCTTCCAGCTTGTCAATCGTCGTACGCTCCTCCGACGACAACTGCTCCCACGCGGGATTGTTGCGTCCTTTCTCCAGCGCTGCCAGCATGGTAGTGGCTTCGTTGCGAGCTTCAATCACCTGGCGCTGCCGAAAATCTTCTTCCGCCTGATCGAACGATTCGAGGATCATGTTCTCGACCTGCTTGTCCGTCAGACCGTAGCTGGGCTGCACCTCGATCTCGGCTGCCTTCCCGCTGCGCAGCTCGCGCGCGGAGACGTGCAGAATGCCGTTGGCATCGATCAGAAACTTGACCTCGATGCGCGGCAGCCCCGCCGGCATAGGCGGAACGCCCTTCAGATCGAAGCGCGCCAGCGAGCGGCAGTCCTTCGCCAGCTCGCGCTCGCCTTGCAGCACATGGATCGCGACGTTGGTCTGGCCCTCCACGCCGGTAGTGAAGTGCTCGGTCGCCGATGCGGGAATCGTCGAGTTGCGATGAATGATCTTCGCGACGACTCCGCCCAGCGCCTCGATGCCCAGCGAGAGGGGCGTTACATCCAGCAGCAGCATCTCTTTCGTAGTTTCCGAGCCGCCCGCCAAAATGTTGGCTTGCACCGCCGCGCCCAGGGCAACGACCTCATCCGGATTCAGGTCGCAGTGCGGCTTGCGCTGAAAGAGTTCCTCGACAAGCTGACGTACGCGGGGAATTCGCGTCGATCCGCCCACCAGGACGGCTTCGTCGATCTGTTCAGGCTTCAGACCCGCATCTTTCATCGCCTGCCGGACCGGCGCGATCGTGCGATCGATCACCGGCTGAATGAGTTGCTCAAATTGCGCACGCGTGATCTCGCGCTGATAGCGTTTACCGCCGGGAAGCTCAACATCCAGAATCGTTCGTTCGTTGGATGACAGCGCGAACTTGGCCTCGATCACCGCTTTGCGGATGGCCTGCACAATCTCCGCATGGCGGCGAACATCCACGGCGAAATCGCCTTGAATATCGTCGAGCGCGATGGCGATCAGCAAGTTGTCAATGTCGTCGCCGCCCAGGTGGGTGTCGCCGCTGGTGGCGATGACTTCGAAGATGCCTTCGTGCAGCTTGAGAATGGAAACATCGAAGGTGCCGCCGCCAAGATCGTAAACCGCAACCGTCGCGGTCTCTTTCTTGTCGAGGCCATAGGCCAGGGCTGCCGCCGTCGGCTCGTTCACCAGCCGCAGAACTTCCAGTCCCGCGATGCGGCCGGCGTCTTTCGTCGCCTGCCGCTGCGCATCGTTGAAGTAAGCAGGAACGGTGATGACGGCTTTGGTCACGGGCGCGGCAAAATATCGCTCGGCGTTACGCTTGAGTTGGCGAAGGATAAATGCGGAGATTTCCGGCGGAGTGAAGATCTTGTCGCCCAGCTTGATGCGAATCACCTGGCCGGACGCGAGGCCTTCGGCCAGGCGGAACGGGAAGAGCTTCAGTTCATCGCGTACGTCTTCAACGCCGCGTCCCATCAGGCGCTTGACGCTGTAGACGGCATGATTCGGTGTCTCGATCAGGGACTTGCGTGCTGTGTTACCGACGATGATCTGCCCGCTGGGGTCGAGGGCCACAACTGACGGCAGGAGGTTGGAGCCGTCTTCGCCAGGGATCACGACGGGACGCTCGCCTTCCATGTACGCCACCAGCGAGTTGGTGGTGCCGAGATCGATGCCGACGATGCGGTCAGAGGACATGGGTGTGTAAGTAATACTCCTTCTGGTGGGCCGGTGGCCCTTCGCCTTTAGCCATTAGCTCTTAGCAGGCGTTCTTCGCTCGCGCTTCTCACAAGAAAGCAATTAGCCGATCTCGTCTTCAAACTAGAGGTACCTTCGTGCCGGTTGAAGTCACCCCGGGGTTCAGACGTTTTGACTAAGAGCGAAAGGCTAAGAGCTAAAAGCCGACTGGCAACTGACCACTGACAACTAGCCACTGCCTTCGAGCACTTCCTCCATATCCCGCAGCAAGTTCCGCACGTAGTTCCGCCGATTCAGCACGTCCACCATCTTGTTGCGCACGTCCAGCCGATCCTCTTCCAAAACATTTTCTCCCCGCTCGGTGTGATCGACCAGCGCGTCCCAATCGTTCCAGGCGTTATGCAACTCTTTCATCATGCCCTCGTACTTCGCTTGCAGCCGCTTCTTCGTGTCCTGGAACTCGAGTTCGAGGCTGCGGTCCGGCTCGCCCATCTTCTTGTTCATGCGCGCTTCCTCAAGCTGCATGTTCAGTTCGAAAACCTGCTCCAGCAGATCGGGAGGGACCACCTGCTTCTTCACCTGCCCGGTGCGGCGCGCGTCTTCCGTAGCCGTCTTCGATTGCTCCTCCAGACGCACGCCCTGCAGCCGGAGCAAGTATTCGGTGCGCGCGATGGGATCTTTCAGCGTGCGATAGGCGTCGTTGAGTTGCGAGCTCTGTTGCAAGCTCCATTCCTGTTCCTGCGTGCTGTGCACTGCGTTGATGTCGGGATGAAGATGCCGGCTAAGCTCGTAGAACTCGCGCTCCAGCCGGGCTGTTTCCAGGTTGAGCTTGTAAGGCAATCCGAAGAACGTGAAGTAATCCACCGGCACGGCCGGTTGGACCTTGCCGCAGCTGTGGCAGAAGTGAGCTGCTCGCATCGCGCCGCAAGACCAGCAGTTGGTCTTGGTGGGCTTGCTGGGGCTGGTCACCAGGATGCCACTGGAAGGGCCGTCTTCTTGTTGTCTGGGTCGTACCATGCTCGGTAGCTTTTTCCGGGATTGGTTAATCAACCTTGGTCACTGCCGCATCTTCTCCGAAAAGCTCGCGGGACGTGCAAAAACAACGAGGCGCCCTGGCGTTGAGCTCTGCGCTATTCCAGAACCGCAGGAATTTGGAGCGTACACCCCCGTTGAGAGGATCTCGCTTACGCTGAAGCTCTTACTATTGGGTTCGCGTTGGCAAAGAACGTCGTGGTCAACCCACACCTGAATCCATCCACTATCGATCTCTGCGAGGACTAGACTAGCCAGTCCTTCCTTATCGGTAGTAAGTTCAACGTGCTGAGCATGCTGTTTTACAGATTCAGGCGATTTACCAACAAACACAAGCAACCGCTGGTTCCCGAGCGGCTTGCCATTTCGTCCATCGGCAGCTTGAATAACGATGCGATTCTGACTGTTCTGCGACGCTGCGCCTGCGACTATGCTAACCAATCCCGCCAACGCACACGCAATTTTCAGGATACTTTTCACAGTTGAATTGTCACGAGAACGAGCTGCCACAGCCGCAGGACTTGGTGGCGTTGGGATTGTTGAACACAAAGCCCTGGCGCATCAGCGTCTCTTCGTAGTCAAGAACGATGCCGCGGAGATAAATGAACGACTTGGGATCTACGAAGACGCGAACGTCACTGTACTGGAAGACATGGTCGTGCTCGCGCGGCTGCGTATCGAAAGAAATGTTATAGCTTAATCCCGAACAGCCGCCACCCTGCACGCCCAGACGCAGACCGCCTTCTGCGGTCGAGATATGCTCCTTGGCCAATATTGTTCGAATGCGGGCCACCGCCTTCTCTGTAACTGTGATCCCTTGTGCCGTTGCCGATTCTGCCGGACTCTCGATGCCTACCGTGCTCATGGTTCCTTCCAGCGTGCCTTGTAAGCGGCGCGCCCTCCGTTTGAAACTACGATCGTTGCTCTACCGCCTCGCCTTGCGGCTGCGCTTCGTCTTGAGTTGTGCCGTTCTTCTTGCGCCAGTCGCTGATGGCGGCGCGAATCGCGTCCTCCGCCAGCACCGAGCAGTGAATCTTCACCGGTGGTAGTGACAGCTCCTTCACGATGTCGGTGTTCCTGATCCCGAGCGCCTCATCGATGGTTTTGCCCTTGACCCATTCGGTGGCGAGCGAGGACGACGCAATCGCCGAGCCGCAGCCGAAGGTCTTGAACTTCGCGTCCTCGATGACGTTGGTCGCCGGGTTGACCTTGATCTGCAGCTTCATGACGTCGCCGCACTCCGGCGCGCCCACCAGGCCGGTTCCAACCTCGGCGCTGCTCTTGTCGAGCGAGCCCACGTTGCGCGGGTTGGTGTAATGATCGAGGACCTTGTCGCTATATGCCATGGTTGCTCTCCTGAGACGGATTCCCGGCGGCGCTGAAACGCCGCGCTCCCGGTATGCCGTCCCTACGGGACTCGGATCGGTCAGACCAGCCTACCCAGCGCTGAAGCGCTGGGCAAAGTTATTTCGCGCCTACGGCGCTCTGGGTCTCGCCTTGTGTCAGGGCGCGTCTTTAGACGTGCCGAAAGATTGCGGTAAGGATCGGGGCTTTAGCTCCTGCGACTTTTTTGCAGCGGCTGAAGCCGTCGTGTTTCCGATTCCTATCGGCACGACTGAAGTCGTGCCCTGATGCAAGACAGCCCGCCGCTAAGCTCAACGTGCGCTCAGCCTCACTTCGTCGGCTCGGCCGCCCATTGCACCTTCTTCAGGTCGATGCCTTCTTTCGCCATTTCGTATAGTGGGGACAACTCGCGCAGCCGCTGCACCGTCTCCACCACGCGCTCAGCGACGTAGTCCACCTCGGCTTCCGTATTGAACCGTCCGATGCCGAAGCGGATGGAGCTGTGCGCCAGATCGTCGCCCGCGCCCAGAGCCTTGAGCACGTACGACGGTTCCAACGTCGCCGAGGTGCAGGCCGAGCCGCTGGAGACCGCGACGTCGTTAATCCCCATCAGCAGCGACTCGCCTTCCACATAGGCGAAGCTGATATTCAGATTGCCGGGCAGCCGGTGCTCCATCGATCCGTTGATGTATGTCTCGTCAAGCTCGGTCATGATCGCGTGTTGCAGGCGATCGCGCAGCGCGGTGAGCTTGGCCGCTTCCGTCGCCATCTCCTCGCCGGCCAGAGCGCACGCCTTGCCGAGGCCCACAATGCCGGTAACGTTCAGCGTGCCCGAGCGCATGCCGCGCTCGTGGCCGCCGCCATCGATCTGCGCCACCAGTTGCACTCGCGGATTCTTGCGGCGCACGTAGAGCGCGCCCACGCCTTTCGGACCGTAAATCTTGTGGGCTGATATCGACGCGATGTCCACGTTGTCGGCGATCACATTGAACGGCACCTTGCCGACAGCCTGCACCGCATCGCTGTGGAAGAGCACGCCGCGCTCGTGACAAAGTGCGCCGATTTCGCGAATCGGCTGCAACACGCCAATCTCGTTGTTCGCGGCCATGATGGTGACCAGGATCGTCTTGTCGTCCATCGCACGCTTCAGGTCGTCGAGATCGATGCGGCCATCCTTCCGCACCGGCAGATAGGTGACGCGAAATCCGTGTTTCTCCAGACGCTTGCAGGTATCGAGCACCGCCTTGTGCTCGGTGGTCTGGGTGATGATGTGGCTACCCTTCTCGCGATACATCTCGGCGACGCCCTTGATGGCGAGGTTGTCGCTCTCGGTGGCGCCGGAGGTGAAGATGACCTCTTTCGCGGTCGCGCCGATCAACTTGGCGATGCGTTCGCGCCCCTGCTCCACCGCCTGCTCGGCCACCCAGCCAAATTCGTGATTGCGGCTGGCGGCGTTGCCGTAGTTGTCGCTAAAGTACGGCAGCATCTCTTCCACAACACGCGGATCGGTACACGTGGTGGCGTGGTTGTCCATGTAGATGGGCAGTTTCACATCGCCACTCCTGACAGGCGAGGGCATAGGTGTATCCATGATTTACGCCATTCCTCTATGTTCATTGTACTCTCGGTAAATAGGGAGAAATGAATCCCACGAGAGTGGGAGAGCTGGCAATAACCGGGCAAATCCCGAATCGAATAGGCGGAGATATGCCTCTTTTCTCGAGAAGGTCTAACAACAGGAGGCCCGGTCGTTCGACTGAGCGCTCGAAGTGAAAACTACGCGCGGGAAGAGGCGGTGATTGTCTCCAGGCCGTGACCCTGAGGGCCAGTTTCGCGCTTATAAAGCAAGAACGCAAAGAGAAACGCCACAAACCCGAGAATCGAGAAGATCCACATTCCCAGCGCATACCCGCCGGGATTGGTTGGTCCGGCGTGGCTGATGTCGTTGGCTTTTCCGATCGCCAGGTTGAAGATGAAGAAGCCGATTTGTTGCAGCAGACTCATCAACGCGTACGCCGTACCCAGCCGCGACTCCTCTACGATGTAGGCTATCGAGGGCCATATCACGGCGGGAATCAGCGAAAACGCAATGCCCATCATCGACACCGGTATGAGCAAGGACGTGTGAGCGTAGGCAATCATCAGGTACACCGGGATCATCAGCAGCGAGCCGAACATCATCAGGGTGGCGCGCTTGCCGATCTTGTCGGCTGCCAGGCCGAAGAACGGGGTGGCAATCATCGCGGAGAGTGGCAGTAGACTATTCAGCCAGCCGGCCTGCTGCTGCGCCACGGCAAAGGCACCCGGAGCCGCTGCCGCCGCGCCCATGCGAGCCAGAGTTTTGCTGGTAAAAAGATCGATGGCAAAGGTGCGAAATGGAAAGATGCCGGAGTAGAAGGTGAAGCAAAGAGCCACGGCGTACCAGTACGAGGGATTGAACTTGAGGCCTTCGCGGAAACTCAGCTTGTCGGGTTCGCCCGACTTTCCCAGGTGGTAGCTCTTCTCCGCATGAATCTCCATCAGCCAATAGATAACGGCACCCACAACCGCCAGCGAGCCGACCACTGTCGCTAAAACCAGCGGGCGATGCCAACTGGGTTGGGCGTCGATGCCGTTGGGATAGAAAGCAAAGCGTGCCCATGTGGGAGAATTGTCGGCCGCAATGGAGGCTAACCGGGCAATCGTCAGGTTAATGCCGAAGGCGAAGCTCAGTTCCTTGCCTTTGAACCACCGCGCCAGAGCCGTGGTTACGGCGACGATTTGCGATTCCGCCCCCAGTCCGACTACGGTGCGGCCAGCTACCATCAGGTAAAAGTTCCCCTTCAACGACGTCAGCAGCGCACCCACGACACAGAGCGCAGAAAACAAAAACAAGGACTTTCGTATTCCGAAGCGGTCAATGAGGATGCCGCCAATCAGCAGCGTCGCAACCGCGGCAACGCTATAGCTGGCATTGAGCCATCCGAAGTTCGAGGCGGAAAAATGTAATTGATCGAGGAAGATTCGCTCGAGAGGGTTAATGCTGTCGTAGATGTAATAGTTTCCCGCCATGGCCACGCTGACCACGATCAGCACCAGCCAGCGATAAAACCTGCTCGGTTCGGGAAGCGTATCGACCAAGGGTGCAGCTACGGACATTCGGACGCCTCGATGAGTGAAGCAGCAAAGATATCAGAAAAGCTTCGAGCTACGAGCTGACAGCTAGCGGCGGTCAGCCGTCAGCACTCGCCATTACTCAGGTTTCCGGAGCGCGCCGTGGACGCGTCGCTTCTGAAACATGCGTGGGTCGTAGCGGAGGGGCTCGAGGTCAAGTATCTTGATCCTCTTGTACTCGGGATGTGCTGGATTGATGAGGAAATTATTTTCTGCAGGCGCAAGGACCGAGGGCACAAGCAGCAGGCAATCCTTGCCTTTCTGCACGAATTCATCGCCAAAACGAGACAGTTCCGGCGGAGCGGCGGCATCGCGCCAGTTTGCAGGCAGCTCCCTGACTCCAACTTGGTCTCTCATCAGATCGGTGGGAACTTCCGCAATCGCCAACACAAGATCGGCGGGGAGATCGTCCTTATCGAGGTGAACGAAATATTCCAGCATAGCCAGCGATTGATGTTCTGAGGTATAGCTGAGCCGTATTCCGGGACTTGACCAGCGCCCGCCGTAGCGTAGCGCTCCCTCGCCATCGAATGGAGTCCGAGCGTATGCCTTGCGCAGGACGCGATCAACTCGGCTCAACTAATTCCGCCGTAGGCGATTCGTCCCAGGATGTTCTCGACCTGGCGAGCGCCTAATTCGGTATCGATGGCCGCTACCGGGGCAACGCCTCCCAGGGCGCGATTGGGACGCTTGAGCCAGCGAAGGGCGCGCTCGCGTCCCCCGAGGTATTCGTTGGCGATGGCCATAATACGCGCGAGGCGGTAGAGCCGGTCAGACTCGTGACGAGCCAAACGTCCACCGCTGCGCCGCCGCTGCAAGCTTCGGGGCGAGAGATCGAGTGCGCCGGCAAGCTCCTTTAGCGTCAACCCGGAGGCCCGCATCAGCTCCGAGACTACCGCTGGGCGAAAGCCTTCGCGGATCGCCTCGCGAAGATCCCGATCATTGGATAGGGGACGTCCCAAGGTACGTTCGCCACCCAATTCCTCGACCACGGCTCTAAGCTCATTTACCATTCTGTCGCTCATGGTAGCGCCAATTGTCGTCATGGGTCAATCCCATTGCTACGATCTCAGCTACGATCCCACATACCTTGCATACAGACTCCGCGCAATCGCCGCGTCCGTTGTTCCCTTGATAATTGCTCGCCCGTCGGGGAATAGCGTCAGCTCATACGGCTCGCGCCAGAACTTCAGGATGAACTCGTTGTGCCGCACCGCGCCATGTGGTGTGAGGCGGCGGGTGAGCTCGTCGAAGTCGATAGGCCGCTGCCGCTCGTGGATCTGCACTGAGTTTCGTCCGCAGAGGGTGATGTGCGGCCGGCCTTCCCCGGCGAGATGCACGAAGTCGTGCTGATCGCAGCAGCGGCAGCCGGGGCGCGGCTTGTCAGTATTGATCGAAGCGTAATCGTTCGTCCACACGTCGTACGACAGCAGCGTACGCCGGATTTTGTCGCCCGCGCCGACCGCCAGCTTGATCGCTTCGGTCGCCGCGATCGAGGCCACAAAGTTCACGGCCGAGTTCAATATCCCCGACGTGTCGCACGTCTCGACCATGCCGCGCGGCGATTCCGGAAAGACGCACGCCAGGCAGGCCGTCTTGCCCGGCAGCACCGTCATGGTCACGGCATAGCTGGCGACCCCGGCGGCGTAAATCCATGGCAGATTCTTGCTAACCGCGAAGTCGTTGACCAGATAGCGCGTCTCGAAATTGTCGGTGCCATCGAGAGTGATGTTCACATCCCCGAGCAGTTCTCCGATATTTGCCGGCGTGAGATCGGCTGCATGCGGCTCGACGGTGATCTCGGAGTTGAAGCTCCGGATCTTTCGTGCCGCGGCGATTGCCTTCGGCAGCGACTCGGCGGCATCGGCCTCGTCAAACAACACCTGCCGCTGCAGGTTGCTAGGCTCAACGTAATCGCGATCGATGATCCGCAGGTAACCGATTCCAGCGCGTGACAACAGCGATGCCAGCGCCGAGCCGGTGGCGCCACATCCCACGATGGCCATGCGGACCGTTGCAAGGCGTTGCTGTCCTTGCTGGCCGATGGGTTGAAACAGAATCTGGCGGGAATATCGCTCGGCAAATTCCAACGGCTGCACCTGCTAGGGGAAGGCTTCCCCATTTATTATAAGAACTCCACAGAAACCACGCCTCGACAGGGTTCGCATAACCAGGAACTGCGCCTGTGTGCGGCGCACGGTACGCAAGTGCACAGGCGGCAGAGAGTGGCAGATACTCGAAAAGAGGTCTGCCGGGCAGATCACTTTTTCGAAGGGCAGAGCTTGAGGACACCAATTACGTCATCATTGTGCCGGCTTGCACTGCTCTGCGCCTTTGTTAGCCTGTTCGCCAGGCCGGCAACGGCTCAATCCGGACAGACCGAGTCAACTGCGCCGACCCCCAAGTCCGCTTTGACCAGTGAGATCAGTCCCCTGAACAAATATCAGGGCCAGTTGGTCACCGACATCGAGTTCCGCGGTATCACCGGGACCGATCCGGCGATGCTGCGCTCGCTGCTGGAACAGAAAAGCAACGAGCCGCTGGACCGCGACAAACTGCGCGCCAGTTTGCAGGCGCTGTATGCCACGGGACGCTTTGCGACCTTGGACGTGGAGGCCGAGCCCAACGCGCAGAAATCGCTGACCCTGGTCTTCGTTGCCACTGAGAACTACTTCAACGGCGCCATCACGGTGGATGGTACGCCGCAGAAGGGTAATCCCAAGGCACAGCAGCTGATCGCCGCTGCCCAACTCGATTTGGGAGATTTGTTCACGATCGAGAAGGTCAACAGTTCCCTTGACCGCATGAAGAAGATCCTGGCCGACAACGGTTATTACGAGGCGACGGTTACCTACCTTCTAAAGCCCAACGCAGAAGCCAGTCAGATGGAAATACATTTTCATGTAGTGCCGGGAGATTTGGCGCACGTAGGTGAGGTCACGATTAAAGGCGATGCCGGTATTCCTGCGGATCAGATTCGCTCGTTGACCAAGCTGAAACCGGGTGACAAAGTAAAGTCCGAGCGCGTGACCCGCGCCCTCGAACGGCTGCGTGCGCACTATCAGAAGAATGCTCATCTGGAAGCGCAAGTCTCGCTGACGGACCGGCAATATCATCCGGACAGCAATCGCCTCGATTACATCTTCCAGGTTGATCAGGGGCCGACGGTCGCGCTCACCACCGAAGGCCAGAAGATCAGCAAAGGTCAATTGAAGAAGCTGATTCCGGTGTACCAGGAAAACTCGGTCGACGACGATCTGCTCAACGAAGGCCGCCGCAACCTTCGCGATTATCTCCAGACCAAGGGCTACTTCGATGCCGCCGTGGAGGTGGATCGCCAGCCCTCGCCGGAAAAGAACCACCTCGACATCGTCTACAAGATCGATCCCGGTATGCGGCACAAACTGGCTTCGCTGAAGGTGGAAGGGAACAAGTATTTCGACACAGGCACCATCCGCGAGCGCATGGCGGTAGAGCCCTCCAGCTTTCTGCTGCCGAATGGCCGCTTCAGCCAGCGCCTGCTCACCGACGATGTCGCGTCGGTCAAGTATCTCTATCTGGCCAATGGATTCCTCGACGTGAAGGTGACTGGCGACCTGCAAGACAACTACGAGGGACGGAAAGATGACATGCAGGTGCTGGTCACTATCGATGAGGGCCCGCAAACGCTGGTGAAGGACCTGCAGGTGATGGGCGCCAGCACCGTCACCTTCGACGAACTAAAGCCTCGTCTGAGCATTGCCGAAGGCCAGCCCTACAGCGATGCCAACCTGGCTACGGACCGCGACGCCATAACGTACTTTTACTACGACCGCGGTTTTCCCGATGTGCAGTTCGAGTCTTCGGCGGCTCCGGTACCGGGCGAACCCAATCGCATGAACGTCATCTACAAGATCACCGAAGGACAACGCGTCTTCGTCGATCGGGTTATTGTTACGGGACTGACTTTCACTCGTCCCTACGTGGTGAATCGCCAGATGCGCATTCACGACGACGATCCCCTCAGCCAAAGCCGCATGGTTGACTCGCAACGCCGGCTCTACTCTCTCGGGCTGTTCAACGAAGTGGATATGGCGGTACAGAATCCCGAAGGCATCGAGCCTTCGAAGGATGTTCTGTTCAACCTCCAGGAGGCCAGACGCTGGACCTTCCGCTACGGCGGCGGCATCGAGTTCGCCACCGGTAACCTCCCCACCACCACCAATCCGCAAGGGAAAACCGGAGTCAGTCCCAACGGGGTTTTGGAGATCACGCGCCTCAACCTGTTTGGCCGCGATCAGACGCTCACCTTCCGCGCCCGAGTCGGCTTGCTGACCCGCCGCGGTTTAATCAGCTATGACGCGCCACGTCTGTTCCGCAGCGAAAAGTGGCGCTTCATTGTAAGCGCCTTCTATGACAACACCGCCGACGTGAATACCTTCGCTTCGGAAACGTTGGAAGGGGCAGTCCAACTGGAGCAGAAACTGAACCGCTTCACGACCTTGCTGTATGGGTTGACCTTCCAGCGCGTGGCCGTCGATCCGAATAGTCTGGTGATCGATCCCATTTTGATCAGCTTGTATTCGAAACCCGTCTTCATCGCGATGCCGACCTTCACCCTGGTGCGCGATAAACGCGACGATCCCATCGATCCTCACAAAGGAAGCTACAACGCCGTGAACCTGGGATTGGCGACCAGCGCATTGGGCTCCCAAACCAACTTTGGCCGCGTACTTTTGGACAATTCAACCTACTACAGCTTCAAGAAGAATTGGGTCTTCGCCCGCAGGACGCAGATCGGCATTGAGAAACCTTATGGCACCAACGATTTCATCAATCTGAACGATCTTCCACCGAACTCCATTCCGGTCGAGGCCACCCAGATTCCTCTGCCGGAATTGTTCTTCGCCGGCGGCAGCAACTCGCTGCGCAGCTTCTCAATTAACCAGGCGGGCCCGCGTGATCAGCAGACCGGCTACCCCATCGGTGGACAAGGCCTGTTCGTCAACAATCTCGAGATACGCACCCCGCCCGTACCGCTGCCTTACGTGGGGAACAACTTAGGCTTCGTCTTTTTCCACGACATGGGCAATGTTTTTGATACAGCCAATCACATCATCAGTGGGATGCTGACTTTCAATCAGCCTTCCATTGCGGAGTGCGCGCCCAAGGGCAGCAAGACTCCCTGTAACTTCAGCTACAACTCGCAGGCGCTGGGCATGGGTATTCGCTACAAGACTCCCGTCGGCCCGGTGCGTTTCGACCTGGGCTATGCTCTTAACCCGACGCGCTATCCCATCCAGGAATCGAGTGAGACTCAATCGCTGCGTCGCATCAACGTATTTTTCAGCATTGGACAAACTTTCTGATGAGACGACTTTTTGTAATCACGATTTTCTTTGTGTCGCTGGTATCGGCGACGACATTGCCGCTGTTTGCCGGCGAGATCCTCGACGGTGTGGTGGCCACCGTCAATCGCTGTCCGCTCTTGCGCAGCGACTGGGACGAGGCGGTTCGCTTCGAAGCCTTCATGCAGCAAAAGCCGCTCAGTCAAGTGACAGACTCGGATCGGGTCCTCGCTCTGCATCGTCTGATCGATCGCCAGTTGCTCAAGGCGCAGATGGGCGCGTCCGAGCACGTGCAGCCGTCGACCGACGAGCTGAATCAGGACCTCGCCAAATTGCGGGCTCAGCTTCCCGATGGCAACGACGACGCTGGCTGGCGCGAACTCTTGACCAGCTACGGCCTGACCGAAGACGTGGCGAAACAACACCTGCGCGATGAGTTTGAGGTGATGAATTTCATCGAAGTGCGCTTGCGTCCTACGGTCCACGTCACCGGCGACGACATTGAGGCCTACTACAAAGACCAGCTACTGCCTGACTTGGCAAAGAACGGCGGCGCGTCCGTATCTTTAAGCGAAGTGGAACCCAGGATTCGCGAGCTCTTAACGCAGCAGTGCATGGATGAGCTGCTTGACGTCTGGCTGCACAATCTGCGCCAACAGGCGGAGATCCACAGCAGTATCGCGATCCCTGGCATCAATGCCCTGGCCGAATCCTCGCGAGCTTCGGGAGTTAACTGAGAATGCCTGACGAAGCCAAGCCGCGACACTCGCACGCGCGTCTGTGGATATGGACCGCGGTGGGAGTAGTGTTGCTGGCGGGCGCGATCGGCCTAGGCTGGTACTTGCGCAGTCCGCACTTTGCGGACTTCGTTCGGCGCAAGCTGATCGTCTCTCTGGAAGACGCGTCTGGCGGCCGCGTCGAGCTGACTTCGTTCCATTGGAACTTGTCGAAGCTTTCCTTCGAAGCCGATGGCCTGACCATCCACGGATTGGAGCCGGCGGATCAACAGCCCTACGTCCACGTTGATCGCGTGTTGGTAGGTCTGCAAATTGTTTCGTTTATCGAAAGACGAATTGATCTCCAGCGGCTCGAATTGCAGCATCCTGTTATTCATCTCATCGTCTATCCCGACGGCCGCACCAACGCTCCCGAGCCCAAAATCAAACGGCAAGCCAGC
>JBARGS010000072.1:0-6332 GCA_049798495.1 Candidatus Korobacteraceae bacterium | reverse complement strand
AGCCAGCCCTGAACAGCTCCGCTGAAAGTCCACATGTACGCTTGGTCAACGTGGCATTCGTTGTGGAGTCGGACAGCGTTGTCGTCAACTTGGATCAGCTCGATTGCAGAATTGCGACCGGCTGTTTTCCTCCTTTTCCATGGGTACCGTTTTCTCTCTGGGTCCTTGAGTGACCAATGGTCGTGTTTCATTCGAAGCAGTGTGCGGCTCGAAAGAGGGAAGCTGATTTCACAATCAGGATCTTTAATACCTGCACCGAGCTTCGGGCCGTTTCTGAAACTCGTAACCACTGGACAGTCGGTTGTGATAAAGCGGCCCTTCCCGCTGGTGAGATATACAGTCCATTTCATTCGCGAATAGGTTACGGCCATTTCCCTGGCGATTTGGAGGAAGGCTTCCCTGCTGAAATTGTCCGTGTCATGTTCCCTCTCCCGCAGTAAAGCCTCAATATCCTTCCTTTTGAAGGTGCGCCAGGCATCTGCCTTTGGCTCCTCGCCCGAAGAGTTGACCGCAACGTGAACCGCATTGACGGGCCCTCCCAACCGAAGCGATGCTTCATCCATCTCGCGCAAGTATCCTAGGAGTTCCTCCTTGTAATGCCGGTCCATGAATTCGCGCTCGTAAGGTACCCGCACATTCTGCAGAGCGATTAGAGAAGCCAACGCAAAGCGCTGCGAAAAGCGGAGACTTGTCTTTCCGGTTGCAAGTCGGCGAAGGATAGGAATTCCCGGTGACTCGAACTCCCGTTCGATTACGGTCTCCAAACTAGAATCAAGGCTGCCGTCCGCTCTTTTGAAACTGTGATAGTCCCGAATATTAGCAAGGTTCACAGGCGCGGCCAGAAAAGGTTGGGCTCTCTTCCGCCCGTAGCAGTAGAGACACGCTTCCCCGGTTTCGAGGAAGCCGTCCAGATACGCCTTGGTGACATAATGGTGGCGTCGTGGAGCGGTAGGCATGGCACTGATTCTCCCGGTGTACGACTTCTAAGGCCCTGATCAAGGTTGTCGCCTAGTTGTTATAGTCCCCTTCACTCGCCAAATTCTCGAACCGCGTATACCGCTTGATGAACGCCATTTTCAACGTGTCCGTGGGGCCGTTGCGTTGCTTGGCGACGATGAGTTCGGCCATGCCGTCGAGGTCGGGGTCGTCCTTCTTGTAGACCTCTTCGCGGAAGATGAAGGCGACCACGTCGGCGTCCTGCTCGATGGAGCCCGACTCGCGCAAGTCGGAGAGCTGCGGACGATGATCGCCGCCGCGACTTTCCGGAGCGCGGCTGAGCTGCGACAGCGCAACCACGGGCACACGCAACTCTTTCGCCAGCGCCTTTAAGCCGCGCGAAATCGCCGATACTTCCTGGGTACGGTTTTCGAAGCGCTTGCCGCCGATGGGCACCGCCGACATGAGCTGCAGATAATCGACGATCAGCAGGTCCAAGCCTTCCGTCTGGCGCAGGCGGCGAGCTTTGGCGCGCATCTCACTCACCGAAATTCCCGGCGTGTCGTCGATGTACAGCTTCGATTGGGTCAGTTGTTCGACGGCGTGCGTGAGCTTGCGCATATCGTCCTTGGTGAGGAAGCCCTGGCGCAGGTTCTTGGAGTCAACCTGCGCGTGCGAGGCCAGCATGCGCATCAGCAGAGCCTCGCGCGACATTTCCAGCGAAAAGACGCCAACCACTTTGCCGTCGAGCACGGCGGCGTTCTCGGCGATGTTCATGGCGAATGCGGTCTTGCCCATCGAAGGCCGCGCCGCGATGATGATCAGGTCAGAAGGCTGCAAGCCGCTGGTCAGCTTGTCGAGCAGGGTGTAGTGCGTCGCCAGCCCGGTGATCTCCTGGCCGCGTGCGTAGAGTTCTTCCAGCGAGCCGAACGAGCTTTTGATGATGCCGGGGATGTCCATAAATCCCTGGCCAATGCGGTTTTCGGAGAGCTGGAAGATGGCCTGCTCCGCGCGGCCCAGGACTTCCTCGGCTTCGTCGGCGTGCTCGATGGCTTCGGCGATGGCGTTTTGCGCGACGTTGATCAAGCCGCGCAGCAGCGCCTTGTTGCGGACGATGCGAACGTAATGCTCAATGCTCGGCCGTTCGGGGACGCCGTCGATCAGCGAGGACAAGTAGGCGACGCCGCCGATGGCTTCCACTTCCTTGCGGCGGTCGAGTTCCTCGACCAGCGTGATCATGTCGACGGGGCGGCCAGTCTCCTGCAGATCGCGCATGCGCGAGTAAATGCGGCGGTGGCCGTCGAGTGAGAAGTCGTCGGAGGTGAGGTGTTCGGCGGCCTGATCGTAAAGCGAGTTGTCGAGCAGGATCGCGCCGAGGATCGACCGCTCAGCTTCGATGCTTACGGGAAGTCCGCGTTCCAGACTGTAGTCGGTGGTTGCCATCGGATGGTTCGAACAGGTTAGCGACATTAGCCCAGGGCAGGCAACGGGTGGTTGCACCGAATATGATGAACACAAGAAATTTTTCTGAGCAAAAGAAGGGTTGGCTGTGAATTACGTCGACTTAAGGCCTTGGACAACCTAGCCTTGCGCCCGAACTGACGGAATCCGTACAAACTGTGTACGTTCTTGGTTCGTTTGTGCGCGCAATTATGCGGGGTGTAAGCACCGGAGTGTCTCGCCGACCTCTGCGCCTAATGTAGACGGTAAACGAGGTACTTCAAGAATTCCCATAGCTCGAGCGCGAGCATTACGACCAGGAACGCGCGAACAAGAAACCACTCAAGAAACCCAAAAATTTCGACCAATCGGACCGGTGGTTTATAGCGGGACATCCAGTTCCCTCCAAGCAAAGAACTTCATTGAATTTCTTTGTTCTCTTAGGGAGCCGGAAATAAAAACGTATCCGGTTTAAAGAGTGCGTGTCAACAGTGAGTTCTGTGCAAAAAGGGGCACTATTTGTGCAAGAGCTGTGGTTGGGATAGGGAAAGTGTGCGGTAAAACTCCTCGCGCGAGATTTCGCGCGTAGGAGGCCATGCCTGCCCTTCCGAAACGTGCGACCCGAGGCCAGCCACCTCGGGTCGCGTCTGAGGCACAGCTACAACGTCGTGAGACGTATGCGTGACTTCCTTCGCTCAGCCCAGAGCAAATGGCGACGAACACCAGCGTGTTGCGCAGTTCGCGTGCTTGCAGAGGTACGGACTCGGAGGAACGCGCTCGAGCTTATCTACTCGAGGGTAGTCCGCACGAAGCCACGCTGGGGCCCAATCTGCCTCGTCGGCTCGAACGACCCAGCATGCGGCAAAGCTCCGAGCACCTAAACGATCAGCACCCGTAATAAGATTCGAGTCGCAGACTTTGCAAACCCGAATCGCCTCTCATCGCCGAAAATGGTCGCCTTGACCGGGAAGCGGCACGCGACAGCCTGTGCCTCGATTGCGTGAAAGGATGCCTGAAAGTCCAGCAACATACAAGCACAAAACGCAGTTTCCTGTGCAATTTGTGTGCAAGGAAAATTTTGACTGTGCAAATGTTTTCCCAAATCGCATCCCGCGCCCAAACACGACCCGCCATATCGCAATGAATTCGTGGTTAACGACTTTGTTACTACCGCGCGCCGCCGCTTGCGTTTATGCTCGCGAGTATGGCGGTATCGGTGACCGTATTGGCGAGCGGAAGCAAAGGCAATTGCACTCTCGTCTCCAGCACCGGCACCCGGCTGCTCATTGACGCCGGACTTTCCTGCCGCGAGCTGCTGCGCCGGCTGCTGCTGTGCGGCGAAGATCCCTGCCGCATCGACGCTGTCCTTGTTACGCATGAGCACGCCGACCACATTGCCGGAATTCGCGTGCTCGCGCGCCGCCTGAAGATCCCGGTTTACATTACCGCGCCCACGTATCACGCCTATCAAAGATGTGTACGCGACAGTGCGGGTCATCGCGTAGTGCTGGAGCGCCGCGAACACTTCTGTTCCGGCAGCAGCTTCCAGATTGGCGACATCGCGGTGACGCCGTTCACCATTCCCCACGACGCCGTCGATCCCGTCGGCTTCACCTTCCGCTGCGATGGCGTCAAGGTCGGCATCTGCACTGATCTCGGCTACATGCCGGCCAGCGTGCGCGATCATCTGCGCGGATGTCACATGCTGATAATCGAATCCAACCACGACCTCGAATTGTTGCGCGGCGGCCCTTATCCGTGGAGCGTCAAGCAGCGGGTGATGAGCCGCGTGGGACATCTCTCCAATGACGCACTCGCGGATTTTCTGACGACCGACTATGATGGAGGTGCCGAGTTCCTCATCCTGGCGCACCTCTCGGAGCAGAATAATCATCCGGAGATTGCGCGTGTGACGGCGGAACGGGCCCTCGGCGCGCAGCGCAGCTTGTTAAGCAACCGGCTGATGCTAGCGGCCCAGCATCAACCGCTGCCCGCACTCCGGCTGTAGGCGTCTTCGGCGGGTTTCTCCCAGAACTCGTCGGGCGCTCGGCATCTTATAAATGGCAAAATGCACTGACCCAGTCGTCGGCAAGATCCTCGCCGGATGGCGCTACGACATATCCGGCCTTGCCCCGGAGATGTGCGGCGATTACGAGGCGCATCTTGCCGAATGCGCCTTCTGCCACTCGCGACAGCGCCTGCATCGCGGCATCGATATCGGACTGATGGCGCTGGCGTCGGCTTCGATGGTCGTTTTCCTTCTCGCCTACGGCGTCATTCGCCACTTCCGCCCCAGCCACGCCTTCTGGCTGGAGATCGGCGCGCTGGGCGGCTTCCTGCTTTCCATGCTGTTGTGGCTGCTGGTCGCCGTGGCCACGCCGGCTCCGCTGGTGATGAAAGACGTCGCGCTGTTCGGTGCGCGCCGCGGATTGGAAAAGCTGCCGGAAGAAATTCGCGATCGCATTCCCGAAGACCTGCGGCTGAAGATCTCAGGACAGAGCTAGAAGGAAACGACTAGCAACTTGCGGCGAGGGGCGCGGCGTTAGCCGCCGAGGTGACTGTTCTGTTGCTGTGGAGGCTCTGGCCGCTTCCTATTTAGACCGGGTACGAAATCGCTTTCACTCTCCTCACACGCTCCGGTGACCCGGCTCACTGCGCGCGGTCGCGATTCGCGGTGCAATACAAACGCTGGAGCAGCCCTCGCTTTCCCGCACGGGTACCAATTTGCGCCGTTGCCCGAAAACGACCGTCTGCGCGGCAGGATGTTCTATTTTCGGCAGGCGAGTAGTGGCGCCCGGCTGTATTTCTTCCGGACTCATAAAAGAAGTGGCTTGCCGAAGAACCTTCATCCTCGATAGCAATCGTGAGGGCTCGATCATCATGCAATCGGAAAAAGAGGAAGTCCTTTGCCCGCTGTGTCACGGTCATGGCCGCCAACGCAAGGAGTTGCTGGTGGTGCGCTGGCGTAGCCGGGAATTCGAACGCGAACTGCAGAACATGGCCGACGAAGCGGCCTTCGGGACTACCGGCGGTCTCGAGGATCCCTTCGAAAAGGAAGAGCCTGTTTACAGTAACGAGTCGGATTAGTTTCGATCCGCGATACGATCATCTGTCTTCGCCGGCGAAGGTTCGCGTTAATTTGCCGAATGTCCGCCGGCGTCTTCTTTGCGCCGCGATCGGATGACCACGTAACAAATCGCATAGACCAGAAACGCCGAACCCAGTACCACATAAAATATCTTCTGGTTCAAGGTGATGGCGAAGGCCGCCACCGCCGCCGCCAATGCCCACATAAAAGCTTCGCCCAGGAAACCATCGCCCCAATTCGGCGTGCCCCCGGCGGCCGGCAGCTTGGGCCGCAGCGACGGCAGCAATCGCGGCACCGCCGCGCAGTAGGCGCGATAGCTCTCTCCCTGGCTGGCGGCAATTCCGCCCTCCTCGCGCAAAATCAGGCGATAGTCGAAAAGAATCATCCCTCCCACGAGCACGAAGAATCCGATGCGACTGGCCATCAGTCCGAAGCCGACGGCCAGCAGAATATTGCCCAGGTAGAGAGGATTCCTCACGTAGCGATAGGGGCCATCGGCGACCAGGCGCGAAGTGTGCAGGTGCATATCGACCATGACTGCGGCGTTCAGATAGGCCGTAGCCCAGGTGCGAAGCAGAGCGGCTGCGATGCAGAAGATCGCGCCCACGGCAAATATCGCGTGATAAGCGGCATCCGGCGCGTTGGCGCCACGAAGATGCGCGAGCGACTCCAGGATTGCGGTAGCGGCATCCTGATGGTCCAGCGAATAGCTGGCAAAGGCGATCCAGAACAACGCGCCGAAGATCCAGAAACGG
The DNA here is from genome assembly GCA_049798495.1 of Candidatus Korobacteraceae bacterium. Taxonomy (GTDB): domain Bacteria; phylum Acidobacteriota; class Terriglobia; order Terriglobales; family Acidobacteriaceae; genus Bog-257. The sequence goes on along the minus strand of JBARGS010000072.1, from coordinate 113 downwards.
TAGCGGAACTCGAAATTGCTGGCCTGGAACACCGCTTGCTCCTCGCCGGATGAAGGTTAGAGTGAGCAATGATACACCGTTCACGCGCCGAAACCTCTGGTTCGTCCAGGCGG
>JBARGS010000071.1:0-4351 GCA_049798495.1 Candidatus Korobacteraceae bacterium | reverse complement strand
GATCCGGCTCGCGCTTCGCCGGCCAGACGCTGGAGGGCTCGCGTATCCGCCAGGAGATGGGCGTCATCGTGCTCGCCATCAAAGGAGAAGATTCTCATATGCGCTTCAATCCCCCGCCTGACGAAATGATCCACGAAGGCGATCACCTGATTGCCATGGGCGAGCCCAACGGGCTGCGGCGGCTGGAGCACTCGGCGACGGAGCGCGCATGAAAATCACCACTGCGGCCGAGATGCGCGACATCGATCGCGCCACCACCGAACGCTTCGGCGTGCCCTCGCTCACCTTGATGGAAAACGCGGGCAGCGCCATCGCGCAATTCATATTGCAGCACTACACCAGTGCGAATCGCATAGCTGTCGTCTGCGGCAAGGGCAACAACGGCGGCGATGGCTTTGTCGTGGCGCGCAAACTGCACCGCGCCGGACGCGTCGTCGAAGTGCTTCTGCTCGCCTCCGGCTCCGAGCTGAAGGGCGACGCGCTGGCTATGTTCGAGCGCCTTCCACTTCGGCCCATCGAAGTCACCACCGCGCAGGAGCTCGAAGCCGAAGCGGCGCGCAGTCTTGCCAACTGCGATCTCATCGTCGACGCCATTCTCGGCTCCGGGTTCCGCCCGCCGGTCACGGGCTTATGCGCCGATGCTATTGCATCGATGAATGGCAGCGACAAGCCCATCGTCGCCGTCGACATTCCTTCGGGCGCCGACTCCGATTCGATGACGCCGCAATCCAGCGACGCCATCGCGCGCGCCGACGCCATCGTAACCTTCACCGCGCCGCGTCCCGCCCACGTCTTCGGCAATCTCACGCGTGGGCCGGTTCTGGTAGCTCCCATCGGCTCACCGCCGGAGGCGATCGTTTCCGCACTGAATCTCGAGGTCACCACACCACGTGATTTCGCCGCGCTTCTCGCGCCACGTCCCCGCGACAGCAACAAAGGCAGCTACGGTCACGCCCTGATTGTCGGCGGCTCGTTCGGCAAGTCCGGAGCCGCGGCGATGGCCGGCATGGCCGCTCTCCGCGCCGGCGCCGGACTGAGCACCGTTGGCACTCCTGCTCGCGTGCTCACCAGCGTCGCTTCCTTCGCCGCCGAACTCATGACCGAGCCGCTGGCCGAAACCAGCGCCGGATCGATCAGTCTGGCCGCAGCGCAGAACGGCCGCTTTCAAGAGCTGACCAAACCGATGACGGTCGTCGCCATCGGCCCCGGCATCGGGCGCAACGTCGAGACGGTGAAGTTCGTTCACGAAGCCGTGCATCAAACCAAGGTTCCGCTAGTCGTCGATGCCGACGGCCTCAACGCCTTCGAAGGTCAGACGAATCTCCTCGATGGCCGCCGCCGCCCGCTGGTCCTGACGCCGCATCCCGGCGAGATGTCGCGGCTGACGGGCATTTCTATCAAAGCGGTCCAGGCGGATCGCCTAAACGTCGCGCGCAGCTTCGCACGACAGCACGGCCTCGTTCTCGTCCTGAAGGGCGACCGCACCATCATCGCGCTGCCCAACGGAAGCGCCTGGGTCAATCCCACCGGCAATCCCGGCATGGCCACCGGCGGAACCGGCGACATCCTGACCGGCATGACCGCCGGCGTGATCGCCCAGATGCCCAACGACTACGCGCGCGCCGCGATTGCCGCTGTTTATCTGCACGGACTGGCTGGAGACGTTGCCGCCGAGACGATGGGAGAACATTCGCTGACCGCCACCGACTTGCTGACCGGTTTGCCGGAAGCCTTCCGCCGCGCCACCCAATGGGCCAGCGAAAGCGTCGTGCGGATCGGCTGAGGAGCCCTCCGGCAAATTCGGACGAGCCGGACAAGATCTGCAATCAGCGACAACCGAAACTGACCATCGACAACTGACAACCGACAACCGACAACTGACAACCGACAACCGACAACCGACAACCGACAACTGCCCTAATCCCCCTGCTAAAATGTTCCGTCCTTCGCGATGAATCCGCACGAGCACATCACGCACTCGGCTGAGGAGACCATGGCCCTGGGACGCAAACTCGCGCCTACCCTGAAGAGCGCGCGCATGGTGATCTTGCGCGGCGATCTCGGCACCGGCAAGACGACTCTGGTCAAGGGCATCGCCGAGGGCCTCGAAGCCGCCTCGCAAGACGACGTCACCAGCCCCACCTTCACCCTCATTCACGAGTACCGCGGCCCCGAGGTCAACCTCTACCATGTCGATCTCTACCGCATCGACACCCCGCGCGAGCTCGATACCCTCGGCCTCGACGAGCTCTTCGCCGAAGAAGGCAACCTGGTCCTGTTGGAGTGGGGCGAAAAATTCCCGCGCTTCGAAAAGGAGCGCGACGTAGAAATCGCAATCGAGCGCCGGGGCGACCAGGAGCGCAAGATAACGGTGAAGAGGAAGTAGGCCCGACTGCGCCTGTTCGGAAGGGTTCGTATCGTATTTTGCGACGGCCCTGTGCTTTCGTGGCGTCGTCACGACTAAAACGAAAAGCACATCCCCTCGCAGGCTGAAGCCTGCTCGTGATGACAATAATAAAAGAGCCTTGGACGGCGCAGTTGAAGCTGCGCGCCTTCAAGAACCCGAGCTCAGCTCGTCATCCCACTGCAATGCTGCGTGTTTCTACACAATTCTAGAATCAAGCTAGTTGCCAGTTGCCGGTTACTAGTTGCTTCTCTTCAAAACCCCATAATGTTGTACCCGCCATCCACATAAATCGTCTCTCCCGTGATTCCGCTGCCACCATCGCTGGCAAGAAACACCGCCGTCGCGGCCACTTCGTTCACATCGACATTCCGTTGTAGCGGAGCCCGCTCCGCCTGGGTCTTCAGCATCTCGCCGAAGCCGGCGATGCCGCGCGCGGCCAAAGTCTTGATCGGCCCGGCGGAAATCGCATTAACGCGAATCTTGTTCTTCCCCAGATCGTAAGCCAGGTACCGCACGCAAGCCTCCAGCGCGGCTTTGGCGACGCCCATCACGTTGTACTTAGGCACCACCTTTTCCGCGCCAAAGTACGTCATGGTGATAATGCTGCCGCCGTCAGTCATCAGCGGACGCGCCGCTCGCGCTACCGCGACTAGCGAATATGCGCTCACATCGAGCGCAATGCGAAAACCCTCACGGCTGGTGTCGACGAACTCACTCTTCAGGTCTTCGGCAAGCGCAAACGCCACGCTGTGTACCAGCCCATCGAGCTTGCCGTACTTCGACTTCAGCTGCTCAAACAGTTGCGCGATTTCCTCGTCGCGCGACACGTCACAATGGAAGGCCTGCGAGTTGGGCAGCGCGGCGATCAGATCATCGGCCTCCTGCTTCAGACGCTCGTTCTGATAGGTGATGGCCAGTTGAGCTCCCGCCTGCTGCATCTGCTGGGCGATCGCCCAGGCAATGCTGCGCTTGTTGGCCACGCCAAACACCACCACCGTGCGCCCCTGCAAACTATTTGACATTCGTCTTGCTCCTCTGCGCAGTTGTCGTCAAACGATTGAGAATACCAGCCGGGTGGAACGTATGTCTTGGCGGACGAGGCACAGGGCAGCTGCCGGGTTGCATCTGGACCGCAAATTTCCCCTCCCGCAGCCCTCATTTCCGCTTTCCATTTGCCGCCGAATGGGACTATACTCGGCTCCGCTCCTCGCTCCCGGGGCCAGCGCGCCTATTTGCAGCCGTGCAAAAGGTGCAGCTCGCGACGCCACCGGGTCATGGAGGCAGTGGGGAAATTCGCCCTCCCGGGCGACGGACCGCGCCCTTCAGTCCACGACCAACAGGAGGCACTATGGCGATCATCCGGGACCTGCTCCGCAATCGCACCATTCACTACGTTCAACCGAATCAGACGGTATTCGAGGCTGCCGGCTACATGGTGGAGTGTAATGTCGGCGCTGTTCCGGTCCTGGACGAGACCAAGCTGGTCGGCATCTTCTCCGAACGCGACATCATGCGCCGCGTTGTGACCGAGGGTCGCGACCCGCTCACCACGCGCATTGCCGAGGTCATGAGCACCGATCTGCGCACCGTCGAGCCCGGCGCCAGCTCCGAGGAAGCCATGTGCGTGATGCAGGACCACGCGGTTCGCCACCTGCCGGTCTGCGAAGGCCGCACCCTCGTCGGCTTCCTGTCGCTGCGTGATCTGCTGCGCTGCCATCTCGACGAGAAGTCGGGCGAGGCAGACATGATGCGCGCTTACATCCAAACCTCGAGTTAACCTGCCTCCTCGCTTGGGAGCTGATCCGTTGCCGGAGCGGGACTCTGCTCTCGCTGCACGACAGCAGCGGATGCTATTCTGGCGTGTCTCATCATGAATTTGACCGGGGTCATCGACGAGCTCCGCAAGATTGCCGGGCCTGAAGCTGTCCTCGACCGTCCCGAAGA
>JBARGS010000070.1:0-3876 GCA_049798495.1 Candidatus Korobacteraceae bacterium | reverse complement strand
CTCGTCCTCCAATTGCTTCAACCGTTGCGCTTCGCCCACTTCCATCCCGCCATACTTCGACTTCCAGCCATAGAACGTCGCCGCGCTGATCCCATGCTCCCGGCACAGATCCGCTGTCTTCACTCCGCCCTCGTGTTGCTTCAAAATCGCAATGATCTGCTCTTCCGTGTATCGGCTCTTCTTCATTGCAGTCCTCCCTTTCAGATTACGGGAGAACTCTAGTTTTCCTTGGCTGAGTTTTTCGGGGGCAGGTCACAGGCAGGCCAGGTTGATTCTACCGGCGTCTGCGAATAGTAATGGCGGAGGCTACCAGTCCGTCTACTGAACCGTTGACAGTTTCCTTCACAGTTCCATCGTCGGCAAATATTAAACCACTGCTGTGGCGAGTCACCGGCGGAACAGGAAAAGGAAGTTGTAAGCCGGTGATCGAACGCACGGCAGAAAGAGATCGACTGATATCGAGGCTTGAGAATGCCTGACGTCCTGTTCGTATTGCTGCTCGCGTTAGTGGTGCTTGGTCCTAAGAAACTACCGGACATTGCGAGGCAGATCGGAAAGTACCTGGCGCAGTTCCAGCGCATGAAACGCGAACTACAGGACCAGCTAAATGTCGAGATGCTTCAACTCGGTGAGCAGAAAGAAAACAAGCTGGAGCGGGAGGGGAGAAATCGTCCGCCAGGGCTGCCGGTGAGTACGGGATCCGAAGCCGCGGGCGCCATTATCGAGGAGGCGTCGTAAATAGCGCAATCAATCAACCGTTGCGTCCTACCCACCTCTTACCGGCTCCACATCGTTCCGTTGTCCCAATTAATGCGGCCGGCGTTATTGACCAGTGTGCCGTGCTGAAGCGCTGGGCTACGATCTGCCGTCCCACCGCGTGGAACTGGAGTTGCGCGCCTGCCAATCTTACGGCCGCCCGGGCCCAAGCTAGGGTACGTTACATCCGTACATCCATAGTTTCTATCTCTGCCGTGAATGCTTCTCCCGACTAAGCTCCCAGGCCTTGGCATATTTCCAGCTCACGTAGTTCGCGTGGTAGAGGTGCAGCAGCAGGCCTTCGCGGCCGTCAAGGAAGCCTCCGCGAAGGACGTAGTTGTAGAAGAAGGTGAGGCGCGGGCGAACGAAGATGTTGAGCAGGCTGAAACCGACGCGACGGTTTGCGGCGGTCATCTCGGCGCCCAGCGACGAGTAGCGGTTCATGTGCTCCAGGTAGCTGTCGAGCGTGGGATAGGCGTGGTGCAGGAGATGATTCTTTAGCTTTGCCGTAGAGCCGCTTACACGAATGTCTTCGTGAACAAGACGGTCTTCAAAGCTGCCTGCGCCGCGGCGAAACAGCCGCAGCTTGGGATCGGGATAGAAGCCGCCGTGGCGAATCCAGCGGCCGAGGAAGAAGTTCTTGCGTGGGATCCGGAAGCCGTCGACGGTGGGATTTGCCGAGAGAGTTTGCTGGATTTCGCTCGCCAGTGGTGGCTCGACTTCCTCGTCTGCATCGAGCGACAGGATCCAGTCGCCGCTGGCCTTCTGCAGCGCAGAGTTCTTCTGTGCGGCGAAGCCCTTCCAGGGCTCAACGAAGAATTTCGCGCGGAACGATTCAGCGATTTCGCGGGTGCGGTCAGTCGAGCCGGAGTCGACGACGACGATCTCGTCCGCCCACGCGACGCTGGGCAGCGTGCGGGCGAGGTTGGCTTCCTCGTTCAGCGTGATGATGACGACGGAGAGGCTCAAGCAGACAATGCTAATTGCTGCGGGTAAGGACGGGAAGCAGAAACCCGTCCATAGCAACCGGGCCTATCAACTGTTGCTGATAAGGGGGTTCGCAGCAGGAATCAGTGGTGAGCCAGGCTCCAGTACATTCTCATCAATGAGCCGGTACCGATTAGTCCAGCTATCGCGATCAGGAATAGAGGCGCGAACCAACGGATAGGTATACCAATGCTCAATTGAGAAGAGACACGGAACCCAACATCCCAATCCCTCGGTAGAAGAAAGGAGCTGATGAGCGCAACCCCGGCTAACACTTCGCTAATGATCATCAGCCAACGTGCTGTAGACATCTCGTTGGCCCTCCCTTCGTCGGAAGTTTAGTGTAGCTCGAATCACATGTCCGAATCCTGTAACGGACGCCATCACCACAAACACTCCAGCAAATTCATTGTTGCGGCGGCGATGCTGGTGGTTGCTGTGCCGGTGGCTGCATCGGAGTTTGTGGCTGCACCTGATTCGGGTTTTGGGGCTGCGTCTGCGGCGGCGCGACTCCCGGAACTCCGGGTCCCAGCGGTTCGAACTTGGGGGTGGTGATCTCGTTGTCGTTGGCCGGAACCACACCCGGAACCTTGGGCTCGTGTTTTACCTTTGCGCCCTCGGCATCGATCACGTCGATACCCAAGCGGCTGAGCGTGTCGGCAGTGGAAAGATCGAGCTGCACCTTCGACTTCTCATAATTGGTTGCGGCGGCCAGCACGTTGGACTCAGCCTGCGTCAAGGCACTGGACGCCTGCAATACCAGAGTGCCAGTCGAAGCCCCCATGCGCAGCTTCTTTTGTTCGGCATCGAGGTTTTGCGCCGCATAGTCGCGGGCGGCAATGGCCGCCTGCAGCGCCACCCAGTTCTGCTGCAACGTGAACTGCGCCTGGCGAACCTGCAATTGAATGGTGTTTTCGGTCTGGAGCAAGCTCATTTGAGCTTGACGGTATTCCAGGTCCGAGCGCACCTGGTCGGCCTGCACTTGGCGATTGCGCAGCGGGATGCTCAGGTTCACGCCTACTCCCTTGTCGGGGAAGCTGCTGTTGAACAGGTTGCTGAAAGCGCCACCGTATCCAATTGGGAATCCCGGCGCCGCACATTGGGTAGGATTGGTGCACAACGGATTGGGCGGGCCGGCCAGCGCCGAAGCCCCGTAGAAGGCGTACAGATCCAAAGCCGGTTTCAGATCATTGCGGATCGATTTCTTGGTGACCTCACTGTTGGTAAGGTTCAGGCGCGCGGTGGCGATTTCCGGCCGCTGCCTCAAGGCGTCGGCGATCAACTCGTCCACCGAAGGCACCTGATACTCGTCGGTGGTGTTGAGCGTGTCGGTGGGAATCACGGGCGCGACCGCCAGGATCGGGTCCGCCATGTTGCGCGTGATAGCGTTCTTCATCAGCAACTGTTCCAGCTGAAGGTTCACCTGCGCGGCAATCAGATTCTGTTTGGCCGTCGCAACCGCACTTTGCGATTGCACAACCGTGAGGGGCGCAAGCGTTCCTGCAGTGACTTGTTTTTGATTGTCGGAGAGCGTCTTGTTCGCCAGATCGAGCGCCCGCTGCTGCACGATGACGTTCTCGTACGCGTTCACCAGATCCCAGTAGATGTTTTCAATCTGCGAGACGGTGGTAATGACCTGGTTGCGAAAGGTCAATTCCGTAATCAGCTTGTTATTGCGCGCAATACGGATGTAGCGCAGGTTGGGATCGAAGCCGAAGCCCTGCAACAGGTGTTGCCGCAACTGGAAGCGAAAGCTCGGAGTAAGGCTGGGGTCGATGGTGTTGAACAGGGCATCCGAGGAATTGCGGGAGTTGTCGAAGCCCACCGTCATCAGGGTTCCGGTGGAGAAGCCCTGGGTGTAAAGGAAGTTGCCGGTGGTTGTGTTCTGGCTCAGTTCGTTGGTGCCGGTGATGATGGTGTTCGATTCCGGGGTGCGGGTGCGCTCGAATGCAACTGTCCCGGTAATGACGGGATCGTAATTATCGAGCGGCGGACCTTCGCCCTGGGTCGAGGAGACGATACCGGCTGCGCCCGAGCCTGCGCCGCCCACGCCGATGCTTGTACCGCCGGCGCCGCCACCGGTCGAGCCAGTGCTGGAGGTTCCGGTACCGCCGGCGGAGGTCGTTCCGGTGG
>JBARGS010000069.1:0-4835 GCA_049798495.1 Candidatus Korobacteraceae bacterium | reverse complement strand
TATTCATCAATTCCGAATAGTCCTTTTTCTCGATACCGTGAACTTGCTTGTTGTATTCGTCCACCTTGGCTGAGTAGTTCATGGAGCAGAACTTCGGTCCGCACATGGAACAGAATGCCGCCTCTTTGTAGTACGCGTCGGGTAGCGTCTCGTCGTGCATGGAGCGAGCGGTCTCGGGATCGAGCGACAAGGCAAACTGTTTGTCCCAGTCGAAGGTGTAGCGGGCGTAGCTGATGGCGTCATCGCGATCGCGCGCGCCCGGACGATGCCGCGCTACGTCGGCGGCATGGGCTGCGATCTTGTAGGCGATGATGCCGTCCTTCACGTCCTTGTCGTTGGGGAGTCCGAGATGCTCCTTGGGGGTGACGTAGCAAAGCATCGCGGCTCCGTACCAGCCGATCATGGCTGCTCCAATCGCCGACGTTATGTGGTCATAGCCCGGTGCGATGTCGATGACGAGAGGACCGAGCGTATAAAACGGAGCGCCATAGCAAAGCTCGACTTCCTTCTCCACCTGCTCCTTGATCTTGTCGAGGGGAATGTGGCCGGGGCCTTCTATCATGACCTGCACATCGCGCTCCCAGGCTTTCTTGGCGAGCTCGCCCAGCGTCTTCAGTTCAGCGAACTGTGCCTCGTCGCTGGCATCGGCGATGCAACCGGGACGCAAGCCGTCGCCCAGCGAGTAGCTCACGTCGTGCTTGGCGAGAATTTTGGTGATGTCGTCGAAGCGCTCGTAGAGGAAGTTCTGCTTGTGGTGATGCGCCATCCACTGCGCCAGGATCGCGCCGCCGCGGCTCACGATACCGGTGATGCGCTTGGTGATCAGCGGCAGGTACTCGACCAGCACGCCGGCGTGAATAGTCATGTAGTCCACGCCCTGCTCGGCCTGCTCCTCGATCACCTCGAGCATGACATCGGCGTTGAGGTCTTCGATGCGCTTCACGCGCGAGACTGCTTCGTAGATCGGCACCGTGCCGATGGGCACAGGTGAGTGCCGCAGAATAGCTTCGCGAATCTCGTGGATGCCGCCGCCGGTGGAGAGATCCATCACCGTGTCGGCGCCGTAGTGAACCGAGGTGTGCAGCTTCTTCAGCTCCTCATCGACATTGCTGGTCACCGAGGAGTTGCCGATGTTGGAGTTGATCTTGCACTTCGAGGCGACCCCGATGCACATCGGCTCCAGCTCTGGATGATTGACGTTCGCCGGAATGATCATGTGGCCGGTGGCAACTTCATCGCGCACCAGCTCAGGCGATAGTTGCTCGCGCTCGGCGACAAAGAGCATCTCTTCCGTTACCAGACCCTTGCGGGCAAAGTGCATCTGCGACATGTTGGTATCGCCCGTGCGGGAGGCCTCATCGCGGCGCTTGCCGATCCACTCGGCGCGCGGCTTCAGCGTGGTCGTGCCATTGCTGCCATTGGTTCCACTCATAAGTTCAGATACTCCTGATCGACCTTTGATTATACCGTCTTGAAGTGTGTGGGATTAGGAACGGACACCTTAGATTGCACAAAGAGTGACGCCGCTCTGCGGCTCAGTTTCATTTTTCCAGCTCACCGCGGGCTCACGCCCACGGCTAACACAAATTCCGCCGCTTCGCGGCTGGTCTCTTATGCTCAATAGCTAGCGCCGGCTTATGAACTTCACCTTCTTCGACTGGATTGCTATCGCTGCCTACCTCGCGATCACTCTCGTGATGGGGCTGTGGTTCCGGCGGCGCTCCAGCCGCAGCATGGACGATTACTTCGTCTCCGGCCGCAGAGTGAATTGGTGGCTGGCGGGAACGTCGATGGTGGCGACTACGTTCGCCGCGGATACGCCCCTGCTCGTAACCGGGCTGGTCTATACGCAGGGCATCTCGGGAAACTGGCTGTGGTGGAGCCTGCTGTTCTCGGGGATGATGACGGTATTTCTTTTCGCGCGGCTCTGGCGGCGGTCGGGGCTGCTCACCGACGTGCAATTCGCCGAGATCCGCTACGCAGGCCAGCCGGCCGCATTCCTGCGCGGCTTTCGCGCCATCTATCTTGGCCTGCTGATGAACTGCGTCATCCTCGGCTGGGTGACGAAAGCCATGACCAGCATTGTCGCCACCACGTTCGCGAACACGCCCATGCTCGCTAACATCAGCCATCTGCTAAGCCCGCGCTTTGGATCCGCCTGGAGTGGCAATGATGGCGCAGCACTGGCGATCTGTGTCTTCTTCCTGATTCCGTTTACCGGCCTGTATGTCGCGCTCGGCGGCCTGTGGGGCGTGCTGTGGACCGATCTGTTCCAGTTCGTGCTGAAGATGTCGATCGTGATCGCAGTGGGCTACTACGCGGTCGCTGCCTGCGGAGGCGCGAGCGCCATGATCGAGAGTCTGCGAAGGCTGCAGTCCGGCGCCGGCCCTGGCGCGGCCGACCCACTGGGTTTTCTGCCGCAGTTTTCCCGCAGCCTCGGCGCCGAGCCGCTCTGGATGGTGCCACTGGCAAACTTCTTCGTCTACATCGGACTGCAGTGGTGGGCCTCATGGTATCCCGGGGCCGAACCCGGCGGCGGCGGTTACATCGCGCAACGCATTTTCAGCGCGCGCGACGAAAAGCAGGGTCTGCTGTCGGTTCTGTGGTTCAACATCGCGCACTATGCAATCCGGCCGTGGCCGTGGATCGTTACCGGCCTCGCCGTCATCGTGCTGTATCCCGGCCTGCAGCATCCCGAGAGCGGCTACATGATGGTGCTGAACGCTCATCTCCCGCATCAGTATCGCGGTATTGCCATCGCCGGATTCCTGGCGGCTTTCATGTCGACTATTGCTACTCAGCTGAACTGGGGAGCGTCGTATCTGGTCTCCGATTTCTATCGCCGCTTCGTCAAGAAGAATGCCTCCGAGCGGCACTATGTCCTGGTCTCGCGGCTTTGCACCGTTCTGCTGGTAATCGCTTCGGCCTGGGTATCGGTGCAACTCGGATCGATAGCCTCCGGCTGGCAGATCGTATTGCAGATTGGCGCGGGCACCGGCGCGGTGTACATCCTGCGCTGGTACTGGTGGCGAATTAACGCCTGGAGCGAGATTTCCGCAATGGCCTGCTCGCTGCTTGTCACCGTGATTTTGAATCGCTGGCATCCCTTCAGCGGCGCCAGTTCACTGGTGTTCGCCAAAAGCGCTCTGGTGACGACCATTGTCACGACGGTGATATGGCTCACCGTCACTCTGCTCACCCAGCCGGAGCCCGACGGGATCCTTCTACGTTTTTACCGGCATGTGCGGCCAGATGTTCGCGGATGGCAACGCATCGCGGCACAAGCTCCCGAAGTAACTCCGCATCGCGACCTCGGCGCCAACCTCGGAGCCTGGGCGCTGGGCTGCGCCATGATCTATTTGTGCTTGTTCGGGACGGGAAAAGTGTTGCTGCGCCAGTCCGCAACAGGATTACTGCTACTTCTCGGATCGGCGATCTGTGCTGTTTTGCTCTATCGCAGCGTGGTTCGTAATTTCAAGATGGAACCGCAGGAATAGCTTTTGCAACTTTCCGCCGCTGGTCGCAACCAAGCTCGATGGCGGTGTTAACCTATTTCTCAACGAGAACGAAGGCGGGGGAGTCACGGCTCCTCCTTAGCGATAGAGGCAATTTCGCCGATTGCAGATTCCTAAGCGGGTGGTTGGGTCGCACCATGAAAAACGTGCTGCAAGCGGAGCAGATCGGGCCGGTTCCTGAAATTACCCGCATTGCGGGAGCGGAACAGCGCTTGGTGACGCTCGACGGCGTGACCTGGCGCTATTGGTTCGCCGGATCGGGGCCGCCACTGCTGCTCATCCACGGATTTATGGGTTATTCGTTCTCCTGGCGATTCAACATGGAGCCGCTGTCGCAGCACTTTTCCGTCTACGCCATGGACTTGCCGGGTTGCGGGTTCTCCCAGCGGGTCGACAAACCGGAGTGCTCCCTCATCGGCGATGCAGAGGGCGTTCTGCGCTTCATGGAGTACCTCGGCATCGAGAATGCCGACATTGTGGGATCGTCGCGCGGTGGCGGACTTGCCATCATAATGGGCGCAATCGCATCCCGGACGAACCAGCTGCACCGCCTGCGGCGGCTGGTGCTGGTCTCGCCCATCAATCCGTGGTCGAGCCACGGCAAAGTCCTTACGCGCCTGCTGGCGACGACATTGGGCGGCATCTACATTGTGCACGTGCAGCCACGCCTGCGTGTGGTCGCCCGGCGATACTTCAAGGCGCTGTACGGCGATCCCAAGCGCATCTCACCTGGAACGTTCGAAGGCTACACCGCGGGGGTCGATGTGCCGGGAAGCTTCGAGCACTTGCTGCGCATTCTGCGCTCCTGGCATGAAGATCTGGAGGCAATTGCGGAGTCAATGCCGGCGATCAGCGGCACCCCGACGCTGCTGTTGTGGGGATCGCGCGATCGGGCAGTCTATCCCTCTTCCATCCACCAGCTGCAGCGGCAGTTGAAGAACAGCGCGCTGGTGATGTTCCCCGGGGCCGGTCATTTGCCGTACGAAGAGGTCCCCGACGAATTCAACCGCGTACTCTGCGACTTCCTGCTGCACGATGCGCCACGAACTCCCTTCGCAATTGCGGCGGACCGGAAGGCAGCAATTGGCAGTTAGCAGTTGGCAACTCGCTGCAACAGTCATCACTGGCTAGGGCTGGGCGCTGTTGCTAAATGCTAAGGAAACTCTGAAAACTTGTCGAACTTGCCGCAGGGGCTAAAGCCCCGTTGATTTTGCGACGCTTGCGGCACGGCTGAAGCCGTGCCCTTGCAAAATCGGGATTTAATCAGAGCTTCCCTAAGTGCCAAATGCTAAGTGCTGATTTCTAGTCGGCTGCCGTATC
>JBARGS010000068.1:0-7277 GCA_049798495.1 Candidatus Korobacteraceae bacterium | reverse complement strand
CATAATGAACCAGCTCGGTAAACCGCGGCTTCCCGCAGGGGCTAAAGCCCAGTTTTTTCGAGCCTTTGGACGGCACGGCTGAAGCCGTGCCCTTTCAAAACGATTTATGAGATGGCTTCTAGTTACTAGCCCCTGCCTTTTGATTTCCGCATCCTTCCCCTCTCTGCCGCTTCTAATTACCAACGCTCTCCGCAGCACACTCACGACCGGCGACCAGGTGAGACACGTCACCCGCGCGTGTGATTGCGGCTGGCGTAGAATACGGACATTCGCAATTGTTTGGTTCGCCGCGGGACGACGGTGGCCATGACCCTGGAGGTATCCAGCCCTTGAGCAATCTGCCCCAAACTCTGGCCGAGCTTCGCCACAGCCATCAATTCTCCGAGGAACGCCTACGCCACCGCCATGTGAAGGACGAGATGCGCGACAATCTTATCGCCCGTCTGCGCAGCGACGGCCCGGTCTTCGCCGGCATCGTCGGCTACGACGATACGGTGGTGCCGCAGATCGTCAACGCAGTTTTGTCCCGGCATAATTTCATACTTCTGGGATTGCGCGGGCAGGCCAAGAGCCGCATCCTGCGCGCGCTCACCACGCTGCTCGATCCGCAACTCCCGTACCTGCGGGGCTGCGAGATCCACGACAATCCTTACGATCCGATCTGCCGCCGCTGCCGCGAGCTGCTGGCCACGAATCCCGGTGATGCGCCGATCTCCTACTTGACGCCCGAGCAACGCTACGTGGAGAAGCTGGCCACTCCCGATGTCACGATTGCTGACCTGATCGGCGACATCGATCCGATCAAAGCGGCCAAGGGCGGACACGAACTCGGCAGCGAGTACACCGTCCACTACGGGCTGCTGCCGCGCGCCAATCGCGGCATCTTCGCCATCAACGAACTGCCCGATCTCGCCGGCAAAATCCAGGTAGGCCTGTTCAACATCATGCAGGAAGGCGACGTGCAGATTAAGGGCTATCCGGTTCGCCTGCCGCTCGATGTCGCGCTGGTCTTCAGCGCCAACCCCGAGGACTACACCGCCCGCGGCAAGATCATCACGCCGCTGAAGGATCGCATCGGGTCGGAGATTCGCACCCATTATCCCGCGACCGTCGAGGAAGGCATTGCCATTACCGCGCAGGAAGCCTGGACAGAACGCAACGGCTATCAACTGCAGGTACCGGACTTTGTCAGCCAGGTCATCGAGCAGATTGCGTTCGTTGCGCGCGAAGACAAGCGCATCGACAAGCGCAGTGGCGTGAGCCAGCGCCTGCCCATCAGCGCCACGGAAAACGTGGTCTCCAACGCGGAGCGGCGCGCCATCCGCTCGGGCGAGAAGCTGGTGGTACCGCGCATCGGCGATATCTACGCTGCCATGCCGGCCATGACTGGCAAGCTCGAACTGGAATATGAAGGCGAGTTGAAGGGGGCCGACAATGTGATACGCGAGATCATTCGCGCCGCCGTCGCCCGTACGTACGACAAATATTTTCACGGCAACAGCAACATGAACCAGGTGGTGCAGTGGTTCGACTTGGGTGGCGAAATCCAGTTGCGCGACTCTTCCAGCGCGCAGGAGACGCTGCACAAACTGCGCAGCATTCAGGGCCTGCTCGACAAGCTGAGTGCGCTGGGACTGAGCGGCAAGGAGCCGTCGGAGATGCTCGTGTCGGGAGCGGAGTTCATCCTGGAAGGCCTATATGCACACAAGCGCATCGGCCGCAGCGAGGAGCGCACATTTACCGCCGGCGAGAAACAGCCGCGCCGCGAAAAGCCAAGTGTTCGCGAGGAAGACGAGGAGCGCGACTTCCGCCGGCAGAGAAGGCCGTTTAACTAGAAGCCATCTCATAAATCGTTTTGAAGGGGCACGGCTTCAGCCGTGTCGTCCAGGGGCTCGAAAAACACGGGCTTTAGCCCCTGCGGGAACCGCGGTTTACCGGGATGGTTCATTATATGAGATAGCTTCTAGCTGCGAGCCGCGAGCTTCGAGCAAGTGATATGCAACCAGTTCGCCAAGTAATACACAGCTCATGGCTCGCGGCTCGTAGCTCGTAGCTTCTTTATGAAATTCATTCGTTATCAAAAATACGTTCCCGAGCCCGCCTCCGAGATGAGCATGGAGGACCTGCTCAACGCCCTTTCGGATTATCTGCTGCAGAGTGGCTTCCAGCAGCAGCAGTACATGGATTTCTACGATCTCAATGATGCCGAGCAGACGCTCGACGACCTGCGCCAAGCTATCGCCGAGGCTCTGCTTAACAGTGACATGCTCGACGAACAGATGCGTCAGCAGATCGAGAACATGAGCGCCGAGGAGATGGAGCAACTGATCGAGCAACTCATTGAGCGCATGGAGCAGGAGAACTATATCAACATCGATCAGCCGCACGATCCCTCGCGCCCCTCGACCGCCGGCGGTCAGGTAGGAGACGCGCAATCGCAGGCGCGCTTCGAGATCACCGACAAAGGGCTCGACTTCCTCGGCTTTCGGGCGCTGCGCGACCTGCTGGGCTCGCTCGGCAAGTCCAGCTTCGGACGCCACGACACGCGCGACACGGCCACCGGCATCGAGGCCAGCGGCGCGTCCAAGACCTACGAGTTCGGCGACACACTCAACCTCGACATCACCGCAACCTTATCGAACGCCATCCAGCGCGAAGGCCTGCAGCTGCCTCTGAATATCGAGTACCGCGACCTGCAGGTGCATCAGTGCGAATACCAGTCGTCATGCGCCACCGTGCTCATGCTCGACTGCTCGCACTCCATGATTCTTTACGGCGAGGACCGCTTTACTCCGGCAAAGAAGGTCGCGATGGCACTGTCGCACCTCATACGTACGCAGTATCCGGGAGACTCGCTGTCGCTGGTGCTCTTCCACGACTCGGCGGAAGAGTTGCCGCTGTCGCAACTGGCGCGCGTCAAGGTTGGACCGTACTACACCAATACACGCGAAGGCCTGCGCCTGGCGCAGCGCATCCTGCAACGTCAGCGCAAGGACATGAAGCAGATCGTGATGATCACCGACGGCAAGCCGTCAGCGTTGACCATGGAAGACGGCCGCATCTACAAGAACGCTTTCGGTCTCGATCCGCTAGTGGTAAGCGAAACGCTCAAGGAAGTCTCGAAGTGCAAGCGCGCAGGCGTGCTGATCAACACCTTCATGCTCGCTTCCGATTACGGGCTGGTGCAGTTTGTACAGAAAGTTACGGAGATGTGCCGCGGCAAAGCCTACTTCACCACACCCTACACCCTCGGCCAGTACTTGCTGATGGACTACATGTCGCGCAAGACGAAGACGGTGCATTAGCCCAGTTGTCAGTGATCGGTTGTCAGTTGTCAGTTAGGCCGGAACGAGATCTGGAAGGCTCCGTTTGCACAGTTACTCTCCGAAAGGCCAACCATGTAGTCCGCCTTTACTGACAACTGGGAACTGACAAACTACCACCGCTTCTCTACCCCGGCGGCCACGTCAGATCCCGCCCACCCAGCAAGTGCAGGTGCAAGTGAAATACTGAGTGCCCGGCACGCGGGCCGACGTTATAAACGGTCCGGTATCCATCCTCGACCCCGCGCTCGCGCCCGATCCTGGCCGCCACTAGATTGCAATAGCCAATAATCTCGGCATCCTCGGGCTTGGCTTCCTTCAAGCTGACAATGTGCCGCTTGGGAATAATGAGTACGTGCGTCGGCGCCTGCGGATTGATGTCCTCGAAGGCAAATACCTTGTCGTCCTCGTAGACCTTCTTCGAGGGAATCTTCCCCGCGATGATTTTGCAGAAGAGGCAATCGTCCATAACATGTAGCTCCTGCCCTAAGACCACGGGCAATCTAGCCCTGCTGTTCTTTCCTCCGCGCGAGCAAGTACGCGCGTATCAACTCATCCAAATCCCCGTCCAGCACGCGATCCACGTCTCCGATCTCCACTCGCGTTCGCAGGTCTTTGACCATGCGATACGGTTGCAAGACGTACGAGCGGATCTGCGAGCCAAAATCGATGTCGAGCTTCGAGTCCTCGATATGCCTGGTGACCTCGCGCTTCTTCTCCAGCTCGTACTCATAGAGGCGCGAGCGCAGAATGCTCATCGCCTTCTCGCGGTTCTTGTGCTGCGAGCGCTCGTTCTGGCAGGCTACAACAATCCCCGTTGGGATGTGCGTTATTCGCACGGCGGAGTCGGTTGTGTTGACGTGCTGTCCACCCTTGCCGCCGGAGCGGTAAGTGTCGGTGCGAATGTCGTCGGGCTTGATGTCGATCTCGATACTCTCGTCGATCTCGGGCGAGACATAGACGCTGGCGAACGAGGTATGCCGGCGTTTGGCCTGATCGAAGGGTGAGATGCGCACCAGGCGATGCACCCCGATCTCGCTGGTCAGCAGACCGTATGCGTACTCGCCATTGACGCCGAAGGTCGCCGACTTGATGCCCGCTTCGTCGCCAGGCTGATACTCGTAGAGCTGCGTGGAGAAACCCTGACGCTCCGCCCATCGCAGATACATACGCATCAGCATCTCCGCCCAGTCCTGCGACTCAGTTCCGCCCGCGCCGGGATGAATGGTGACGATAGCGTTGCGCTCATCGTTCTCGCCGGAGAGCAGCGTCGCGGTCTCCAGCTTTTCTACAAGCGCACGCAGGTCGTCGACTTCGCGGCGCAGTTCGCTAGAGACGTCTTCGCCCTCATGCGCGAGGTCGAAATAGGCGTTGATGTCGCCGGAGCGCCGCACCAGATCGTCGTGCGTCGCCAGTGCCGTTCCCAGCCGCTTCTTCTCGCGCATCACCTGCTGCGATTTTTCGGGATTCGACCAGAGCGTGGGATCGGCGGTTTGCTTCTCGATCTCGCTCAGCTTTTCGCGCAGCCGGGGCGCGTCAAAGATACTCCTGTAGATCGTGAACCTTGTCGCGCAGTGCGGCGTATTCTTGTTCTAGTTCTTCAACCATCGTTGCCGATAATCCTTTTCGAGCGTCACTGGAGGCCCTTAGCCTTTAGCTACTAGCTCTTAGCCAGACCGTTCGCACAATGTTCGCTAAAAGCTAAAGGCTAATAGCTAAGAGCCGGGAATCCGAAAGCCTCTGGTACTTCGACGAACATCATGCCAGTTGCGGCTGCGTCATCTCCACGGGTCCCACGTTGTGCAGCAGCAGTCCCAGCAAGGTGATTATCGCACACACCAGTGGGAACCAATCGCCGTGGCGGGTGTAGAAGGTGGTCGATTGTTCCAGCGAATATGCGGCCTGCAACGCCGTCCGCTGATTGCGCGGCGCTTCAGCCACCACGCGGCCGTAAGGATCGATCACGGCGGTGATGCCGGTGTTCGTATCGCGCAGCAGCCAGCGATTGTTTTCCACCGCACGCATGCGTGCCTGGTTCAGATGCTGCCGCGGTGCGCCACCTTCGCCGTACCAGCCGTCATTGGAGATGTTCACCAAGAGCTCGGCGCCGTTTCTTGCGAACTGGCGGACTTCGTTGGGAAAGATGGATTCGTAGCAGATAAATACCCCGGCGCTTGTATCGCCGACATCCAACGGTCGCCGCGAATTGCCGCGTTGAAAAGTCCCGATCTCGCGCGTGAGCCCACTGGCGAAGCTGAACAATCTTTCGAAGGGTACGTACTCGCCGAAGGGCACCAGGTGGATTTTGTCGTAGCGTGCGGTCCATTCACCCGTTGGCGCTACAACGGAGGCGGAATTGTAGATGTCAGGATGGCGGCCGGGATCGCCGGTGTGTTCAATGCCGATCGATCCGGCAATGACATACGAATCGGTTGCGCGGGCCACGTTGGCCAGAGTGCTTCGCAGGTGAAGGTCGGTCGCCCAGAATGGAGCGGGCGACTCCGGCCAGACAATCAGTCCGGGCGTTCCCGCTTTGTTGTGCTGCGGACGCACACTCAGCGCTTGCAAGGAATCGAGCGTCTGCGTGAGATAGTCGAGCGTCCACCTGTCAGAATCGAGAATTGGAATATCTGCCTGTACCAGCGTGGCGCCATCGGAGGTGGGCAGGGCTGCGGGATGCTCCAGCTTGCCTGCGTGCAGCGCGATCGCCGCCGCCAGTGAGGCAGTGAGCAGGACCTTGCGCCGGGTATACGGCACCAGGAATGCCGCCGCCACAGCGGTATTCACCAGCGCGATTTCAAACGAGATGCCGTACACGCCCGTCACCGTGGCGATGCGCGCCAGCGGGATGTTGTCGATCTGCGTCGTGCCCAGCAGATCCCAGGGAAAACCGGTGATATAGGTGCGCGCCAGCTCCACCGCAACCCAGGCGAATGGCGTGAAGACCAACGCGCGCAAGCTGAAACCGTTACGGCGCGCGGCAATGAGTGCCAGCAAGAATCCGAACAGCCCGTGATAGAGGCCGAGATACAGCGCAAACATCACCAGCAGCAAAATCGACATTGGCGTGCCGATGCCGCCATACACGTGCATGACATAGAAAATCCAAGAACAGCTTCCGAGGTACCAGATGACGCCGCTGACATAACCCAACAGAAACCCTTGCCACGCCGTTGCCGGCGCCAGGAATTGTCCGCCGTCGGCGAGCACCAGCATCACATCCTGCTCGCGGCACTTGAGGATGGCATAGATGAGAGGCGCCAGAGCGACCCAGCTGAGCAGGTAATAGGCAGGATTGGGGAAGATGAGGATCTGGAGAACGCCCGACAGGCAGGCAAAGAACCAGGCTCTCGGACGGATTCTTCTCACTGAGGGAGTTTAGCAAAGAGAGATGGAAGCGCAGCGTCGCTAGGATTACGAGTTGGTTACAGACCCGAGGAACGCAGCCGCAGGTATTGTCGACGGCTATAGAGGTCCCTCGACTCCGGCGGCCAACACCGGGTCGCCTCCGCTCAGGATGACAGCTTCAACTCATAGTCGTTGATTCTGCGCAAAAACAAACCGGCCACAAGGGCCGGTTAAACTGAAAGCTGACGGCTGATAGCTGACAGCTACTTTATCGCCACCAGCTTATTCATCAATTCCGAATAGTCCTTCTTCTCAACTCCATGAACTTGCCGGTTGTACTCGTCCACCTTGGCCGAATAGTTCATCGAGCAGAACTTCGGACCGCACATCGAACAGAACGCCGCTTCCTTGTAGTACGCGTCGGGCAGCGTCTCGTCGTGCATGGAGCGCGCCGTCTCGGGATCGAGCGACAGGGCAAACTGCTTATCCCAATCGAAGGTGTAGCGCGCGTAGCTGATGGCGTCATCGCGATCGCGCGCGCCCGGACGATGCCGCGCTACGTCGGCGGCATGGGCTGCGATCTTGTAGGCGATGATGCCGTCCTTC
>JBARGS010000067.1:0-8546 GCA_049798495.1 Candidatus Korobacteraceae bacterium | reverse complement strand
TCCCCAGGCGGATCGCTTAACGCGTTAGCTCCGGCACGACAGGATTGGGTACCTGTCACACCAAGCGATCATCGTTTAGGGCTAGGACTACCAGGGTATCTAATCCTGTTTGCTCCCCTAGCTTTCGTGCATCAGCGTCAGTAATGGTCCAGTGAGCCGCTTTCGCCACAGGTGTTCCTCCCGATATCTACGCATTTCACCGCTACACCGGGAATTCCACTCACCTCTCCCATACTCCAGCACGGCAGTTTCCGTTGCAGGCTCCGAGTTGAGCCCGGAGATTTCACAACAGACTTACCGCACCGCCTACGCACCCTTTACGCCCAATAATTCCGAACAACGCTTGCACCCTCTGTATTACCGCGGCTGCTGGCACAGAGTTAGCCGGTGCTTCTTCATCCGGTACCGTCATAATCGTCCCGATCGAAAGGAGTTTACACCCCAAGGGGCTTCATCCTCCACGCGGCGTTGCTGCGTCAGGGTTTCCCCCATTGCGCAAAATTCCCCACTGCTGCCTCCCGTAGGAGTCTGGACCGTGTTTCAGTTCCAGTGTGGCCGTGCGCCCTCTCAGGCCGGCTACCGATCATTGCCTTGGTGGGCCATTACCCCGCCAACTAGCTAATCGGCCGCGACCCCCTCCTCAAGCTGCTTGCGCATTTGATCCGTAGATGTTATGCGGTATTAGCCCCGGTTTCCCGAGGTTATTCCCCACTCGAGGGTAGGTTAGTCACGTGTTACTCACCCGTACGCCACTGTACTCATGGGATTGCTCCCACTTTCTCGTTCGACTTGCATGTGTTAGGCACGCCGCCAGCGTTGATTCTGAGCCAGGATCAAACTCTCGTTTGAAACCTGAAAATGTTCACCGACGGAGGTCGGCGAACAGCCGTCCAAGCCCGAAGGCCTGACGGCGGAATTGCTATTTTGTGAGTTTCGCTCGAACTTAACTCGAACGTATTCTCACGACTGGCACGTTCAACCTTTTGTCAAAGATCCGGGCAAATCCGCACTGGGCGGCTGCTTCGGATAATGACGACACGAAACCTTACGATTCCGGCCGTCGTCCTCGAAACCTTTCAAACATACTACGCATTTTCCCGCGCTGTCAACCCAAGTACCTCAACGGTAACGGGGAGCGCCGGGACGCTCAACGATCTTCAATCCACCACAGAGACACCGAGGCACAGAGAATATTGAGACTTGAATTCCTCTGTGTCTCCGTGCCTCTGTGGTGAACCCACGCCGAGCAAACGCACAATATGCCGCTCTCCGTGGCTTTGTGGCCGAATTTCCGCGCGCAAAGGCACCAGAGCGTTTGAATTCAGAAAAGATCTTGTACTGGAGGTTCCGCGATTCCGCTAACCCGCCGGGAAACTCTGTTCCCGACATCCAGCCCTGTGGCCAGGGCAGCTTATATGAAGCGCTATCTGTTAGACGCCAGCCTTACTGCAAGGATTCAAAATCATCCCACCCAACTGGCGACAGCAACGCCTCTTGCTGACTTAACTTTTATAACAGACACCACGAGGCTGCGCAACCCCCGGGCTACAACTTTTGCGGCGGATTTTCGCGCGAGATGGCTGAAAAGCGCATGAACACCGGCGATTTCGCAACAACAAAAATTAGTCCCGCCACCGTGTAAAACAGCTTTCGACCTGCAGCATTCGCGGACTTCCACACAATTCCCACACGCTTTGCACCAGGCGGAGTTCATGTCCTGCGGCAAGCCGGCCCTGGCAGTGCAGCCTTGCAGAAGGCCTCCGGCGTTTTCTCAACCCAGTCGTCCCAGCTGAAATATCAGCACCGTCTGCTGCGTTTCGCCCGGGTTCCGCAGTCCCACCCTCCTCGTTGGGCCAACCCATGACAGCTCTGTAAACAATTCATTCGCTTGGGCTTCCTGATCCCCATCAAACGCGGGAGAGTCCCTGTGGGCGTTGGTTACGACTGCCGGCCCGTCCACTTCCAAATCCGCACCCACCTCCATGGTCACTTCAAATACGGCTGCGCGCTCATCGCCGAAAACGCGATCAACCCTGCCGCTGCCTTTGACGAACTTCGGATCACCGCCACGCGCCAGCTTCACACCGGGCAACATCTCCACCACGATATTCCGAAACGGCTTCTCCCCGAGATTCTCCACAACATGCGTCATGCCCGCCGCCGACATCTCGCACTCTCCATCGCTGTAGTTAAGCCTCTTCGGCCCCTCACCACGCGCCGCGCTGACGATCTCCGCGCCGCTGGCCACATAGAGCAGATAATCCTGAGGATGATGATGGCAGAGCGTGCGCTCGTGCGGCGCGATCTCTACCGCGAACGCGCGAACGAATTCGTTCTCGATGACGAGATGATGGCGCGGCTCCTGCTCGATGGGAACAACTTGATCGCAGGGATATCGGTTGTCTGGATCGGCAGCCTTCATTCGGCAATCCGGAAGAAGTTTACATTGACCATCGTTTTGGCGCAGCGTGAAAGTTTCGCGCCCTGCGCCGCCCGCCGCCATCTAATCAGTTTCGTGCCCACCCATGCGAAGATAGATGTTGCACCACAGAGACGCCCCGAGCCCATGAGGTCATCCACCTTTCGCAGGATATTCAAAGCATTTCACTATCGCGATTTCCGGCTAATGTGGATTGGCGCCTGCACCTCCAGTATCGGCACCTGGATGCAGATCGTCGCCCAGGGCTGGCTCATCTATCGCCTGAGCCACTCGGCATTTCTGCTGGCGATGGATCAGTTTCTCGGCGGCATTCCCATCTTTCTCTTCTCCCTGATCGGCGGCGTGGTGGCCGACCGCATCGAGCGCCGCAAGGTCCTTCTCGTCTCGCAGTACATACAGATGACGAGCGCGACGATCCTGACGGTTCTTGTCGCCAACGGACTGACGCACGTCTGGCCCATCCTCTGTCTCTCGTTTATGTCGGGCCTGGCGCAGGCCTTTGGCGGGCCAGCCTACTCGGCGCTGATTCCGACCCTGGTCGACAGAGAGGACATGCCAAATGCCATCGCGCTGAACTCCATTCAATTCAATCTCGCGGTGACGATCGGGCCGGCGCTCGCTGGGCAAGCCTTGGCCAAGCTGGGCGAGAAGTGGTGCTTCGGACTCAACGCGGTTTCCTTCCTCGCGCCGGTCATTACGCTGCTGATGATCCGCACACGATTTCTGCCGGTGAGTACCACGGACTCGATGTTGACCAGCCTGAAGGAAGGCATCAAGTTCGTTCGCAAGCAGGGCTCCATGGAAGCGCTGATCGTGCTGGCGTTCTGCATGACGGCGCTTGCCATGCCGATGCGAACCTACATCCCGGTATTCGTCAAAGACATCTTTCATCGCGGACCGGAGACCTACGGCAATCTGCTCTCGCTGATGGGAATCGGCTCCATCTGCGGGTCGCTGATCGTCGCCGGTATGGGCAACATACGGCACAAAGGGCGATTCGCCATCAGCATGCTCATCTGCCTGGGCGCGGCAATCGCGGTGTTTTCCGGTTCGAAGTGGCTGCCGCTGAGCTATGGGATGCTGGTGCTGGTCGGCGCTTCCATGATGGCGGTCTTCGCGACTGTGACCTCGCTGGTGCAATTGATCACTACCCACGAAATGCGCGGACGGGTGATGAGCGTCTACAACTGCGCCTTCCGCGGAGGAATGCCCATGGGCAACTTGCTGTCGGGATGGCTGGTTCCGATCTTTACCGCGCCTCTGGTGCTGAGCGTGAACGGACTTCTCCTGATCGTGATGGCACTGTATTTCCTGCTGGCACAACGGCGGGTAGCTGCGCTGTGAGCAAGGGGTTTCCCTCTAAGGCTTAAGGAAGCTCTGATTAAGTCCCGGTTCTGAAAGGGCACGGCTTCAGCCGTGCCGCAAGCGTCGCAAAATCAACGGGGCTTTAGCCCCTGCGGCAAGTTCGAGAAGTTATTCAGAGTTTCCTTGACTCACCATCCTCACTTCTGACGTGCTTCAGCTTCGGCAAGCCACCCACGTCGTAATTTTTCGTCTGGGATGCTCGATAGATACGGCTTGATATCGAGGATCGGCGTCCCGTCCAGCATATCGACGCCCCGCACCTGCAGATTGCAAGCTTCGCGGCGGCACAGCTCAACCACCGTCAACCCAAGCGGATTCGGGCGCCGCGGAGATCGGCTCGCAAACACTCCATGCGGCCGATTGTCCGAAGGGGGAGTGCCCTGCAACTGAAAACCCTCGGAGCGATCGAACTCCCAGATGACGAAAAGATGCGAGAAGCCCTCGATGTCCGCCAGCCCGGGCTCGAACTCGGGAAGAATCTTCAGCACACCTTCTGCCTGGTGTTGAGCGCCAAGACCTTTGGGGATCTCGCTTGTTGTCTTGTAGGGGGAGCTGACAAATCCAATCGGCCGAGAAGTAAACATTACGCCCATTGCCTCCGCTTCTATGCTACTGCGGACAAATCGCGCAAGAAAATTCCTACCGACTACAGTCCGCCGGTTCGTAGTCGTCATAGTCTTCGCCGCTAAGACGCCTTGGCAACCCAGCGCACCAGAAGCAACGATTGGTCATCCACGGCGCGGCCGTGCTGGTGAGCGGCATCGACTAGAGTCTGGAAAATTGCCTTACCCGGATCGGTCGCGTGCTCTGAGACCACCTTCTTAACGCCCTCCAATCCAAACTCTTCGCCTTTCGCATTTTCGACCTCGAGCAGGCCGTCGGTAAGCAGGAGAAACAGATCGCCGGGGCCGTATTCGACCGAGCCGCTGGCAAATGCCTGCCGGTCGAACATTCCCAATGGCAAGTTGGAGCATGCGACTTCGGAGAACTCTCTGCTGGCGGCATGATAGTGGAGGATCGCGGGATGTCCCGCCAGCGAGTAGGCGCACTCCAGCCGCTCTCCATCTGACGCCAGGTAAGCGAAGGTGACGAACGTCTCCGGCCGGGTGACGGAGTAGAGGACGGAGTTGAGGCTCTCCAGCAGACCCGCGCTCCTGTCGGCGGACGACAGCCGCATCCGGGCTGCACTCTTCACCATGCCCATGACTACACCCGGAGCGACGCCATGGCCGGAGACGTCGGCGACGTAGGCGATCCAGCCGCGGTCGTCTTGGAACACGTCGATCAGGTCGCCGCCCACCTCGCCGCTGGGCAACGAGCGTCCATAGAACTCGAAGCCGCCAATGGTGGTATCGACCGTAGGTACCAGCGTCCGGTGTATCTCGGTAGCTAACTCGATTTCGGCGTGAGCGCGGAAATATCGGCGGCCTTCGGTAATCGAGACATACAGGAGGCAGACGTAGCCCAGAATCATGGCAACGATGATGGCGGATGCGCTGAAGACCAGTCGCTCGTGGAGACTCGCGAGTCCGGCAGCGTCCAACTGATCGGGCGGCGGAAGGTTGGGAAGCAGGTTCGGCAACAACCCGCTGACGCCGAACTGCACAATAAATATGGGAATGAATGCCTTCCACCAGCTTTTCCTGAGTACGATTCCCCCGATGGCATAGAAGACAGCGAACAGGCCGTTCAAGACAACCGAGATTAGGAGCCCGGAGATGGGCTGGCTGCCCAGCTTCATGACATCGACGGCAAAGCCGATGATGCTGAACAGGAAGAAGACACCCAGCAAGAAAATCGCCATGGAACTCTTAGGGACGGTTTTCCAATAGAGCTTAGGCCTATCCATGCCACGCCTCGCAATCCGGGGATCGAAAGGGAATCGCGTTCTCTTGGTCGCTGTGCCGATCCGCCGCCGGAACGGCGAATCGAAGCGTATCCGGGGCTGGCCGGAGTGTCAATTTGCTTTCTGTACCTCTCGGTTCAGGAGTGTTTTGGTAGTGCGCGAGAAGGATGATTGGGGCCCTTCGGCTTGGCTCTGCCTCCGGCGAAAGTGTTAGACTATCGGTGACCTCGAAACCCTGCCGGTTCGCTTGGATCGGTCTCACCGCCCAGTCGGGACGTGGCTCAGCCTGGTAGAGCACTCGCTTGGGGTGCGAGGGGTCGGCAGTTCAAATCTGCCCGTCCCGACCATAAAACCAGCCGTCAGTTGTCAGCCATCAGCTTTCAGCTAGAGCAGCAGAAAACACCGGAACTTTCTTGCCACGGCTCCGTACTTTCACTTGAGAGCCGGGCGGGAGACTTCTGCGCGGACTGCTCGGCCGTTCACGACAGCTACAAATCGAGGTCCCTGTATGCAGTTCCACCTTCCAGAAGCGACGCAAATTCTCCAGCGCACGCCGGCGACGCTCAACGCGATGATCGGCGGCATTCCCGAGTCCTGGCTGCGGCTCAACGAGGGTAGCGGCACCTGGAGTTGCTACGACATTGTGGGACATCTGATCCACGGCGAGCTGACCGACTGGATTCCGCGGACGCGAATCATTCTGGAGAAGGGCGAAGCGCAAGCCTTCACGCCGTTCGATCGCTTCGCGCAATTCCGTGAAGATCAAACTCGACCGATTGCCGCCCTGCTCGACCAGTTCGCCTTCATGCGCGGGGAGAACATAAAGATCCTGCAGGACCTGCATATCACCAGCGAGGACATGTCGCGCCGCGGCTGCCATCCGGAATTTGGCCCGGTGACGTTGGGCCACCTTCTCGCCGCATGGGTCGTACACGATCTATCGCACCTCTCGCAGATCGCACGCGTCACCGCCAAGCAGTATTCGCATGAAGTGGGGCCGTGGCGAGCCTACACGTCAATCCTCAAGAGCTAGACCAGCTCGAGTTCGTCGAGGGCTTCCAGGGCATCTGGCGTTGCGCATTTTCCTGAGTCGTTCCTACCACTTCATATCTTGAGGAATATCTTCCTGCGGTACATCACCCATACTGGCAGGAAACAGAGCCCCAGGACGACGAACGAGTGCAGCAGCGAGGCCGCCGCCGGCGCTGAGTCCTGCCACGACCGCAGGAAAACATATCCCCTCCACGAGAGCACACCGCCGATCAGCTCCGACAGCACATACGCCGTGATGGCGTTGCAGCCCAGAATGATGAAGGGAGAGCTCCACCATCCGCGGTGCAACCTGATGTCCGTCACCCAATAACAGATGGCCAGGCTAATCAAAGCGAGTCCTGCGGTAAGCAGCACGTACGAGCTGGTCCACAACTTCTTATTAATGGGAAACCAGATCCCCCATAGCTCACCGGCGATCACGCCTGCCACGCCGTACAGGCACATGCCCAAGATCTTTTGCTTCGGGGTACGGGCCGACCGCAACCACTCACCGGTCAGAACTCCACATAGGGTCGTCGCAATCGCCGGCAGCGTACTCAGAATGCCTTCGGGATCGCGTGTGGGTTCCCACAGGTGTCCCAGCATCAACTTGCGATCGAGATAGGCCACCAGATTGGCGTCCGGGTGCAGCAGAGGAATGTCGCGGCCTGGCACACCGAAGCCGGGCACAGGCACAAAACGCATCACCAGCCAGTAACCCAGCAACAACGCCGCAATCCAGCCGACGCGAGTGTAGGTCCTCGTATACAGCGTGATCAGCGCCGCCGCGCAATAGGCCACCGCGATGCGCTGCAACACACCGGGAATTCGCCAACTGGCCAGGTCGGCCGCGGCCAGGAAATTTAGCGCAATGCCAACGGCAAACAAAATTGCGCTGCGTCTCAACGTGTGCCCAACCAAAACGCCTCGCGACGCTCCGCGCTGCTGCCGCGCCTGACTCGAAAAAACCAGGGACACGCCCACAATAAAGAGGAAGAACGGAAACACCAGATCGGTTGGAGTCCATCCGTTCCATTCCGCGTGACGCAACGGCCAGTAGGCAGACTCGTTGCTCTGATTGTTGACCACGATCATGGCAGCAATCGTGGCCCCGCGAAAAAGATCAAGCGAGAACAGGCGGTGCTCTGCCGGGCGCGATTCAGACGGAACCGTTGCGATCACGGAGCTGGTTGCACTCATGCTGGCGCACCGATTTTACGGCACATCCTGCTGGCGGACTCGGATTATCCCTCGGCTCACTTCTCCGCCTGACTTCTTTCTCGAACCCGACGCTGGCGCTAAATTCTCGGGATTCCCGCTGGACAAACGTTGTCCGATATTGGACACTTCAATCCGGGGAGGGACACAGCGGCCCGGCGCGAAAGCTGCTCAGCTCCCGTAACTGATTCACAAAACAGCTAGTAAGCGTTCCTGATTATGGTGCCCCGCTTGCACAAAGGAAGTTGTAATGGATATCGCCCGTCCTGAAATTAAACGTCAGAAGCGCCGCCGCCAGATCATCTGGTCGATCGCCGCGCTGGTCGTACTGGTCGGCGTCACCGTCGGCATCTCGCGTCTGAAGCCGGCAGCTCCCACCGTCGACCGCAGCACCATCTGGACCGACACGGTGAAGCGCGGCTCCATGCTGCGGCAGGTGCGCGGCCTGGGATCGCTAACGCCGAGCCACGAAGATGTTCGCCAGATTCCTGCCGAAACGGAAGCCACTGTCATTCGCATCGACAAGCTGCCCGGCTCGCTGGTCACAGCTGACACCGTTCTGGTGGAGATGACAAATCCGCAATTGGAGCAGGAAGCGCTCGATGCGCAGTTACAGGTGAAGGCCGCCGAAGCGGAGTACCAGAG
>JBARGS010000066.1:0-1898 GCA_049798495.1 Candidatus Korobacteraceae bacterium | reverse complement strand
CTTTCAGTACCTCATCCACAGTAGTGATATCCACCATCCCGGAGCAGCCATAAATCGCCGGCAGCACCTTCTCTGCCGGGAAGCTGCGGCGCAGATCGGCGACCTTCTTTGTGCCCGCGCGATAGGCTGGCAGATACATTCTTCCCAGCAGCGGATGCCGTCCCCAGGCGCCTGAGAGTTTGTCGGCACGCTCTTCGCTGACCAGGAAGTCGCTCCGCAGGATCTTCGCAATCTCCGCCTGCGGCTTGCCTTCGCCCCAGGTGAGATAGGACGACTGGTTCTTCGCGTCATCCTGCAGCAGCGCCAGCAGCACGCCGATCTGCATGTCTTCGTCGGGAAGCTGATCGATCTCGGTGACTCCGTGCGCCATCAGGATCGCGTTGTTGGCCAGTCCCTCGAACAGCGTCGCCGCGCGCGTGTTCATGGTGAGCACGGTGGCTTCGAAACCCGCTACCCCCCGCACGTACAAATTCTGCAGATACGCGAAGGTGGTCACATGGCCGGGAACAACTTCGTGGCTGACAAGCTGCTGAAATTCCGGAAAGCTGATTTGGAGCGAGGCGTTGATCTCGTAGCTGGCTTCGTACTTGGGCGAGCCGTCCTGGTTACGCGCGCGTCCCAGATAGTTCATCGAGCCGGAAAACCAGGCTTCTTTAATGGGAAGGAATTCGATGTTCGCGCGCGGAATGTTGGCCAGCTCCTTGGGCAAATGCGGCAGGAGGTTTGCCGCGCTCAGATTGTCAAAGTAGGCGATGACAGCTGCGCCCAGCGCCTTCACCGATCCCATGGGCGTGATCCGCTCGCGACGCCATGCGTCCACCGCTCCCAGCAAACCGCCATTCTTCGATGCGTAGCCTGCGCGGCTCAGCAACTCCGCGACCCGGTCGCGCTTGGCTTCGGGCTTCGACGGCTCCGGCGGGCGTCCGGTTGACGATTCGACGCTGCGCTCGTAAGGAACCTTTGGACCGTTACCGAGGATCTCCGCAGCAAGGTCCCACATGGTTTGAAGACAATCCGCCAATGAGACCAGATAGCGCCCGCGCAAGCCACCGATCGCGCTACCTTCTTTGCGAAGTCCGGCAATTGCTGCCGGGAGATCGACCTCCTTCAAGTATGCATCCACTGCGGCGCGATCGACGGTCTTGCCGCCGACACCACCAGTCTCGCGAACCTTCGCGGCCGATGCGGTCGTGTACGCCGCCGGCAGCGGCTCGTCCGAATACCACGAATCAGCGATGAAGCGTCCCGTTCCCGAGGGGCACATCACGTCTCCGCCCCACAGTGTGTCGATCCCTAAAACTGCGTCGGCAACATAGCGTCCTACGGTATCCATCAAAAAACCCCTTTCTCAATTAGGCCTTGCGTGAGAGCACAATTTCACTTGTGCCGATAACAGCCGCTAGTCTCTTCAAAAGAATCCGTTATAAGAAATTCACCCGCTCTTATGGAGCAGTTTCCCTGCGAGCTTAACGCCAGCGTAAGTAGCCAAATTTCCCAGTAGCACGCCAACAGCTAGCACGACCGCGATAGCCCCGGGACGCATGTTCATGACGTGAAGCAAATAGGCAAACAAGAGCCACACACCATTGACAAGTAGGAACGGGAATATGAACGCCGACTTTCTCACAGTTCTGCCTCTCCCATCACAATGCTTTGTGTCAGGGCACAGCTTTAGTATCTGCGTGAGAAGGGCTGCCGTCCCTACGGGACTCAGCATCATTTTCCACTTACCCAGGACTCCGCTACCCACCCCACTTCGCGCAAAAGCGGCGCGAAGCGGGGACCCCGGCTACGCTCCGTCCTGGGCTAGACTGTCGCCGCGCCTCCCGGCGCTCGATTTTCGTGCTCCTTACTCCACTACCAATATCCGAATTCAGATCTCACGCACTCACTGAAGT
>JBARGS010000065.1:0-9306 GCA_049798495.1 Candidatus Korobacteraceae bacterium | reverse complement strand
CAAGCTGACGGCCGATAGCTGACAACTGAAAGCAGGTTTCCATGGCAGTTCCCGTATCGCAGATGTGGACGGTGGCGACGTACGTCCTGAAGCAGCGCATCCAGGGGCGCAAGCGCTATCCGCTCGTGCTCATGCTGGAGCCGCTGTTCCGTTGCAACCTGGCGTGCGCCGGCTGCGGCAAGATCCAGTATCCCGCGCATGTTCTCAAGCAGAACCTCTCGCCCGAGGAGTGCTTCCGCGCGGTCGATGAGTGCGGCGCGCCGATGGTGTCGATTCCCGGCGGCGAGCCGCTGATGCATCCCCAGATCGCCGAGATCGTCGAGGGCCTGGTCGCACGCAAGAAGTACATTTACCTCTGCACCAACGCGCTGCTGCTCAAGGAAAAGCTCGACCTGTTCCAGCCCAGCAAGTATCTGACGTTCTCGGTACACGTGGATGGCGAGCGCGAGCATCACGACTTCTCGGTCTGTCGCGAAGGCGGATTCGACCTGGCACTCGATGGAATGAAGGAAGCGCTGCGCCGCGGCTTCCGCGTCACCACCAACACAACGCTGTTCGATGGCGCCGATCCCAACAGCGTGCGCGCCTTCTTCGACGAGATGATGGAACTCGGTGTCGAGGGCATGATGCTGTCGCCCGGCTACTCCTACGACAAGGCGCCCGACCAGAAGCACTTCCTCGGTCGCGCGCGGACGCGGCGCCTCTTCCGCACCATCCTGGCGAATCGCAAGACGAAGTGGGTCTTCAACCAGTCGCCGCTGTTCCTGGAATTCCTGATGGGCAAGCGCGACTATCCCTGCACCCCGTGGGGCATGCCGACCTTCAACCTCTTCGGCTGGCAGAAGCCCTGCTACCTGTTGCAGGACGGCTACGCCGATACCTTCGAGGAGCTGATGCGCGAGACCGAGTGGTCTCATTACGGTACCGAGAGCGGCAATCCCAAGTGCGCCAATTGTATGGTGCACAGCGGGTACGAAGCCTCCGCCGTCCACGACACCTTCGGATCATGGAAAGGTTTCGCCGCCACCGTGCGCGCAACCTTCTCGACGAAGTATAAGGATGACGAAGCGCTTGCCATGCTGAACGAGGAAGCGAAGCCGGTCCACGCCCACAATCCGCTGGTGCAGATCGGTGAAGCGAAGTAACGAACAATTGGCAATTAGCTTTTAGTGAATGGTGAGTCGTTGATCGTGGATCGTTAGTTTCGATACATGATTCAAGGGAACACGATCCACGACTTGTCATCCCGACCGGAGCGAAGCGAAGTGGAGGGATCTGCGGTTCGAGCGCAGCCGAATGGATCTGTGGCTTCCTTAGATCTCAGGCCGCCTCCCGAGCCGACTTTATTTTCTGCTCCGCCGCGAAGAGCCGCTCTCGCGCCGCCCAGGGTACTCCATCGCCACCCGCCCTGCCAGATGCAGTTCTAACAGAGGCCACGACTACAACCCTGCAGGCGAAACTTTATAGTTCTGTGGTCCGGAGAGTTGGACGTCACCTGCAAGACACCCTCTTCCAAGTCGTGTCCTCCCCAATATGCTATTGCGATGGTGCAAGAAGTGAGGACAGACAGCGAGCTTCCGCAAGTTGTCGACCAGATACTAAAATCGCCAGGCCCCGACGGCTCAACTTCTTCCGAGATTGACATGAGAGTCGTTGGCTCCTGGTTCAGCAGGGTCACTGTACACGGAAGCGGACTGAAAAAATATTGGATGTGGTAATTACACGGGATGGGGGCCGCTACTATCGTGACGTCGTTTACGCCGTTGGCCATCAGGTTAGCATTCAGCGTCACGTGGCTGTTTTGAACCACATAATTCACCACCAACTTTCCGGAAACTGGCCCCACAGCGGAAGCTGTGAATCCCACCACAATTTCGCAATCAGCTCCTGCCGATAGCATGCCTTGGCTTGGGCAAGAAGTGTATTGGTCGTGGTAAATCGAATACGGGCCATTAGCGGGCTCGACTGCGATACCCGTGATCGTGATGGCGCTCGATCCGCTGTTGGCTAGAAGGAACGGAGTAAGAGCCTGGAAGCCTATCGGTTGATTGCCGAAGTCTGAGGTGCCCGAAGGCGCCAGGGTCACATTTACTTCAGCCAGAGCGAGCATGGAGACCATGCACACGAGAAGCGCCAGACAAACACTCTTCATACTTGCCTCAACAGTTATCGGTTTTTTCCGAATCGAAGAGCCTGAACCGCCGACACTATATTCGGAATTTCCTTGCTTCGTATCAGTGCACGACTTCAGTCGTGCCGACACGGTACTCCTCAATCGCACCCCAGCCGGCGGGACATTTTGCGCCAAGTCGATGAACTCCCAGGTCTGGAAAACTGCGAGACCTGGGCCACCGACAAGGCTCAAATGACCCACCCGGCACTACTGGTCATTACCCCCCAACTGTCCCGTAAAGCCAATTCCCCATTCTTAGGGACCACAAAAACTCGTCGGGAATTCTCGTCCACGCTTGCCCTGGAAAATTCTGGTCGTAGTACGCTTGGTTAATGGGATGTAGAGTGTAGGCCCCGTCGTTGCTTGCCCAATAGACTGTCGTTTGACTTTGGACGTTGGATCTGTACAGCTGCTTAGGGGCGATTGCTATACCTTCGGGGAGAGCGTATTCGGGAATCCCGTCGTACGCCGCTTGTGGTATTTTCGTTGCGCTGTAACCTGAGGTACAGAACGACATAAAATACACGGTAGTCCAGCCGCCGGCCAGAACATAACGAATGCCGTCCAGGAACAACGAGCACTCCTGGCCACCGCCATCGCCCTGAATGACCATAACGTTCGCCAGCGTTTGGAACATACTCTGGATGCTGGTCTTACTCTGCAACAGCTTGTTGTCGTCAATGTTATCGATGTCGTTGCTTGCGGATTGCATCCCTGCGCCATACTGGTTCACTTGAAACGCCAGAAACTCCGTCAGACATGTACTTCTTTGCAGAAAGGCCGTAGCATTCTGGACGGAGTACTTAGCACTATTCGGCGTGTTCTTCTTCTCGTTATTGGGCCCCGATTGGGGTGTGTAATAACCGTCGGATAGGCTCAAGTAAAAGTTCCCGCTTTGGTCCTGAAAAACTGTCCCGTTAACCCGTGAAGGAACCATGACCGTATCCTGCGGCAGCAAGGCTAACACTGGATCCATGTTCTGGGTGATTGTGTTTTTACCTTTTGGGTCGAGGAAGCTTAACGTCGTCCAATCGGGCACAAACCGAAGCTTCATATCATAGACCTCAAAGACAGCGGGTCCGGAACCTTGGACCAACGCATAATTCTTGAAGTAAGCCGGGTTCTTCTTCTTGTTGTCACCCCAGAACCAATCGACGAACTCCGTGAAGTAGTCCTCCAGGTGCTCGATGTCTTTCTCGAACTTCTGCCCTAGATTTTCCATCTCGCCGACAAAGTCATTGAAAATGGTACTGGAGTAATTCTTGATCTGGTCACAAATGGAATCCACCAGGTCCTCAGCGCTGCTCCACGAGCCATCAACCGATACAGTCGGAACGCTCAGGTTTATCCCCCCAAATTCAAAGGTGGCATCGAGTGACCCGCTGATGCCATCGTCGTTCACGTCGACCGATACAGAGGCCAAGAAGTCGTACTGACCGAGAGAAATCGTCTCCTGGAAGCCTGCGATATCAAGGTCCACACTGTAGTTATCATCCAAGCTTCCCGAGCACTGGAAATTGAACCATCCCTGAGCGGGGTCGAGCTGACACTGGATGTCCCCACTAATGAGCAAGCCGGCGTTTGCGGTTACCGTGAAGTCGAGCTCAGTGCTGGTCACCGTCACGTCGGCACTCCCGTTGAACACGTCGAGGAGCTTCACGGTCCAGCTCGCGGTGAAATATTGGCCGGAACTGGGATTTGTGTTGAACTGGACAATGGGGCCGCCTGCTGTAACACCATTCTGGCCAGGTCCATCCCCCGTAATGCTAAGGATGCCGCCACCCGAAGGGATGTTAATCGGAGAGACGGAGAGATTACCGCTGCAGCCGCTCGAGGTTACGTTGATGCCGGCAAAAGCCGAGAATGAGCCCCAGCTCAGGCCGCCCTGGAAGATGAAACCTGTGCCCAGTGCTGTGCCATCCGGCAGGGTGAGATTGAGCGCTGCAAAATTGCCCGGCAGGGTGTCGCACCAGTAGATGAGAATGTTGTTAAGCTGAATTCCGTTCAACGCCTGCGTGACGCCACTCGGCACCGCCGGACATAAAAAGCCGCAAGCGTCGCCCAGGTTGATCTGGTTTATGCTCAGCAGTGCCAGATCTATGTCTGGGATAAGGTCGGCGTCAATACCTACGATCAGGGCACACTCCCATTCCGACGGCGCCGGCACCTGTCCCGCGCTGGCGGAGCTCGTACCATGAGGCACCAATGAGGAAATGACGCTGTTGGAAGACGTACCGGTGGGCGCGTTGTTGAAAGCGAATACTGCGGCCATTCCAACCTCGGCCTCAGCTTTGTCGAAGTCAATGCCGATCACCCCCTGGATCGAATCGATCTGCACATTTTGCAGAGGGTTCGGAAGGGTGATTCCACCGGTCGACTGCAGCTTGAGGATGCAGAATAGCTCCTCCGCTGTGAGATCGATGCTCATATCGAAAGCCACATTGCAGACAGTGATGGAGCTCTGAATCTGAATCGTGGGCGTTGCCGCAAGGAAGATGCTGAGGGTAAGCTCAAGCTTGCCGCAGTCATAGAGCGTTCGCGAACCCAGTTCCGCCGTCAGGGTTACTACCGAGGGAGTCAGGTCGGCGGTGATCAGGATGCTCGTGTCATAGTTTGTGGGCTGCTCTCCCTGCTTCGGGGGAGGATTGTTAAAGTTGGCCAGACTGCCCGTGCAGGTGCCGCTGCCGCCACTGCTGAGATCGAGCAACGCTGCAAACATTAGGCCCGCGCCAGCAAAACTGATTGCGGGATAATTCGCGAACGAGTTATTAGCATCCGGGATGATGAGGTTCTGGATCGCGCCCGTCGAAATCACTACAGAGGCCGCCGCAGAGTCCGTCGCTAGGGCGGCTGTGAGATCAGTCGGGAGAACAGCAGATCCTATAGATCCTATGACCGGGAAATTGCTGAAATTGGTGCCCAACTCCGCTCCGAAGACCAGTGTCCATCCGGTATCGTTGTTGATCACCATTGCGAAAGCGTCGCCGGAGAGTAATGAGCCGGCCG
The DNA here is from genome assembly GCA_049798495.1 of Candidatus Korobacteraceae bacterium. Lineage (GTDB taxonomy): Bacteria > Acidobacteriota > Terriglobia > Terriglobales > Acidobacteriaceae > Bog-257. The sequence continues at coordinate 4,127 of JBARGS010000065.1, read as the reverse complement.
AATACTGCGCTGTAATCTGCACCGTGTCCGTTTCACCGCTCATGTCGAGTTCAAGAGCAGCGTCTGTCAGGGAAATGTCCGAAACGCCGCCCCACAGCGAAGGCATGGTGAGGCCGAACCCAGAACAGAGCGACTGAAGCGAGAGCTGACCCGACGCTGCGGAAATATCAGCCGTGAGCGTCTGGCTATCGGAGCTGAAGTCGTATTCTGCGTCCAGGTTAAGAGTACCGAGCGTGAAGCTGGAGCTCAGAGTACCCTCGTTATCACGGTTGCCGTCCTGGACAGCGGAACTGACGCTGAGAGCCGGGCTCCAACTGGCGGACTGACCTGCCAGTGTGAGGGGTACCGTGGCCGATCCGTCGAACTCAAAACTCTGGTCCGTCAGGTCGCAGGCGAAGGAGAGATCATCAACCGTGATGTTGGTCAAGGCTGTGGGCGCCGGCGACGGCAGGAACGGATTGAGAAGGTCGCCAAGGTTTGTTGGTTGTCCCGTGTAGTCGATCTTTCCCCCATTCACCAAGGCCTGTGCGATCATCGAAGCCACGGCAGACGGGACGCCGCAATTGTTCGTGAGGTCGTTCTGGATGTCAGTTACGCTGGTTCCATTTGCGATGTAGGTTGCGAGTTGGTCGAAGAGCGAAGAGACGAAGGCGGACGCGGGGGCTGCCATGACATTTGCTCCTTGCGGTATTGATGTTCAAAAAATATTCCCTAAATTTTGCACTCTACGCCCCGTTGCCTTGGATCGTATGGTCGCCCCAACTGCTCGCTTCCAGAATATTGAAATGTATGAATTAACTGTCCGAGGTTATGTTGTGACGGCGTACGATAGAGTCACAGATAGTATTCCAACTATTTCTGGTCATCTTATCGAACCGTTCATCGTCCCAATGCAAACAGGGGAACGAAACTACACCCGCTAGTAGTTCTTGTCAATGGTTCTTAGGTGGTCCGTCTTGTAAGGAAATAACTTCAATGTTACGTCCCGATTACCTTGGATGTTAAGCTTGTATGGCTACGATGTTAAGTCCGTGTGCAGAAAAGCAAGATAATTGGACCGTTTCTGGCTTGCACGATCTCTATTCAAATATTGCGCGGGTACTTATGTCTCCTTAAGCCCGAATCTAACTTTCTCGCTGCTTTTGTAACCACCGGTGTCCCACCCATCCACATCACACATCGAGTCAGAGAATAAATTCGTCAACGAATCTATCGGCTCTCATAGATTTGTGTGTTAGATTTACCGGCCTTACCCATCCAGGCCGGGGACGGGTGGCCCAGGTCTCGCGGTTTTCTAGACCTGGAGTTTTTTTTTGTGGCGGGTGGTCCACCCAACCACCCCAAGCTATTGAGTCAGAGAATAGATTTGTGGGTGCCCCGTCCAAGCCGCTTTTGCTTGGGCGGGGTTTTTCGATCCGCGAGTACCCGCAATTCCGCCGCTACGCAGCTCCACCTGCGGTATACACTACCCACATCCACTAAATCCGTAACCATGTCCAACCCACCCATCGATCCGCTGCTCAAGGCCGTGGGAGCCGCCACTCGTCGCGACCCCGTCCAGCACCGCAGCCTGCGCACCGTTGCCCGCATTCTCGATGCGGCCAGTTCGCTGCTCACACGCTTGCCCTTCGAGGAGGTCACCACCAAGCGCATCGCCGCCGAACCCGGCGTCTCCGTCGGCGCTCTCTATCGCTTCTTCCCCGACAAGCAGAGCATCATCGACGCCGTCACCGAGCGCCACATCCGCCAGCTTCGCGCCGAGGTGGAGCGCGACGTCATGCGACCCATGTTGCAGGCGCCCCTGAACCTGCCCAACTTCAATCCTGCCGTCGTTCTCGATCGCATGATCGACGCCTATATTGTCTACCTCGACACACATCCTGACTTTCGCACCATCTCCTTCGGACGCGAACCCAGGGAGGTAAGCTGGAAGCCCAACACCGCGGCCCGCACCGGTCTGGTCCCCATCGTCTCTACCCTGCTGTTTGAGCGCCTGGCTCTTGCCCTCACTCCCGAGCTCGAACTCAAACTGCGCGTGGCCAGCGAAGCCGGCGAGCGCCTCATCGCCTACGCCCACGAGCAACCTACCCGCGAGCGTCGCGACCTCATCACCGCTGAATTGAAGAAAATGCTGGCGCGATACTTGTTCTCAGGAAACTGGCGTCAAGAGGCGATCACGGTCTAATCCTTACCGATCCCGGAGCTCTCGCGTCTTTCAAGACCCCGCAGCTATAATGCAAAGAATCAGGCTCATTGCTCGGTTGCTAAGAGCCAGGAGCTAAAAGCTGGCAGCGAAAATGTCCGAACCACAACATAACCTGAACGCCGATCATCTTGAAATTGTCGATGGACGCGAGCGCGACCAGATCGAAGGCTGGATCCCTGAATTGGCCGGCGAGGCCGAACTGCGCGATGCGCTGGAGAAGGCCTTCGACTATCGTGGCGATGTGACCATCACGCGCAAGGATGGATCGCGGGTGGAAGGCTACATCTTCGACCGTCGCGATGGCGCGACGCTGGACGCTTCCGTCGTGCGGCTCATCCCCAAAGACTCGCAACAGAAGATCGCGGTTCCCTACTCCGAGATTGCCGCCCTGGCATTCAGCGGCCGCGATACCGCCGCCGGCAAGAGCTGGGAAGCCTGGGTCCGCAAGTATTGGGAGAAGAAAGCGGCCGGCGAGAAGAGCATCGCGCTGGAGCCGGAGAGTCTGGAGTAGTTCGCGCTGCCTCGAAAGTACAGAAACTCCACATCCGTCCTTCCACCCTCCAGCCGGGTGCCGAGTCGAGCGAAGCGGGTGCCCCGTTCAAGCGAAGCTTGAGCGGGTCTTTTTCTTTGACAAAGAAGTATCCCACTCAAGGCCAAAAGAAGGCCTTGAATGGGGCGCCCGACACCCGCACCGCGCAACCCGCACCGTCCCGATTCTCTACTATCCGGTGGTGGGTTTCTCCGATTCCGCCTTGTCCGCGCGGCCTTGTCGCTGGAGCAGGATCAGCGACGTCACCATAAGCAAGACCATCAACGCCAGCAAAGCCAGTTCGAGAATCGCATGATGGAACACGATCTCCCCGGCTGCGGCGACTTTGGGCAGCTCCGCGGTGAGAACCAGGATGCGGCGGATCACGGCGATCAGGCCGACGACCAGGAAGGGCTCGGCCAGCAATCCGTGCTCGCGGAAGGACACTTGCACGGTGTAGAGCAATTCGATGACGAGCAGGATCAGCAGGATCTGGTCCAGGAGGTCGATGGCCTCATTCAGAAACTGGTGGTTCCACAGGGCAAGCAAGGAAGTCTTGAAGGTAATCGCCAACAAGGTGAGGGCGGCGATGGTCAGCAGGATGCCGAGACCGACATAGACAATGTCCTCGACGTAGGACAAACCTTGCACGATCAGCTTGCGGCCGACTCCCACCAGTCCTGAATCCGGATTCGACATCTCTGGTGGGATGCCGGTGGGGGCAGCACCGATGAGAAAAAATTAGGCTGGTACGGCGCTCCCCTTTATAGGAGCGCGTCGGCAACGGGAACGGGGTTCGCCGCAGGCTGCTCGAAATTTGTCCGCGAGGGCAGAAAGACCGAGAATACGGTACCGTTCTTCCCCGGCATTGTGCTGCTGCGCATGCGGATCCAGCCTTTGTGCTTGGCGACGATGCCGCGCACGACCCACAACCCCAGCCCGGTTCCCTTCGACGCTTTCGTTGTGAAGAACGGCTCGAAGATCTGCCGCTGCACTTCGCGCTTGATGCCGGGGCCGTTATCGGCGATCACGACTCGCACTCCCGTCTGTTTCGGAGTGGCTCCGCGGTGAGCCGCGATGCGAACCCAGATACGTCCCTTGTCGCCGACGGCTTCGATCGCGTTCCCGACCAGGTTGGCAAAGAGCTGGCCGAGCTCCACGGGAAAGCCCTGGATCTCCTCGCTGCAGTCGTACCGGCGCTCGATATGGATGCGGTTGGATCGCAGGCGGGCTGCGAATAGCTCCAGAACATCGTCCAAAACGTGTGTCATCTTAACTGCCGAAGGGGCTGACGATTCGCGGTAGAACGATAGCATCTGGCGGGTGATGTGCGACATGCGACTCAATTCGCCGTTGGCCATGACCAGCAATTGTCGCGAGTCGTCTTCCAGC
>JBARGS010000064.1:0-18043 GCA_049798495.1 Candidatus Korobacteraceae bacterium | reverse complement strand
AACACGGATTTTTCAGTGGGACCAACGGTATGAATCGCAAGGCAACCAGCCGCGCAGCGGCGACATTTGTGTTAGCCGCGGGCGTAAGCCCGCGGGCAAGTGGGATAAACAGAGAGCCGCGGAGCGGTGACACTGGGTTGCGACACAGTCTCTTCAGCCCGAGTGGAGGGACCTGCTGTTCGTCGGTACCGGGAACTGCTCGGAATCCTTCTCACAACTGAGACCGACCCACCCCTCCCCCCTTTCACCCGTAAAATCTTGAAACACTACAAGTTATTTGGACGATTATGCACTTGACACACAGAAAACCTTATGGCAATATCATCGCATGGTTGTCATATCACTTCCAGTGCTGCCCAAGGTGGCCCTCGCGGTGATCGCGATAGCGGTAATTATCGTGGCAATGGTTTTCCTGAGGGGTCGCCGATGAATCTCATACAGGTCGCCAACGAGTTTGCAACCGAGGAACAGTGCCTAGAGTTCCTTTCAAAATGGCGTTGGCCGGATGGCGTCCGCTGCCCCATCTGCGGCAATGACAAGGTAACGCGGATCACGCGCAAGACTACCGGCGACAACAAACGTCCTTTCACTTACGCCTGTTCCGAGCCTACCTGCAAACACCGCTTTTCTCCTACCGTCGGAACGATCTTTCACGGCTCGCATATCCCGCTCCGCACTTGGTTCCTGGCGATCACAATCGTGATGGACGCAAATAAAGGAATTTCCGCGAATCAGGTTAAAGAGCATCTCGGAATCGGCTCTTACCGTACCGCATGGTACATGGTGCATCGGATTCGCAAGGCAATGGTGGACGAGTTCCCGACAAAACTAACGGGCGTCGTAGAGGTAGACGAAACGTACATTGGCGGAAAGGCAAAGCGCCGTCACCGCAAGCCCTCAATAGAGCGGGGCTCCAAGAAAGACATGGTCATCGGTATGCGTGAACGTGGTGGCCGCGTCCGCTTCTTCCACGTCCCTAACGCGAGGAAAGAAACGGCAAAAGCACTATTGGATCGGCACATCTCGTCCGCTACGAGGCGGATTGTCACGGATTCAGCGGTTGTTTACGACTTTGCGATGGACAAGGATTTCAAGCGCAAACATCGCAGCGTGAATCACTCAATCGAATGGGTTAGCCCGCAGGATATAGAGGTCCACACCAACACCGCGGAATCGTCGTTCTCGCTTCTCAAGCGCGGAATCATAGGCTCATTCCATCGCGTCAGCATAAAGCATTTATGGCGGTATCTCGCGGAATTTGAACTGCGGTTCAACATGCGTAAGGATGCTGATCGCTTTGAGCAGGTCGTGCGCCGAATGCTCACAACCGTTACGATGGAGTACAAGCAGCTTATCGCTGATCCGAATCCGGCTTAGGCTGTATCATCCTCCCCTGCCGCTTCTTTTCCCCAGCGCGTATATCCTTGCGCTTCTCTGGCGGCATGGACGCGAGCTTCCCCATGATCCGGGTGAACTCGTCGCACGGAACCGTGGCAGGAATCGCCCCGTCTTGAATCTTGGGTTGCTTCATAGCCCTAGCCTACCGCGTACTCACGCCTAAATCCGATACATATCGGCTCGCGCCCTTCGCTCATTGCCGCCTCGAATTCCTCTTGCTTACACACAAAATAGACCCCATTTTCCACAGCTATCAACACTCGGGTGAGGATTTCGTCGCCGTATGCGATAAGGTTAACATGCTTTATTTCAACGCATTGAGTATCCATGCGAAGCAGACTACGATCGCATTGCTCACCATCCTACAATCGTCCTTGAGAACGGGCATATGAAACCTCTACGTTTCCGGAATTGGACGGAGAAACACCTTATGGCAAATCCTAGCGATGGAAGTGGCAGAAGCGATCAAGAGCAACACGCCTGCCGCATACCTATCATTTAAGACATTCCTCGGCGCTATCGAAGCGTTGGAGCACGGCATTCCGAAGCAGATTGACCGGACGATTGGGCGTTCGCAATCGGGTGTCATTCAGAGCCGGATCATGATGGCGTTTCGCTTCCTTGGCTTCGTCAATGAAAATGACGCTCCGACGCCAGCGTTGCAGCGGTTTGTTGAGAACAAGGAGCGGCGACCAGAGATGATGGCGTCCCTCCTGCGACATTCATATCGCTCCATCGTTGAGCATGATCTAACGAAAATGTCCTTCAAGATGCTCACGACGCGATGGAAGAGTACAACGTGTCGGGAGATACGAAGCGCAAGGCTGTCGCGTTCTTCCTGCGAGCAGCCCAATACGCAGACATGCCAATGCACCCCTTGCTCTCAGGGCAGATGCGTAACTCATCTGGCACGCGCAAGAAAAAAGCACAGACGACCAAACGGCCGCCCGAGGCCGGTGCGCATTACGTCGCCACCCCTAATGGATCAGACTCTGGGATTCTCGCCAAGAATGCGCGCTCCATCGAATTGAGCAGTGGCGGCACTGTCACGCTTTCACTTTCTTATGACCCATTCGCATTGAGCGGAGAGGACCGCAAGTTTGTTTTTGAGTTGGTGGACAAGCTGAAAGCGTATGCCGAAGCGAACCCGCCGACCGATGAGCGAGAGTACTTGTCATGATAAGAGTTCTTAGCCCCTGCTAACCACTGCGCTTATTGTTGCAGCGGGCGAAAACACGAAGGCCCGAATCGCTGATCTCTTGGCGGGGACGCGATTCGAGCCGTGGTGAGCTTCCGATTACTTTTATCGGTGGGTGACTAGTTGGCACTGGAGCGGCCTTATACGCCGCAGTTCTTTCGGGGAACGGGGTCCGATCCCCCCGCCCTCCGCGCCATTGTGGTACAACCGGGGCTCATTGCCCCAGAAATTCGCAGATCTGGCCGTGCATGTTTACAATCACAAAATACTCTTGGCCGCCTTGGCGGTCGTAACCCTTCTCGGTTCGTTGCAGGCCCAACAAGCAGCGGAACTTCCCAGGCACCCCGACGAGAAAATAAAACTGACAGTCAAATTCTCGGGCAAGGATGCCGATAAGCAGCTTCAGTGGAGCACCCGGCTTGGTTTGAAAGCGCCCCCCCCGCGAGTTCAAGAGGATAATGAGGAATGCTCATGCCAATCTTATATAGCTATCTTTTCCCTGCAATGTGGATTAGCTATTCGGTCTACTGGTGGGCAATTTCAAAAAATGTCAAAGAAACCGAGCGCCGCGAGTCCGCTCCTTCGCGGCTTGCACGCCTGCTTTTGATTGCTTGCGCGTTCGCGCTTCTCTGGCTCCCAAGCGTTCCGCCTACATTGCTAAATGAGCGATTTCTTCCGTCTGGCTCCTGGTGCTTCTGGGTCGGCGCGGCAGTCACGGCAGGGGGCCTACTCTTCTCTGTCTGGGCGCGTCGCCACCTCGGAAAAAACTGGAGCCAAGCCGTCACTATAAAGGAAGGTCACGAACTCATTACAAGTGGACCTTACGCCCTGGTTCGCCATCCTATCTATACTGGGCTCCTGCTGGCATTTGTTGGTTGCGCGGTAGCCCGTGGGGAGTGGCGCGGGCTACTAGCCGTAGTCCTTGTTTTCGGGGCACTGTGGCACAAGCTAAGGCTTGAGGAGAAATGGATGCGCGCGCAGTTCGGCGAGTCGTATGAAGCCTACTCTCGACAGGTGGCAGCGTTGGTGCCATTTATCATCTGAGCGTGACGTACAGAGAGGTGCCTGAAGCACCCGCTTAATTGTTGTAACGCTGTTCTCGACAGCCGCTCTGGGCAAACCGCTCTCGCTCGGCTGACACCCGCGCCCTCCGAAAGTTGAAATTGACAGCCGCGCGGAGAGGCCTCACACTCAGCCACATGCGATTAGCCCTGCTCTGTCTTCTGGCGTCCGCCGTTCTCCCACTCACTCAAGCACAAGCTCCTGTTTTCGTGGTTACGCCGGAGACCAGCACCATTAAGTTCTACGTGAAGGCCTCGGTAGCGCTCACCGGCAATTTCGAAAAGTGGGATGCCACTCTGACGTTTACTTCTCCTGACGTCACCACGGGAGTGTTGGACGTCAAGATACAGGCGGCCAGCGTGAATACCGGAAGCGGCATGAAGAACGACAAGCTCAAGAGCAAAGACTTCTTCGACGTCAATCAGGATCCGCTGATCACCTTCCGGTCAACGAAAATCGTGCAGACCGGTCCGGAGACGTTTGACGTGCAGGGTACCTTCACCATACGCGGCGTCTCCAAACCCGAAACCCTGGCGCTGACGGTTTCCGGCAAAGGCACCGGCGAAGGCGCTATCAAGGGGACCATGGCCTTTGACCGCCGAGACTACGGGATGAACAGCGGCATTCCGTTCATCAAGATCGCCGACCGGGTTGAGGTGAACATCGACCTGAAGGCCAAGCGCGTCAGCGGCCCACCCGTGGTTTTCCAACAATAGCCGGCACCACAAGAGGAACTGCCACTCCACTGGCGATTAGCGGACGCCCCGTGCTCCGAGATTGTTTATTTAATTGCCTGGTTACAACAGCGATGCGCCTAGGAAACTCAATTCGGCAGTTTGTTCCTCACTGATTCGGCAGGTGGAAGGCGTAAATGTCATTGTCTTGCCATCCGCCCGTCCCGATATACAGCATGCCGTTGACTACCGCGGCCGAAGAAAGCCGACATCGCTCCCATGAATGGCCATCCGGGCGCATCGGCATGAAATTCAAAGCCGCTGCCCTTCATGATTCCAAATCCAAGTGCGATTGCCCTGGGCCCCGCTAGCTGGCCTCGATTTCCCCCGGATCATTATCAGATATTATGATGTAGCTCTTTTTGAGACCGTCTATGACATCGTGCATTCACGTAGTTCCTTCTCCCTCCCGGCAACAACCTTTGGCGTACGATCCGCTGCTCGACGACGTTGGATACATGACCTGCATGACCCTGGTGCTGCTCGGAAATTACGCGCAAACCGGGCATCTCGGCGGACCGCTCGCCTACACACCGTACAATGTTGCGGCGCATTTGACCGGTCCTGAAAACGGCGGACTCCGTTTCGATTACCGCCGGCCGAAGCATCCTTACTCCGACAAATTCATGATGGCGGCGGGCCACTCGGTCCCCACGTGCTACGCCCTGTGGATGATCATGGGCCAGGCGCTGTATCGCAAGTATCAGCAGACCGACGATCCGCGTTATCAGGTCGACCCGCACGTCGCGATGCTGCCGATCGACGCGTTGGGATTCCGGCGCGGCGCGGGCGCGCTCAAGACGCTGCTGCGCCAAACGGATTTGGAGGACCATCCGCTGTTCGCGCAAGCGAAAGGTCGCGGCATTCGTGCGCTCATGGGACATGCCGAAAGCACCGACTTAACCAACGACGTGAACGGCGGGCCCTCGGGCATCGGCATCGCGACGGCTGCGGGCAAGGCGGCGTTCTGGGATGTGGTGGGCGCGCCGGAGTCGCCGAAAGTGATCGCGCTGGAAGGCGAATTCGCGCTCACTGAAGGTCACGCGCAGGAGTTGAAGACACAGGCGCTCGCGCTGCAGGTGGGAAAGCGTTTGCGCGTGATGCTTTCCGACAACAACGCGGGCATCGACGATTGCCTGATTGGCGGCAAGATTGGCGGCGTGATCGCCGCACAGTTCTGCGAGGTCTACGATCTGGTGAATCAATGGACGTCGTACGGCTGGAACGTCTTCACGCTGTCGAATGGCAACGACTACGGCGAAGTGACCGCGGCGCTGAAAGCAATGGACGAAGTGGACCCGCAGGACCGCCGTCCCATCGTCGCGATTGGCAAAACCATCAAGGGCTACTGGCCCGCTGCCGCCGACGGAAAAATCCCCGGCTACGGCGGCGATCAACTGGTGAGTTACCCAAGCCATCCCTACGCGCTGAAGATGAACTCGGAATATTTTGTCGCGCTGGCCGAGACCTTCGAGAAGCATTACGGCGTGGAGTTCGAAGGAATTCGCAAGGGCCCGGTCAGCGACAATCGCGAGCGATTGATCCAGTTCAAAACGAACATCGATGTGGTGATGTCGCTGCTCGACCGCAACGGATTGGGCGATCGCCTTGCCGATCGCCTCGTGGAAATCGGCGACACCGTGCGCGACGACGTGAAGTTGCGCATCTCAGCCTCGAGCGATCCCTTCCTCGACGATCGCCTGCGCGTCGCGGCACTACCGGAAGATCCGCAGAAGGTCTCGGTTCGCAATGCGGTTTCCGGTGCGGAGAAGCAAGTTAGCATTGCGCTGTTCAAGAAGCCGGGCGAGGTGGCCGGAGCGCGGCGCGCGATTTCCGAAATCATCAAGTGGATGAATTACGTCACGGAAGGGCGCTTCTTCACGGTGGCCGCCGACCTTTCCGAGTCGATCAACGTCGAGCCCGGCAGTTTGTGGGGACACTACAGTCCCACGGACAATCCGCTGGGCACGCGCTTGAAAGCGCCCATTCAAGAGGCGGGCAATGTCTCCACCGCCATCGGGCTGGTGAGTCAAAGCGCTTCCGTCGATCCCGAAAAATTCGCCGGCGTCTGGGCTTTGAGCGGCACGTACGGGGCGTTCACGCCGCTGATGTACACTCCGGCGCGTGTCTGGAGTCAACAAAATCAGGACAGCAAATTCCGCGTCGGCGTGCTGCATATTCTTGCGGCGCACTCCGGTCCTGAAACCGCGGCCGATGCGCGCACCCACTTCGGCATCTTCGCGCCGCAAGTGTGGAAGCTATTCCCACGCGGTCAGGTGATCAATTTGAGCTTTTGGGATTACAACGATGTCGCGCCCGGCTATTTCGCGGCGGCAGAAATCGCAGCACGCGATCCGCACGTGGGCATTATCACAATCGAGGTGGCGCGTCCCGACTTCCCGGCCGCGGACCGCAGCCATTTCGCCGACTCCGATCTGCGCGCTGCAGCAAAAGGCCTGTACGTGATCCGCGATTTCGCGCCAGACAAGCCGCGCCACGGTTACGTGATCGCGCAAGGGTCGAGTTCCACTGTGAATCTGGTGAAAGTGCTGCCGAAACTCGAAGCGGCCGGCGTGAACGTGAAGGTGATCGCGGCGATCAGCGAGGACCTGTTCGATCGCCAGCCGCAAGCGTATCGCGATTCCGTGCTGCCGCCCGAGGCTCGCTACGATTTGATGGTGGTATCGACGGGCACACGACGCATGTGGCCGCTGCGCAACCTTGGTCCGTTGACGGATGAGTATTCACTCACCTCCGACTTCGACAATTCCTGGAGAAGCGGCGGCCTCGAAGCGGAGGTGATCGCGGAAGCGCATCTCGATCCTGATTCGATTTTCGCAGGGGTGGAGCGATTCGCCAACGAACGCGAGCGCCGCATCGGCGATCAACGCAAAATGATTGGTTAGTTGCGATGCGGTGCTTCAAACTCATGCCGTCGAGGAACTCCATCGCGATAAAGGCCCGGCCATCCTCTTCGCCAATGTCGTAAAGCGTGCGGGATGATTGAGAGCTGATGCGGTGCGAGCTTCACGGCGAAAGCGCTCCAGCCCCTGCGGATCGCGCGCCACGTCATCAGGCAGAAACTTCAGGGCAACGAAGCGGCCCAGGCGCGTGTCCTCGGCCTTGTAGACCACTCCCATGTCACGGCCGCCGAGTTTTTCAAGGATGTGATAGTGCGAGATCGTTGTGTCGATCATGTCGGGCCGAGGTGACCGGATGCCTGACGATAGGGGCGGGGGCGACCGGCAGTCAATTTGTTCTGAACTAGGGTAGTGGTGCAGTTCTAGGCACGGTCGAAGCCCTCGCGGACAGCTTCCTTTTCCGCTTTTTCTTTCCTAATTTCAGAATCCTTTTCTCGGGCATCGCGGGCGCGGTCCAGGCGCTCTTTAACCAACCGATGGACCTCTTGGAATTGGTTTACGGGCTCCGTTTTGTCCATGCCCAAGTGTACGCCGATCTGGATGACTCGCAAGAGCGGGAAAACTCAAACTGCACCACTACCGAGCCGAAGGCAGCTGCCGCACAGGCGCGCATCTTAAAATGCTGGAATGGATAGTTCGCGCTCGAATAGCTCCACAGTCCGGATGAAAGCAGCTGCGCGTCGCGTTGCGCTTTGCGTTCTGCTGGCTCTGTCTCTCATCGCGCCCGCGTGGCCCTGGGGCAACGAAGGCCATAGCGCCATCAACCGCGTAGCAGCCGAGAAGCTACCGCCCGACATGCCCGCGTTCCTGCGCAATGCCAGTGCCCAGCTGGCGTGGCTCGCGCCCGAGCCCGACCGCTGGCGCGAAACCTCGGAGCTCGCCCTCAAGCGCTCGCAGGAACCGGATCACTACATCAACCTCGAGCTGATCGAGGGCATGACACTTCCTCCGGATCGCTACAGCTTTTATCGCGAACTGAACACAAAGCGCGAGCAGACGCCCGGCCATCCCGACGACCTGTTGCCGGAGCACGTCGGCTTGCAGCCGTACATCACCATGGAGGTCTATGAGCGGCTGGTGGTCGCCTTCCGCGAATACCGAGCCGCGATTCGCGAACATCGTAACCCCGACTTCGCCGAGGCGAACGCGATCTACTATGCCGGATGGCTGGGCCATTACGTGGGAGACGGCGCCAACCCGCTGCACACCACGATTCACCACAACGGTTGGGTAGGTCCGAATCCGAAGGGCTATACAACAGCCAATACGATTCATTGGAAGATGGAGGGAGTCTTTGTTGCGGCCAACCTGCAGCAATTACAATTCGCCGATCTCGTTCCGACGAAACCGCAGTTGCTAAACAATCCCTTCCAGGATTATTTGCATTATCTTCGCAGTTCCTTCCTTCTGGTGGATACGGCCTATCAACTCGAGAAGGAAGGTGGCTTCGATCGCGCCGGCACTCCCGCGTCGCGCGACTTCATCCGTCACCGGCTCGCCGCCGGCGCCACCATGTTGCGCGACATGTGGTACAGCGCGTGGGTGCAGAGTGGGCAGGAGTCCAGCTCAGCCTCCGCGTCGAAACCGACGGCAATTCCTGCCGAGCCGAAACACTAATCGGGGTTTATGGCTCGTCGACTCAGGGTTCCGCAAAGTCCCAGCTTTTTGTACTATTGCCCGCATGAAAAAGGTGAAATCTGGCAAGCGCACTTCGGCCGCGAAAAAAGGCCATGCCGCTCCGAAAACTGTCGACGAATATCTTGCCCGCGTGCCAGAACCTGCGCACGGCAGCTTAAAGAAAGTCCGATCCGCAATCCGTGCGGCTGCGCCAGCGGACGCCACCGAGACCATCAGCTACGGCATACCGGCATTCAAGTACCACGGCACACTGGTATGGTTCGCCGCATTTTCAAACCACTGCAGCCTGTTCCCTACTGCGGCCGTAATCGATGAGTTCCAGGACGAACTTAAGGGCTTCCCCACATCCAAAGGGACCATCCACTTCCCCATCGATAAGCCGCTGCCGGCTGCACTCATCAGGAAACTGGTGAAGGCGCGGGTCGCGCAAGTCGAAAGCAAAAAGCGACGCTGACGCGCCGCCTGGGCTGTCGGTGAGTTCAAATACGAGTGGGTTTCCCGTTACGCCTTCATCTTGCGCCGCACCACAGCACCAAGGGCCAGCGCTCCAGTGCCAAACAGCAGAATGCTGCCGGGCTCCGGCGTAGTTCCGGTACTCGTGCTGCTGCTACCCTCCAGCGTGAACTCTCCACCGTCTGCAAACGCGATTGAGCCTCCGCCGGGAGGTATGGTCTGCGTCAGCTCCATCTCCAGCGTATAGCCGCCATTCATCGGGCCGATCGCGCCGAAGTTCATCGATCCCGTGATGGTCTGCATGCAGCCACAGTTGTTGCTGTCCATCGCGGTAAAGTTGCCGACCACAGTATTGTTCAGCAGGATGTCCACGAGCTCGTTGTTGCCTTCCAGATGGTTCAGGATCTGGAAGTCCCAACTCAAGCCGGTGACCGAGGTAAGCCCGGTGCTGGTGAAATTGCTGGACATGACATAGTCGCCCGCAGTCCACATGGAGGCAGTCACACCTCCCGCCGGCAGGGTTCCGCATCCGTTGGTGGCGCTACAGTACATATCGCCCGCCGTCGGGAACGGCACCATCACGTCGTCGGCATAGCTAAAAGCTGCGGTGAAAAGACAAAATGCAAGCATGAGCAAGAAGCTGAAAACCGGTTTCTTCATTGGAGGTCCTCCGTCGCAAAGAAAGATCCGGCTCTAGGACGGGCGAAACACAGAGGGGCCGACCGTCGCCCGCGGAGAGGCGCTTGTGATCACGCAATCCGATTTCCGTGGTAACTCAATGGAAATGCTCAATTGCCGGGAGGGTGCTATGCATCGTGTTGCACTAAAGTCCTAATCTGTTCCCCCTTGAGTTCCTCGCCTTTTTTCTCTACCATCCAAAGTTCTTCAGTGGTCGAGTTGAACCTCAAAGTGCAACCACTCAGAGTCCTGATTACTCGCCAGCAGATCGCGGCCAAGGTTGCCGAGATCGGTGCGCGCATCACTGCCGACTTCGCTGGCGATTCCGTCGTTCTGATCGGCGTGCTCAAAGGCGCGGCCATCTTCCTTTCCGACCTCGCCCGCCAGATCAACCTCGACGCCAGCTTCGATTTCATCGCGGTTTCCAGCTATGGCAACTCCCGCCAGCACAGCGGCGAGGTCAAGCTAGTCAAAGACGTGGATCGCTCCATGGAAGGCAGAAACATCATTCTGGTGGAGGACATCCTCGACACCGGACTGACCCTTACCTATATCAGGAACGTGCTGCAGGGCCACCGGCCGAAGAGCCTGAAGATCGCCGCCTTGCTCGACAAGGTACCGCGCCGGATCGAGCCCATCCAGGCCGACTATGTTGGCTTCCAGATTCCTGACGTATTTGTCGTGGGATATGGGCTTGACTTTGCGGAACAATATCGTAATCTGCCAGATATTTGTGTATTGGAGTCAGGGTCCAATACGGCATAAAATCGAAGCTGCTCATGTCTGTTTACTCTTCTGTTGTGGCCGGAACAGCGGCTCTTCCCGTGAGCGATTGGCGAAGTGCAGCCAAGCTCATCGAGCACACCCTTCTCAAGCCAGACGCTACTCGCGACCAGATCACGGTGTTGTGCCAGGAGGCGAGGCGCTACGACTTTCACGCGGTCGTGGTGAATCCCGCAAACGTAGCGCTGGCGGCGGCTCAGCTGCGAGGAACGCCGGTGAGGGTCGGCACTGTCATCGGTTTCCCTCTGGGCGCAACCCTCACGATCACCAAGCTGGCCGAAGCCGAGGCAGTTCTGCGTCAGGGAGCGCACGAGCTCGACATGGTAATGAACATCGGCGCCCTCAAATCGGGCGACCGCATCCTGGTCCAAAGCGAGATCCGCAGCTTGACTCAGCTAGCCCATCGTCACGGCGCAGTGCTCAAGCTAATTCTGGAGAATGCGCTGCTGACGCCGGAAGAAAAGATTCTGGCCTGCGCTTTGGCCGTCGATGCCGCAGTGGACTTCGTGAAGACCTCCAGCGGGCTCGCCGAACACGGTGCAACCGCTTCCGACGTAGCGTTAATGCGTGGTGTCGTAGGTCTGAAGATCGGCGTCAAGGCGGCGGGCGGCATTCGCACTGCGGCGCATTTCATGGAGATGGTCGACGCCGGCGCCAATCGTATCGGCACCAGCGCCAGCGTGCAAATCGTGCAAGAGATGGGCGCACCGGCAAATAACTGAACGTACCTCATCATGGTGTGTTATACCGCCTTAAGAAGTGTCATCCGAGCGAGGATGCATGATTCCCATTTCTACGATGTGTCATCCCGACCAAGGACTTCAGTCCGCGTGGAGGGACCTGCTTTCCCTTTCAACAAGCCGATGGTGACCCCTGTGCCAAGTCCCACGCTTGCCCGCTGCCTCCATCCGGAGCAACCATGGCGCGTCTGACCGGCGTGCTGGGCATCCTCGCGATTCTCCTGTTTGCCTTCCTATTCTCCACCGATCGCAAGGCGATCCGAATCAAAACGATTCTGGTCGGTCTCTCACTGCAATTCTTCTTTGCCGTGCTGGTGCTGCGCGTCAGCTTTGGCGTTCGCGTGATGACCGTCGCCGGCGATGCAGTAGACCGCCTCCTGAGCTACTCGTTCGCCGGATCGAGCTTTGTCTTCGGCGAGCTCGGGGCCAAGATGTCGAAGTTCGGCGTCGTCTTTGCCTTTCAGGTGCTGCCCATCATCATCTTTATCGCAGCGTTCTTCGCCATCCTGTACTACTACGGCGTGATGCAATTCATCATTCGCCAGCTGGCGAAAGTCATGATGCGCTTCATGGGCGCCAGCGGAGCCGAGTCGCTCAACGTCGCCGCCAGCATCTTCATGGGCATCACCGAGGCGCCACTCACCATCCGCCCCTTCCTGCCCAAAGTAACGCGCTCGGAGCTGATGACCATCATGACCAGCGGCATGGCCCATGTCTCCGGCGCCATGCTGGGCGCTTACATCCTGCTCGGCATCGAGGCGCGACACCTGCTGGCCGCGGTCATCATGACCGCGCCGGGGACGATTCTTATCGCCAAAATGCTGGTGCCCGAAACCGAGCAGCCGCTCACCGCGGGCAAGGTCAATATCGATGTGTCGGAATTGGAAGAGCGGCCCAGCAACGTTCTCGACGCAGCTACCAAAGGCACAACCGACGGCCTGTTTCTCGCGCTCAATGTCGCGGCGATGCTCATCTCGTTCCTCGCCATCATCGCGCTCCTCGACGGCGTCCTCGGCGGTACGCACAACTTTCTTGCCGCGCACGGCTTCCGCTGGTTCCCGGCGAAGCTGGAGACCATCCTCGGCGTTGTATTTGCCCCAGTAGCGTGGCTCATCGGCATCCCGTGGCACGACTGCCTCGCGATTGGCAACTTGTTAGGCACGCGCATGGTGCTGAACGAGCTCGTCGCTTACACCATGTTGACCGCGCAGAAAGCCTCGCTCGATCCGCGTTCTTTTACCATTGCGACCTTCGCGCTCTGCGGATTTGCCAACTTTGCCTCGATCGGCATCGTGATCGGCGGTCTCAGCAGCCTGGCGCCCACCCGCCGCCATGACCTCGCGCGCCTCGGATTCAAAGCGATGATCGCCGGCACCCTGGCCAACCTGATGTCCGCCAGCATCGTGGGCCTGCTGATTACCGGATAGCGGTGAGAACTGCGAAAATCTCTGCTCGCAAGGTCGGAGCCGCCGGAAGCCGGTTGCCACTGGCAGCTGGCAGCTGGCTACTGGGTACCGTCTCCCGGTGTAAGATGTCGCGTTCGCCTTCCCGGAGGTGCTCTTGCTCGACCGCCGCCGTTTTCTCACTGCCACTGCCGGATTCGCCGCCGCGCTCGCCTTCCGCAACGATCTCGCTGCGCAACTGCAAAGCGCGCCCGCTTCCCTGCCCGATCCCAAGCTGTTCGTCGATGACGATGAAGGTTACTGGACCGAGTTACGCAAACAGTTCCTCATTCCCGAGCACGAGATCTACCTCAACAACGGCACGGTGGGATCAAGTCCGGCGCCAGTGCTGCGCGCGGTCTTCGACGGCTACACCTCGACCGAGAAGTTGGACGAGACCGATCCCGAGGACTACCCCATCTGGGGATACGGGCCGTGGAACGAGTATCGCGATCCGCTGGCGGCGTTCGTCGGATGTACCCGCGACGAGATCGCCCTGGTCCGTAATGCGACCGAAGCGAATAGCTACATTGCCAACGGAATCGACATGAATATGGGCGACGAAGTGCTCATGACTGACCAGGAGCATCCCGGCGGCGAGCAACCGTGGCAGTTGAAAGCCAAGCGCTACGGCATCGTGGTGAAGAAGGTCACGCTGCCCAAGCCGGTCGCAGACGCACCGCAGGTGCTGAACCTGTTCAGCGAGGCGATCACTCCTCGCACGAAGGTCATCTTCTTCAGCCACATCACGACCGTGACTGGTGTGGTATTGCCGGCGAAAGAAATCTGCGGACTGGCGCGGTCCAAGGGAATTCTCTCCGCGGTCGACGGCGCACACGTCACCGGCATGATGCAACTCAATCTGCACGAGATTGGTTGCGACATGTACAGCTCGAGCCCGCACAAATGGCTGCAAGCACCAAAAGGATCAGGCTTCCTCTACGTTCGCGATGCCGCCATCGATCGCATGTGGAACACCATCGCCACCGAAGGCTGGAACGAGCCGAAGCTGCGCGCCGAGCGCTTCCAGCGCATCGGCTCGTCGAACGTTCCCTCACTCGATGGCCTGCGCGCGGCGATCGTGATGGCGAATGCGATCGGCATGGATCGCATCGAGAAGCGTCATCGCGAGCTCGCCGATTACATGCTCGCCGAAATGACCAAGCGCGGCGCCGAGTCGTGGACCTCACCCGACGCGAAGCTGCGCGGCGCCATCGTGACGGTCAACGTCCCGCCCATCCAGCGCATGCAGCTGGAGAATTGGTTGTGGACAACGAAGAAGATCCGCATCCGTGGCGGCGAGCCATCAAAGCTGAGGCTGTCGACGCCGTATTACATGCGGAAAAAGGACATCGAGGTATTCCTGGCGGCGTTCGACGAATACAAAAGGGGAAAGGCGTGATAGCGGGTTGTACTATGGATCGCTTGTGATAAGGCGATGTTACGTCAGTCATCTTGCCGGACTGGCGGCAAGTATGTTTGCCCCTTTAGTTCCCGTTATTTGCGGCCCTCGGCGTTATCGTAAGCATCAAGAATCCCGGAGCGTCTTTCGATGCACTACATCCGAGATTCTGTCCTAGAACTTGACAGTCGTAAACCCACGCGTCAAGCGAGTCGGTTTGCCAACGCTCGCCGCCATCCTCCGAATAAAGCAGTCGCCCCGAAAAGGTCGGTCCAGCTTGAGGATTCGCTACAACGTCAACGCCGGGCTGGTCGATGAGCTCCACTTTGTCGTCGCGGCTGAAGGCAAAACCGATCTTCGGAGTAAAGAAGCGAACAACTGATAACCACCTTCCAGACCCTTGAATACTCTGATCGGGGTCAATGACCCAGCTTTTTCCACCATCAGTTGTATGGTACAGGTGCGTCCCTTCATTGTTGAAGTGCCAGGTTATGAGCCATCCAACGGATTCGTTCACGAAGAACAGATCTCTAACGTCTGCTACTCCCTGATGGGATGGAATCTGAAACGAGGTCCAGTGCTGTCCCCCATCCGTCGTCCGCAGCACGAATGCGGCCCTTCCGTTCAGATCATCGGAAAGCTCGTTCGTCCCCGCTACCCACCCCACTTCCGGCGTGACGAAGAATACCCGGTTTATGAACCTGATATCGGGCACCGCTGATGTCTTCCAAGTGCGACCGCCATCAGTGCTCTTTGCGAAAAGGTCTGCTCGTCCGTCAAATTCGTCTCCGACCGCGACACGCGGACTGATGAAGTGCATGTTCTGAATGAAATGGTCTGACACTACTTTCCAGTGCGATCCAGCATCCTGAGTTCGCAGCACCCAAGTGGATGCATCCGAGCTCATTCCAGATACCCAACCTGTGCTTTCGTTCACAAACGAAAATGAGGGCTCGGTGGCGTGCATTCGGGTCCTACCAACCTCGGTCCAGTGCCGCCCGGAATCGGTTGACCGAACGATGGAGTAATCACCAGATCCCTCTCCTTCCGTCGGAAAGTAGTATCCCACCGCCCAAATTGTCTTTGGTCCAGCAAAGCTAACATCTCCCAATTGGTGGACTATTTGACACTGACGGCAGGAACCAGTTGTCCAGAACAGCTCGTATGGAACTCTTGAGGTCTGGCCAGAGGCAAATGAAACCAGAGCGAACACAATTGTCAACGGCAAAGCAATGCGAGAAAGACGCATGTTCATTAGGTGCCCGATCAAGGCGTCTACGTCTGACCCGGAGCGGTTTCGAGCGTCTCCAGAGAACTTACGTGGACAAGATCATTGTTGTGAACAGAACAAATCTTAAGCCGATTTCCCCTCTAGACTCGGCACCTACAGACGCTACTTATTGCTCAGCGCCTCCACCCCCGGCAGCTTCTTCCCTTCCAGAAACTCCAGCGACGCCCCTCCGCCGGTCGAGATGTGGGTGATCTGGTCGGCCACGCCCGCAGCCTTCACCGCAGCCACGCTGTCGCCGCCGCCGATGATCGAGACCGCCGCTCCATTGTCCGCCACCGCATGTGCAATTTTCTTCGTGCCTTTGGCGAAGGCTTCGATCTCGAAGACACCCATCGGGCCGTTCCAAACGATCGTCCGCGCACCGGCAATTTCCATCGAGAACAGTTCCACCGTTTCCGGGCCAATATCGAGCGCCATCATATCGGCAGGAATCGCTTCGCCTTCCTTGATCAGTTGCGTACGCGCGCCGGCTTCCATCTTGTCGGCCACCACGTGATCGACCGGCAACAGGAAGCGCACGTTGTGCGCCTTGGCCTCGGCGAGTATTTGTTTGGCGAGGTCAATCTTGTCCGCTTCCAGCAGTGACTTTCCGATCTCCTGCCCTTGCGCCTTGAGGAAGGTGTAAGCCATGCCGCCGCCGACGATGAGCGCGTCAACTTTGCTCATCAGGTGCTTCATGACGCCGATCTTGTCGCTGACCTTTGCGCCGCCGAGAATGGCGATGAACGGCTTCTGTGGATGCGACAGCGCCTTGCCCAGGTACTCGAGTTCCTTCTCCATCAGCAGGCCGGCCGCGTTCTTCTCCACAAAATGCGTGATGCCCTCGGTGGAGGCATGCGCGCGATGCGCTGAGCCGAATGCGTCGTTGACGTAGTAATCGCACAGCTTGCCCAGCTGCTTGGCGAAGTTCGGATCGTTGGCTTCCTCCTCGGAGTGGAAACGCAGGTTCTCCAGCAGCAGCGATTGGCCCCGCTCCAGCTTCTCCGACATTTCCTCGGCCTGCACGCCGATGCAGTCAGGAGAGAAGCCGACGTTCTCGCCGCGACGCAGCACATCGTCGATAAGGATGCGCAGCCGCTCGGCAACCGGCTTCAGGCTCATCTTG
Source organism: Candidatus Korobacteraceae bacterium (assembly GCA_049798495.1). Classification (GTDB taxonomy): domain Bacteria; phylum Acidobacteriota; class Terriglobia; order Terriglobales; family Acidobacteriaceae; genus Bog-257. The sequence goes on along the minus strand of JBARGS010000064.1, from coordinate 1,198 downwards.
GGATTGGGCTTGCCCTTCGGTCGCCCCAAATGCGACGCGAGAATCAGCCGCGCGCCGTGACGCAAGGCGTATTCAATGGTTGGCAGCGTCTCGCGGATGCGAGTGTCGTCCATGACGCGGCCATCCTCAAGCGGAACGTTGAAGTCGACGCGCATGAAGACGCGCTTATTATTCAGCGGAAGATCGCGAATGGATAATTTCGACATGGAAATAAATCCTTGCTGTCAGCCGTCAGCTATCAGCTGTCAGCTAATGCGTAATGCGGCTACCGTTATACGAATCGAAAACCGTTACCTCGTGTCAAGGCCATACAAGCTACGGAAACCCGACGAAGCGTAATCACCAATCACACCTGGTTGTTTCAGCTGACGGCTGATAGCTGACGGCTGATAGCTGACGGCTGAGAGCTGACGGCTGACAGCTGACAGCTGCCCTTCGTCTTACAGCCCTTTCTTAGCGATGTAATGAATCAGATCGCGAACGCGGCACGAGTATCCCCATTCATTGTCGTACCAGGAGATCACCTTCACACAGTTGCCGCCGACCACGCGCGTCATAGGCGCATCGACAATGGAAGAACGGTCGTCGCCACGGTAGTCGATGGAGACCAGTTCCTCCGTCTCGTATCCCAAAAAGCCCTTCAGCGGACCCGACTCCGACGCCGCCTTCAGCGCGTTGTTCACTTCCTCCACTGTCGTCTTCTTCTCGACGAACACGACCAGGTCGACCACCGAAACATTCGGCGTCGGCACGCGCATGGCGAAGCCATCGAGCTTGCCTTTGAGGTCGGGAATCACCAGATAGATCGCCTTGGCCGCTCCAGTCGAGGTCGGAATCATCGACAGCGCAGCCGCGCGGGCGCGTCGCAGGTCCTTGTGCGGGAAATCCAGAATCACTTGATCGTTGGTGTAGGAGTGGATCGTGGTCATGGTCCCGCAGACGATCTTGAAATTATCGTGAATCACCTTGGCGATCGGGCCGAGGCAGTTCGTCGTACACGAGGCGTTGGAGATCACGTGATGCTTCGCCGGATCGTACTTGTCCTCGTTCACGCCCATCACGATGGTGATGTCTTCGCCCGTTGCCGGCGCCGAGATGATGACCTTTTTCACCGGCCCGCGCAGGTGCTGCTTGGCCAACTCGGCTTTGGTGAACTTGCCGGTCGACTCAATGACGACTTGCGCGCCAACGGATTCCC
>JBARGS010000063.1:0-17373 GCA_049798495.1 Candidatus Korobacteraceae bacterium | reverse complement strand
TGTCACCTGCGTTACCCATCGCAAGAACCCCATCTACTCGACGACCATCGTGGGCAAGCCGCCGATGGAAGACGCCTACATGGGCAAAGCCGTCGAGCGAATCTTTTTGCCGCTTATGCGGCTGACCATTCCCGAGATCGTGGATGTGAACCTGCCCATCGAAGGCGTCTTCCACAACCTGATGATTGTCTCCATCAAGAAGTCCTATCCCGGCCAGGCGCGTAAGGTAATGAACGGTATCTGGGCGCTGGGCCAGGCGATGTCAACCAAGTGCATTCTCGTGGTCGATGAAGATGTCGACGTGCAGGACATAGCCGAGGTCACACTCAAAGTCTTGAACAACATCGATCCCGAGCGCGACATTCAATTCACGTTGGGCCCGGTCGACTCGCTCGACCATGCCTCGCGCCTGCCCGACTTTGGCTCCAAGATGGGCGTCGACGCGACGCGTAAGTGGCCCACGGAAGGCTTCACGCGGCCTTGGCCCGACGAAATCCGCATGGACGAAGCAACGAAGGCGCGTGTCACGAAGCGCTGGAAGGAGTTGGGGCTGGAGTGAACCTTGCTAGCCTCCGCTGGCGCTGCGCGGGTGCCCCATTCGAGCTTCGTGCTCGGATCGGGCGCCCCCGTGTAATGGATGGGAGAGTCTGATGTGGCAGGGCGGGCCACTCGCCGAAGGTCAAATAAAGGCGCCGGTATCCGATTCGGAAACCGGCGCGGTCATCGAGAAGGTTCTGGGACGATTCCGCTAACCCGGACGGTCAGCGTGGAGCCACGAAGTCCGCGTACTTGACTTGGAGCTCACGATGGACCGATCCCTCCTTGCTGAAGAACGTATCCAGCCCGTTCTCCAGGAACTTCACTTGATACATGTCTGCAGCGCAGTAGTTATTGGGCCAGGGTGTCGCCGGGCAGAGCCCAGTGTTGTCGAGTGGCAGGATTGAGGTGCTGGGAGCGGCCCCGGTATTTGGACCGGGAACCGTCACGAGCACCAGCTTCAGAGACGATTGTGCCTCATCGGGGAAAACCAGCTTGGTTGAGTTGGGGCTCCAAAAGGTCCCACCACGCAAGGTGTGTGCGAGCCGCTCGGGGACGTAGTTATCGCCGTCTTTGTTGCCGTTTCCCGGGTAAACATTGAAGCCTACGTTGATGTCGTCATCCGGTGCCACGCCGGCGGGGCGGTTCCCCAACGCGCTCTTCGTCATGTCATACAACATCTCGTGATCCTCAGGCACCCCAGGCCCAGTATTAAAATGCGGAAGGAACCACTTGACGAAAGCAATGAATCGCCCGTCCGGGGAAATGACAGGGTAAAAATCCAGAAAACTGTCGGCAACTGTGCTATTGTTCACGTTGATAATCACAACCTGCGATGCTGCGGCTGCGATGTCGCCGACGACGATAAGACGGTCCGCGTACCTGCGAATCTCTTGAATTTGAATGATCCCGGCCGGTAGCGGAACATCTTTTTTCTGGCCGTGATCGCTCGTGATCGAGAGCACGATGGAGTTGTCGTCCTTCCTTGACTCGACTGTGATCTCATCATCGCGATAGGAAGGCAGTTTGGGCGGAGCCGTTCCCGTTATTGGCTGACTAAGCCGAACTTGCGTTCCTCCCGATCCGAGATCGGCTTCCCAGTAGTCCGGCAGGCTAGGGCCAAAACACCCGCCAGTGTCCATGTAGTTATCCACGTGGTCGCCGTAGCCGATCCCCCGAGCATACTTGCAAGCTGGACAGGAGTCCTCAACAATTTGCGGGTAATAGGCGTTCTGGTTATTGCCGTCAACGTAGAGCAGCTGGTCGTTGCAGGCGTACGGCCCACTGCCACCGTGCGGATTGGGATAAACGGCAACATCGCCGTTGCTGAGCGGGTTGAGGCAGGTGCCCGTAATCCCCGAAATCGTATAGTACGTATTGGTATTGTTCGCTCCTGGCGGTGGGACCTTGCTGAGGCACAACTTGTCCTGTTTGTTGGTATGAACGAGGGTTCCGCCGCTGGTTAGGCCGGTACCATTCAGGTTGGTTTGCGAAGAAAAGGTGGGCTTAAGTTGGACAGCGGTGAAAACGCAGGTGTTGCGGTCGAACGTCCAATAGCCGGACGTAGGACTTCCGTTGCAGGCGCTTTCATACACCTTGATGTAAACGGAGTTTTCTACTTTACCGCGCACCTTCCACGGCGGTGTGATCGTGAAGGTGCCCTTGACGGGCGGAGTGCTGGCATTCCAGTCGGCCTCGATCGAGGAATATACGTCCTTGACCATGTCCGGCCGGGTAAGCGCCACGGAATACTGGCCCGAACCCACAGGGTTGCCGTTGTCGTAATTGAGCGTGTAGGTGTTGTTCACCCCCATGACATTCACCGTTAGGGGGGCAGTGGTGCCGGTGGGTCCGTTAACGGTAATGGCGATATTGTTATTGACAAGATCCCCGCTTTGAATGGTCACCGACGCCAAGGTTATGTTAACCGTGTCATGAATATCGTAAAGGCCGTCGGGGGTCATCCAATCTGCCGCGAAATGGTCGGTCATAGCGTTCGGGTCGGTGCTCGTCCAGGTGTAAAAGATCGCGCCGAATTGGAACGGCATCCCCGGACAATCGCCATTGTTAAGATATCCGGTGACGATTCCGGTCGCGGTAACACCATAAGTCGGGACTGGGTTTACGGTCCAAGTTCCGCTTGAGATCTCGATGCAGGTTATTGGGTCGTATTCGACCCAGTCATCGACCAGTATTTGCACTTGTGGGAGCACAGTATACGCTAGGGCACCCGGCGGGTACGGCGACCGGGATGTTGCGCGGCCGATTTTCCGGTTAGTAGGCGGTCGGTTGGTTGTCGAAGCAGCGGCAGCACTGCCGGACACGGTGAAGATACACAGGAGGATAAGCAATAGGCTTAGCCGGCGCATGAGAGATTGTGAAGTAAGCATCTTCCACCTGCGATTCGAATTTCGTGGATAGGTTGGTCGTTCGGCGTTGGGGACTGGAGTAGACGAAGCACCAAGCATGGTTGGCCTCCGAGTCTCTTGGTTGTTGGAAAGATCGGGAAAATTACGCCGCGGGAGCATAGCACAAGGAACGTTAAGCGGCTTTGAATTTGATATGCGGATTGAACTCAACTGCCGGTCGGGGAATTCGGCCATCGACCATCGGTCGCAGCGAACCCCAAGCAGCTTGAGAGCCCAAATTAGCGCGCTGCCGTGAACATCGTGTTGCTCAGTACACATCAGGACAGGCATTTTTCTCCTAAACCTCCAGAAGCCGCGGGCTAGGCGAAACTTTGAGCGGCCCTACCTGGCGCTTGTAAAGCAATCGGCGCGCCATCAGCACCACCGTTGGATTTCGCAATCGAATCATTATCCTGAGCAGCTTCAGCCGCCCCACAGTATGCCGTAAGGGTGAGCCAACAGGTTTAAACACTATCCGATTGGCGTGGCACCAAAGCGCGGAGATCACTGCCGTACTGGCGGATTCGCTACATTGCGGCACGGAGCAGGCCGTACGAGTAGATTCCAGGATGAAGAACCTTCCTCACCCCGGTCTCGAAAATCGCTAGAGTCAGGGCAGGCCGCCGACCGCTGGATCAACCGCTCCTCATCCAGCTGTGGAGAAACTTGAAACTGGAAACCTGAAACTCGGAACCGTTTCCCGCATTTCGTCACAGGCTTTGAAATCGGGCGGGTGGCCCGGTGTCCCGGGTGTCGCGTGGTTCGAGACCCGGGACTTCGCGATAGCCCGGCCCTCCATCCCAGGACGAAGTAAATTTCCTGCTCTTACCCTGCTGCCGTGCTGGGCTAACGGATGAGCGCAGTTTTCAAAGACCGCTATGCCAGAAGGACTTGAATGATATGCATAGATGATGCATATTGATACATATGAGAACGACTTTGAATATTGACGATACCCTCTTCAAGGAAGCGGCGCGGCTTAGCGGGATCGCCGAGAAGACTGCGGTCGTCCGGGCGGGGCTGGAAGCCTTGATTGCAAGGGAAAGCGCCAGGCGGTTGGCAGCGTTAGGGGGCAGCGATCCAGACCTGCGCGGAATCCGCCGCCGACGCACACGCCCACGCGCGGTGCATGGCCATGCTGATTGATACGTCGGTTTGGGTGGAGCATCTGCGGCGGGGCGACCCCACGCTCAGCTCACTCCTCGATCGAGATGAAGTCGAATGCCACCCATTCATCATCGGCGAATTGGCCTGCGGTTCCTTGCGACGCCGCTCTGAAGTGCTGTCCCTGCTGCGAAGCCTACCGCACGTACCTGTAGCCAGCCATGATGAGGTGCTGACGTTTATTGAGCGCCATCGCTTGATGGGCCGCGGCATTGGTTGGATTGATGCCCATCTCCTGGCTTCGGCAGCGCTCAGCAACACCCCGCTGTGGAGCCGGGATCGGCGCCTTTCGGAGGTGGCCGCAGAACTGCGCCTTTGCGCCCAGTCGTAAATTGCCGGGTGCCCCGGAGCCTGCCCTGACCTTGTCGAAGGGTCTCGCGATGTTCGAGACCTGGAAGACAACGATCTAGACACTTGTTGGAGCTGCGATGATTCAGGCGAATTGGTAAGCTAATCCTGATGTCGCCCGCCGAGCAAAAGCAGCACGCGCATGAACTGGTGGATCGGCTGGACGCCGGCCAACTTGATGCCGTGGTTCGTCTGCTCGAAGTGATGACCAATCCAGTGGCCCGCGCCCTCACCCCTGTTCCCATGGAAGACGAACCGATCAGCGAAGAAGAGATCCGCGCGGTCGGGGCCTCCAAGGAATGGTTGAAGAGTCATAAGGGCATTCCGAACGAGCAAGTACTCGCTGAATTCGGCCTTACCTCCGAAGACTTCGAGCACATGGGCCGTGCTCCCGGCTGGTCCTAAAGGGGCGTCTCATAGTACTTCGGTATAATTTTCTTACTTTAGTGAGAAGTAAGTAAAGTAAGATCCCTTCAATTGTCTTACTTATAAGAAAATCTGCAGGGGATACCGGGTTGGCCTCGCCGCGGATGGCCGCCTGGCCTGCTGGAACTTCAAATATGAATAGCCAACTCTAGCTGGCGCAGTTCGACGTCAACGACACCGGGCACAGCACGAACGATGCCGGCGATTTCCTTGGCCTGACTGGGATGAAGTATGCCTCCCTTAACGGACACCAATCCGCCTTCCGCTACAACCTCGAACTCGAAGTTAGCCGTGGCCTGCTCCCTCGCCAGATTCGCCTTGACACAGCTGGCCAAGGCAAGATCGTTTACGGCTCTTTGACACTCGGGAGTGAACTCGAAGCACTTCAGCTGCGAAGCGCAACAAATCACCTCGCAGGCTTCCTGCAAATTCATTTGTTCCAGGTTAAGCACAAGGTCGTAAAGCGAGGCATCTGTCCAATCCACGTCATAGAGAAACTTGGTCCACCTGCGCCTATCCTGGTCTACCTTTTCGATGTAGGCAATGGCTTCCTTGCGATTGCACCCCAGCCAGTCTTGCACTTGCTTGATGCGGAATTCCATGGGAGCAATGATTCGGACACGCAGGAAGTGAGATCCGTTGCCGAACAATAGGTGGCCGGCCAGGCCGTGGTAGACTCCTTTGCCGGTCCGGAACTCCTGACTAAGCGCCGCCTGAATGAAGGCGAGGTAGGTGTATTTCGTGTGGGCGGACTGCCCGAGAAATGCAGGCGGCTTTTCGATGGCAGCCCGCAAAGCGTCTTCCGATACGCCCCATGCTGTAGCTTTCTGGATAACCTGGTCACGATCGATGCAGCGGTAGCCAAGCTTCTGCGCCACGCACTCAGCCAGCATTTTGCCGCCACTGTAGGAGCCCCGGGATATTGTGACGATGGGCACGGGCACCTCCTTTGTGTCTGGGCGACCGACGGGATGCGGATCGTCGGATCGCATCCGGCCAGACATAAACTGAATACCACCGTCGCGTGAGAGATACGGTGATGGGGCTCACCGTTGACCGTGCGTGACCGATAGGGTTCCCCGGCGAAGGCCGGTGCCCCAGGTCTCGCGATGTTCGAGACCTGGGAGACCGCAGATTTCGTTGAGCTCACCCATCCGGCGAGTTGTTGGGATTGCGCCCTTCTCGCAGACATTCCGTCCAAGCAACAATCCTGTCAAAGGACCCTTCCTCCCGGGTCTCGAAAATCGCGAGACCCGGGGCATCTGGAGCAACCACTCAGTTGCATTGCTGTGCGCGAATATGGTCACATTGTGTGTATGCTTTCCCGCCCCGACAACACCGAATACGCCGACTTCTACACGAACTACATTGCTCGCGTGCCCGACGGCCCAATCCTCACCTTCCTTGCCAAGCAGCCGGGCGACTATCGCCAGCTGCTGGTTGGCGTCTCCGATGAAGATGCCGCCGCTCCTACGGCCCCTGGCAAGTGGAGCATCAAGCAAATTCTGGGACACATCTGCGATGCCGAGCGCGTCATGAGCTATCGCGCGCTGCGCTTTGCCCGTGGAGATGAGAAGGAGTTGCACGGCTTCGAGCAAGATGACTATGTCCGCGAAGGCGGCTCCAACTCACGCAGCTTGGACGATCTGCTCACGGAATTCGAGAGCGTTCGCAAAGCCACCCTCGCGCTCTTCGGATCGCTGCCGCCCGACGTCGATATGCGCGCCGGCGTAGCCAACGGCAATCGCGTCACGGTTCGCGCTTTGGCTTATATTGCAGGCGGTCACGCCCAGCATCATTACGAGCTTTTGAAGGCCCGCTCCGCACGCAACTCTGCTTAGGCCGGCTGATGCGCAATCCGCAGCAGAGTGCCACCGCCGACGGATTGTTATACTGAGAGTGATATGGGAATCGTCAAGAACATTGCCGCCATCGCCAAGGGCATGAGCGTCACCTTCATGGAGATGTTCAAGCCGACCATCGTCGAGAACTATCCCGATGGTCCCGGTCCCACGCGCGGGGCGATGTTCCAAGACCGCTTCCGCGGCATGCACGTGCTGCAGCGCGACGAGAACGGCCTGGAGAAGTGCGTCGCCTGCTTCCTTTGCGCGGCGGCCTGTCCCTCGAACTGCATTTACATCGAGGCCGCAGAGAATACCGAAACCCATCGCGTCAGCGGCGCCGAGCGTTACGCCAAGGTCTACAACATCGATTACAACCGCTGCATCTTCTGCGGCTATTGCGTCGAGGCCTGCCCCACGGACGCTATTACCCACGGCCACGGCTTTGAGCTCGCGACCTACAACGCCAGCAATCTGGTTTATCGCAAAGAGCAGTTACTCGCCGGAACGCCCGCGCACGAAGGCGCGAATGCTGTCTTCAGCCAGTACGAAACGGGCCGCCTGGTGCCCAACAAGTAAGCGTCTCAGCTAGATTTCAGCTGGTCCAGAATGCCGCGTATCGGTATGCGAATCCACTCCGGCCGTTGTTCCAGTTCATACTCGATTTCAATCAGCGCTCGCTCGGTCATGTAAGCGGCTAGCAGAATTTGGAATTCGTCATGGTTCTGCGGCAGAAATGGCGCATTGGCCGCAGCCCCCAGGTATTCCTGCAAAAAGACGGCATTCACCCAGCGATACCAGGTCTGCGCCCACTGCTCCAGTTGGGGATGGCCTTCGCGGCTGGCGACGATGCCGGGCACATCGCCGAACAGCGCGGCATGCGAGACATAGTGAAACGATCGCAGCATCGTCGCAACGTCACGCAAGGCGGAGCGCTTGATGCGCCGCTCGCTCAACGAGCGCGTGGGATCGCCTTCGAAATTGGTGATGAACCAGTCGCTGCCGGAGAACAGTACGTTCGACAGGTGATAATCGCCATGCGCGCGGATGCGGTACCCCGACATGCGCTTGTCGCGCAGCAACAGCAGTTGATTGCGGATCTCGCCTTCCCGGTTCAACAGCTCGGCAATATCCGGTTGTGCCGTCTGGGGCAGAATCCGTACATGGCTGCGCAACAGTTCGAACGACCGATTTAACTGTCCCAGCATCCCGTGATAAACGCCCTGCCGGTAGAACGTGGTGAACGGTTCCGGGGCAAAGTCGGGAATGTCGGGCCGGCTGCTCAAGGCGGCGTGCAGCTCTGCCGTGCGCCGGGCGAGTACGCGTATGCTGTCCAGGTAGTTTCCCAGTAGCTCGGCGATAATCTGCGGAGTCGGGCCAGTCGCCATGGCTCGCGAATCCAGCCCCATGAGATTGCGCAGCCTGGAGTCATCCTGAGGAATCGCCAGCGTATGTTCAAAGAACAAACCCAGGTGATCCACGGTGTACGCCCAGCCTTCGGTCGCATTGTGAAGGAAGCTGCTCAGCGTACCGATGGTGGTCTCGTGGCGAACATCAGCGTACTCACGGCGGTAATCCAGCGAGCCCAGCGCGTGCGGCACCGCCCGGAACTGGGTTTGCTCGCAGAGAAACTCCGGCACCTCCCGTCCGGGATTGATGCCCTCTTCCAGCTTGCGGTACAGCTTCAACACAAAATCGTCGCCGTAGTTGATGACCGTGAAGCATTGATCGGTCTGTTGCGGGCTGGGCTCCAGGTGAGAACGAACCCCCTTCCACGCCTGGCGAAACGCCCGCGTGTGGGCGCCAATCAACTCTCCCGCCTCGCCCTTGATTTTCCGGCGGCGCACGATGGCCCGCAGCAACGAATCGCCGAAATCGCGGTCGAACGTAGCTCCATAAAGCAGAGCCGTGGTCTCCGGTCCGGGGCCATCTAGACGGGCCAACACGACATCGGGACGGTCGTGCAGAATGGCCTCTGACCTGTCCCCGGTCGACACCGAAATGGGGACCAGGTAAACCTCGGGATCGCCGTCGCCATACTCTACGTTCAGGAACAGCAGGTGAGCCGAAGTTTCCGGCAGGGCAAGAACGTTTTGCAAGGAGAGGCCGGTGATATAGCGCTGTCGGCCCAAAAACCAGGGACGTGTGCGCAACACGCGCGGAATAATATGCTGCAGCTTCTGTAAAGTGTCCTCGGAGAAGACATCTTCCGCCGGACCCACCGCCACCACCGGCAACTCCTGCGGCGCTGCACTTATGTTCAACGAATCCTGCGTCGTCTCCCGCGGCTGCAGATGAAACCAGTAAAAGGCGTGCGGCCCCAGGGACAGCAGGTAGGGATTCTCCGTGACGGTGGGAAACTTCGCCCGTCCGAACACCTCCACCGGCACCGATCCCTGAAAGCTGGCCAGGTCGAGCTCCACGCATTGCGCGAAGCGCGAGAGGTTCGCCACCACCAGCAAGTGCTCGTCTTCGAACTGCCGCAGGAAGGCCAGCACCTTGCGATTGCTGGGATACAGAAATTGCAGGCTGCCGCGCCCGAAGGCGCGAAACTGCTTGCGTTGCTGGATGAGCCGCTTGGTGTACCACAGCAGGGAATGCGAATTGTTCTGCTGTGCTTCCACGTTGACCGTCTCATAGTGATATTCGGGATCGATGTTCACCGGCAGGTACAACCGCTGTGGATTGGCGCGCGAGAAGCCGGCGTTGCGATCCGAACTCCACTGCATGGGAGTGCGTACGCCATTACGATCGCCGAGGAAGATGTTGTCGCCCATACCGATCTCGTCGCCGTAGTACAGCACCGGGGTTCCCGGCAGGGAAAACAACAGAGCATTCATCAACTCGATTCTGCGGCGATCGTTCTCCAGTAGCGGCGCCAGGCGGCGACGAATTCCAAGATTGATGCGCATTTCCCGGGCCCGCGCGTACGTGCGATACATGTAGTCGCGCTCTTCATCCGTCACCATCTCCAGCGTCAGCTCGTCGTGGTTCCGCAGGAACATCGCCCACTGGCAGCTCTCCGGAATCGGCGGCGTCAGCTTGAGAATGTCGGTGAGGGGATAACGATCTTCCATGCGCAGTGACATGAACAGCCGCGGCATGACTGGGAAGTGGAAGGCCATGTGACACTCATCGCCGGTTCCGAAGTAGGCGACTGCGTCTTCGGGCCACTGGTTGGCCTCGGCCAGCAACATGCGATCGCGATATTTTTCGTCAACGTGTTTGCGCAGTTCACGCAGCGCTCCGTGCGTCTCTGGAAGGTTCTCGCAGTTGGTGCCCTCGCGCTCGAATAGATATGGCACGGCGTCAAGCCGCAGCCCGTCGACGCCCATGTCGAACCAGAAATCCAGGGCGGCGAACATGGCTTCGCGAACCTCCGCATTGTCCCAGTTGAGATCAGGCTGGTGCGAGTAGAAGCGGTGCCAGTAGTACGCCTTGGCCACGGAATCCCACGCCCAGTTTGAGGTCTCGAAATCCTTGAAGATGATGCGGGCGTCGCGGTACTTCTCCGGGGTGTCGCTCCAGACGTAGAAGTTGCGCCAGCGGCTTCCGGGGGCGGCGCGGCGCGAACGTTGAAACCATACATGCTGATCGGAGGTGTGATTCAACACCATTTCGGTGATGACGCGCAGCCCACGCCTGTGGGCCTCACGCAGAAAGCGCTGGAAATCGCGTAGCGTACCGTACGCGGGATGAACGTCGGTGTAGTTGGAGATGTCGTAGCCGTCGTCGCGCAACGGCGAGGGACAGAAGGGCAGGAGCCATACGGCCGTTACGCCCAGGTCTTCCAGGTAGTCCAGTTTTTGAGTGAGGCCGCCGAAATCGCCGATGCCGTCGGTCACGCTGTCGAAAAACGCGCGCACGTGCACTTCATAGATGACGGCGTCTTTGTACCACGTCACGTTAGGAGACAGGTTCATTGGATCTTAATGCAGCAATAGATGCGTTGTCCGGGAAAATCGCCGCTTGAGCGGAAACAAATCCTCGCCAGGCACGCGCACTTCTTTGCATGAGAATACGCCTGTTGCGGCTTGCCGCGGATCGAAGCGCGCCGGGCGCCAGTATCTCCCGCGGCCTGCGATATCGCAAAGCCCAAGAAAGTTGCGCCCACCTCTTGACGGAATGCCGGGATGTATTAATATACATACAGTAGTATATTTATCCAATGTCGAAACTGTCGCGCCATGCCGCCATACGAGATCTGCTGTCGGACGAGGAAATCGGCAGCCAGGATGAACTGCGGCGGCGGCTGTTCCGGCAGGGCCATCGGGTAACCCAGGCGACACTGTCGCGCGACATCCACGAACTCGGGCTGGTTAAGACTTCGGAGGGTTATGCGCTGCCGCAAGGCGAAGAAGCGGAACTGCACTTGCCCTCCATTGAGCGGCTCATTCAGACCTTTGTCTACGACGTGAAGACGGCACTGAACCAGGTGGTGATCAAGACGAGCGCGGGCAGCGCGCAGCCGGTCTCGGCCGCAATCGACGCCGAGGAGTGGGAAGAGGTTGTGGGAACCATCGGCGGCGACGACACCATTCTGGCAGTCACGCCGGATTCGAGAAGCGCGGTCAAGCTGGCGCAGCGCTTGCGCCGGTACTTTGCATAGGAAATGAACGCGACGATACAACCCGCAGTCTTCGGCGCCACTGGATACTCCGGCTTCGAACTGGTGCGCCTGCTCAGCCGGCATCCGGGAGCCAGGAAGCCGATGCTGCTGCGGCGCAACAGTGAGAGCGGTGGCTACTCGGACCTGAGCGATGTGTATCCGCAACTGGCCGGCAACGGCGGCTTTCCGTTTGAGAGCTTCTCGTGGCAGGCAATGAAGAACGCTGGCGTCGACGTTGTGTTCTTCGCCACTCCGCATGAGTTCTCGCGGGAGCTGGTTCCGGAAGCCATCGCGCAGGGCTTTCGCGTCGTGGATCTGAGCGGTGCGTGGCGGCTGAAGCAGGCAGAGAATCGCAAAGTGTACGGCTTTGACGAAGCACAAGAACAAGGCGGGCTGGATAGCTACGCTGTCTATGGGTTGCCGGAATTACATGCCGAGCACATCAAGGGCGCAACCCTGCTGGCGAATCCCGGCTGCTATCCGACATCGATCATCCTGGCGTTGGCGCCTTGGATCAGTGCCGGTTATGTGGATGTGGAGCACGGCATCATCTGCGACTCGAAGTCGGGCGTCTCCGGGGCGGGGAAGAGTCCCACCGCGAAGACGCATTTTGTCGAGGTAGAGGGCGATTTTTGCGCGTACAGCGTTTTTGGACACCGGCACACGGGGGAAGTGCTGGAGCAGCTCGGGCTTGGCGGCGGGTCGCTGCAGTTTACGCCGCACCTGCTGCCGATCCCGCGCGGCATTCTGTCCACCATCTACGTCAAGCTGGCCAAGCCGGCGACGGAGCAGGAGCTGGAGAAAGTCCTGCGCGACTTCTACGCCGGCAAGCCTTGGGTAAGGGTTTTCGGAGCGGCGCGGCTGCCGCAGATCAAGTTCTCGCTGAACACGAATTACTGTGACATCGGTTTCTCACTATCGCCCGATGGCAAACGAGCGGTCCTGGTGTCGTGCATCGACAACCTGCTGAAGGGCGCGTCCGGCCAGGCGGTACAGAACATGAATCTCATGTTCGGCTTCAACGAGAAAGAGGGCTTGCAATGAAGCTGGTGGTCAAAATTGGCGGCGCTGCGCTCGACAATAAAGAGCTGGTAAGCAAGTTCGCCAAGACCATTCCGGACCTGTGCAGCGAAGGCCACAAGCTGGTGATCGTGCATGGCGGCGGGGCGGCGTTGAGCCGGACGCTAAAGCAGCTCGGCTGCGAAACTACATTCATCAATGGACTGCGCGTCACCGATTCGCAGACCCGCGATGTGGCCCTGATGGTTCTTGCCGGCCAACTTAACAAGCAGCTGGTAGCTGCGATTGGCGACGCGGGCCAGCCTGCCATCGGCGTCTGCGGCGGTGACCTGCGCATGGTTCTCGCAACCAGGAAGAAACAGCCGGACCTTGGTTATGTAGGTGAAATCTGCGCTGTTGATCCCCAGTGGATTAACCGCTTCTGGAGTGCCAATGTTGTGCCTGTTGTTTCCAGCCTCGCGCTGGGCTTCGATGGCGAGTACTACAACGTGAACGCCGACCAAATGGCTTCGGCCTTCGCGGTGGCCTGCGATGCCGACGCTCTGATTTACCTTACCGACGTTGCCGGCGTGAAGGACGCTGCCGGCTCAGTCATCCGCTGGCTCGATGTCGACGCGATTGCCGCGATGGTCTGCGAAGCGACCGTCACCGGCGGTATGCTGCCCAAGCTGGAGGCCTGCACCAACGCCCTACGAAAGGGCGTGACCCGCGTGCGCATCCTGCCCGCTGCGCAGGCTGAAGTTCTACCCGGATTCTTCACTCATCCGATCGCGTGCGGTACCGAGGTGATTGCGTCATGAGGAACCTCGGTCATCTCATCCTCCACCCGACAGAGCGCAAGCACGGCGCCTGGCCGGGTCCGCGCTTCGATCGCGCCTTAGAGCGACATTCGTAGACCGTCGTTTCCCCGCACATTTTATTTCGCTGTTTTCACCTGCTGTCGACTCAGAAGGAGGTGCGACATTGATTGCAACGACTATTCCACCGGGAGCGAGCCCCAGTTCTTACGCGTATCGCAGCGTAACCGGTCGCGACCTGATTTCCATCCAGGACTTCTCGCCCGACGAGCTGGCCTGCGCGCTTGAGCTGGCGGCGGCCATGAAGGCCCGTCCGGCGGACTTTCGTGGTGTGCTCTCTGGTAAGCAGATTGTGCTGTTCTTCGAGAAGCCTTCGCTGCGCACCCGGCTGACGTTCGAGGCGGGCATTAACAGCCTCGGCGGCGCCTCTTTTTTCGTCGACCAGACCCAGTCGCGCCTGGGCGCGCGCGAGAGCCTGAGCGATGTAGCACATAATCTGGAGCGCTGGATCGACGGTGTGGTACTGCGTACGTTTTCGCATGACACCGTCACGACAATGGCGCAACATGCTTCCATTCCGGTGATCAATGCGTTGAGTGAGCTGGAACATCCCTGCCAGGCCATGGCCGACATGCTGACATTGCAGGAGCATTTCGGAGATTTGCGGGGGGTGCATCTTGCGTACGTGGGCGACGGAAACAATGTCGCGCACTCGCTGATGCTGGCGGCGGCCAGTCTGGGTGCGTCGATCTCCGTAGGAACTCCGCGCGGCTATGAGCCCAATCCCGAGATCACGGTCGCGGCTCAGGAACTGGCGCTCGCGTCGGGCGCGCGGGTTCAGGTCGTCAACGATCCGGTGGAAGCTGTCGCCGGAGCTGACGCCGTCTATACGGACGTGTGGGCCAGCATGGGCCAGGAAGAAGAAGCTGCCGAACGCAGCCGACTCTTCGCTCCTTTCCAGGTGAATCAGAAGTTGTTTTCGCACGCCGCAAGACACGCGGTGTTTATGCACTGCCTGCCGGCGCATCGCGGCGACGAAGTTACGGCGTCGGTTATCGATTCGCCTCGTGCCGTGGTCTTCGATCAGGCGGAAAATCGCCTGCACATTCAGAAATCTATTCTTGTTTTGCTGCTGGAAGGCGGGGTTCACCGCTTCCCGCCGAGGAGCGCCAATGCGTGAAAAAGTAGTACTTGCTTATTCCGGTGGACTCGACACCTCCATCATCATCCCGTGGCTGAAGGAAAACTATGACTACGATGTCATCGCCTTTGTTGCCGATGTCGGCCAGGGCGACGACATCGATGCCGTCGTCGAAAAGGCGTATGCGACGGGCGCTTGCAAGGTTATCGTCGAAGACTTGCGGCAGGAGTTCGTGACCGATTACGTCTTCCCGGCGATCCAGGCAGGCGCGGTCTACGAGCATAAGTATCTGCTAGGAACCTCACTAGCTCGGCCGATCATTGCCAAGTATCAGGTCGAGGTAGCGCTGCGCGAAGGCGCGACTGCGGTGGCCCACGGCTGCACCGGCAAGGGCAACGATCAGGTGCGCTTCGAGCACGCCTATCAGGCGCTGGCGCCGGAGTTGAAGGTGATTGTGCCGTGGCGCGAATGGTCGCTGCAGTCGCGCGAAGACTGCCTCGACTACGCCGAGCAGCACGGAATTCCCGTGGCCCAGAGCCGCGAGAAGATCCACAGCCGCGACCGCAATCTTCTGCACGTCAGTCACGAAGGCGGCGAGCTGGAAGATCCCAACAACGCACCGCTGCCGACGACCTGGACCTGGACCAAGTCTCCGCAGGATGCGCCAGATGCGGTCGAGCAGGTCACGATCGAGTTCAAACAGGGGCTTCCCGTCGCCGTGAATGGCGTCGAGCTGGATTCCGTTGCCATCATCGAAGTGCTGAACGAGGTCGGCGCGCGCAATGCGATCGGGCGCATCGACCTGGTGGAGAACCGCTTCGTCGGCATGAAGTCGCGTGGCTGCTACGAGACGCCCGGCGGCACGCTGCTGCTCACTGCACATCGCGAGTTGGAAGCGTTATGCCTCGATCGCGAGCTGTCGCACTTCAAGCAGCACATCGCGCTCAAATATGCAGAGGTCGTCTATTTCGGCCTGTGGTTCACGCCCCTGCGCGAGTCTCTCCAGGCCTTCGTCGAGAGCTCGCAGGCCGACGTGAACGGTACGGTTACGCTGTGGCTCTACAAGGGCAACGTCGACGTTGCCGGCCGCGAGTCGGAGACCTCGCTATACCGGCCCGACGTCGCCAGCTTCACCATGGGCGCCAGCTACAACCAGAAGGATGCCGAGGGCTTCATTCGCATCCTCGGTCTGCCGGCGCGCTCGCGGGCCATCATCCACGCGCAGAAGCTGCAAGGCGTGCTGCCCTTCAAGACCGCGGAAGCCGACAAGAAAGAGGCGCAGGGTTCGCAGGGAACTCCGGCGTTGAAAGAGGCAGTGAAATGAAGATGTGGTCGGGCCGCTTCAATCAAGGGCCTGATGCCGAGTTCGAGCAGTGGCAGCGGTCGTTCCCGTTCGACCGCCTGCTGCTGCCGTACGAGGTGATAGCCAGCAAGGCGCATGCGTCCGCGCTGGCCAAGGCCGGCGTGCTGAGCAACGCTGAGTTGTCGGCCTTGCTCTCCGCTCTAGACCAGATTGCGAGCGAAGGTGTGCCAGAAGCCGACGATCCAGCCATCGAAGACGTGCACCACTATGTGGAATCGCGCGTGGTCGAAATTGCCGGCGAAGTTGGATACAAGCTGCACACCGGACGCAGCCGCAACGAGCAGGTCGCGACCGACTTGCGGCTGTATGTGCGCGAGCAGATCGACGACATCTCGCAGTTGCTGATCGAGTTTGCCGGCGCGTTTGTGAAACAGGCGGAAGCGGCAGGCGAGAGCACAATGCCGGCATACACCCATCTGCAGCGCGCCGAACCAGTGCTGATGACGCACTGGCTGCTGGCCTATGTCGAGATGTTCTTGCGAGATCTGGATCGGCTGGCGGACTGCCGCAAGCGAGTGAATATCTGCCCGCTGGGCTCGGGAGCTGTGGCCGGCACGATTCTTCCGCTGGATCGCGCAGCCATTGCGGAGGAACTGGGATTCACATCGCCGACGGCGAACAGCATGGATGCGACCAGTGACCGCGACTTCGCGATCGAGTTCGTACAGGCGCTTTCGTTGGTCGCGTTGCACCTGAGCCGCTGGGCCGAGGAGTTCATTCTCTTCTCGACCACGGAGTTCGGCTTCGTGAAGCTGCCGGAAGAATACTCGACCGGCAGCAGCGCGATGCCGCAGAAAAAGAACCCCGACGCGCTGGAGCTGATTCGTGGCAAGGCCGGCCGAGTATTCGCCGATGCGACGGCGCTGTTCATCGCCGTGAAGGGTCTGCCGCTGGCCTACGACAAGGACATGCAGGAGACGCAACCGCCCGTCTTCGCGGCGGCGCTGCAGGTCGCCAGCATGGTTCGCGTGGCCACCGGATTCATGGCGACCGTCAGCTTCAACTATGGCCGTATGCAGCAGGCCGCGAGCTGCGGTTTCATGAATGCGCAGGCGGCGGCGGCCTATCTGGTTCGCCAGGGACTGCCGTTTCGGCGCGCGCACGAGCTGATCGGCAAGGCCGTGCGCCTATGCGTCGAGCACGGTTGCGAACTTGAGCAACTGTCGAAAGAGGATTATGCGCTCTGCGGCATTGATGCCACCGAGCATTTCTACAGCGCGCTGACACTGGACAACGTGTTGGCCATTCACAACGTCCCCGGAGGTACTGCGGCAGCACGTGTGCACGAGGCCTTACAGACGGCGAAAGAAAAAATATCTCTCTATTCAGGAGTCGCCCATGCATGCACGTAGCGCAACTCTTCCCGATGCCTTTGCCATCGAGCAGCTCATCCACGTCCACGTAGGCGATGGCACGCTTCTGCCGCGCACCCTGGCTGAGATCTGCGAGAACATTCGCGACTTTATTGTGGTGGAGAACGAAGGCGAGATCGTTGGCTGCGGCGCGCTGCATCTTTACGGGATGCACCTCGCCGAGATTCGCTCGATCACCGTAACGCGTAAGTCGAAAGGGAAGGGCGCGGGCAAAGTGCTGGTCGACGCGCTCATGAAAGAAGCGCAGCGCCAAAGCGTGACCTGCGTCTGCCTGTTCACGCGCATCCCCGACTTCTTCGGCCACATGGGATTCAAAGTAGTCGAGAAGGAAGCACTGCCCGATAAG
>JBARGS010000062.1:0-1873 GCA_049798495.1 Candidatus Korobacteraceae bacterium | reverse complement strand
GCTCCAAATGTTTTCAGGTCTTCCGGTACATCTTTCAGCGCCACTGCGTCTTTGCCCTGAACCATTTCGCGGACCGTTTCCACCACGTCGGGGTTAGCCAAGGTGGTGACATCTCCGGTGTTCATGTTATTGGAGACGGCTGCGAGAACGCGGCGCATGAGCTTACCGGATCGGGTTTTCGGCATATCCGGAACAATGAGGATCCTGCGCGGGCGGGCAATCTTGCCAATCATCGTTTCAATCACGTGATTGACCTTCTCCAGGATCTCCTGATGCTGAGTCGGCAGTACATCCGGCTGCACGACGATATAGACTTCGGGCACACGGCCTTTAATCTCGTCTATAACCGGCACTACCGCCGCTTCCGCTACCTCGGGGATCGTCAAGCACGCAGACTCGATTTCCTTGGTGCCCAACCGATGGCCAGCCACGTTGATGACGTCATCCACGCGTCCCAGGATGCGGAAATAGCCGTCGACGGCCAGCACCGCTCCGTCCGCGGCAAAATATGGCCAGTCCTGCCACCTCTTGCTGTTGGGGTCTTTGCAGTACTTCCTGTAATACTGCTCGACGAAGCGGTCGCGATCGCCCCAGATGGTTTGCATGATCCCTGGCCAGGGATTCCGAATGCAGATGTTCCCCGCCTTGCCCGAACCGGCGTGCACTTCCTCTCCCATTTCGTCGAGAATCATGGGGTAGATGCCCGGCATGCCTGGGCCTGCGCTTCCCGGCTTCATGGGATCCAGCGCTGGCTTGGTGGTGCATAGAAATCCCCCGTTTTCGGTTTGCCACCACGTGTCCACAATGACTGCCTCGCCTTTGCCGACGGTCTCGTAATACCAGCGCCAAACCTCCGGCTCGATGGGTTCTCCCACCGTGGTCATGTGCTTGAAATGGTAGTTGTACTTGGGGGGTTCATCGTGACCGCTCTTGCGCAACATGCGAATGGCCGTAGGCGAAGTGTGAAAGATGTTGACATCCAGGCGCTCGGCGATTCTCCATACTCTGCCGGCGTCGGGGTACGTCGGAACACCTTCGTAGATGACGCTGGTGGCGGCCAACGCCAGAGGCCCATAAACGATAAACGAGTGACCGGTAATCCAGCCGATGTCGGCCATGCACCAGTACACGTCTTCAGGATGAATGTCCTGTATGTACTTAGAACAGCCAGTCACATAAGCGAGATAGCCGCCGGTGCGATGTTGACAGCCCTTGGGCTTTCCGGTGCTGCCGCTGGTGTACATAAGAAACAGCGGCGCCTCCGCATCCATCGGAACGGGAGGCACGATCTCACCCGAGTAGTTCGGGAGGATCTCGTCAACCCAGACATCGCGACCTTCCACGAACGGTGAAGCGGACGCATTCTGGCCTTGGTGACGCCTCCAGAACAGGGCCTTCTCCACGACCGTACCCGCCTGCTTGGCGGTTTCTATGGCTATGTCGGCGGCCGCTTTGTGATCGAGCAGCTTGCCATTGCGATAGTAGCCATCCATCGTGATCAGAACCTTGCTGCCTGAATCGGCGGCGCGCAGGCCGCAAGCTTCGCCGCTGAAGCCTCCGAACACTACCGAGTGAATCACCCCTAGGCGGGCACATGCCAGCATGGTAATCGGCAGCTCAGGGACCATCGGCATATGAATGGTGACGCGATCTCCGCTTTTCAGACCACAGAAATCGCGCAGCAGCGCCGCAAATTCATTCACTCGCACATACAGTTCGCGGTAGGTGACGGATACGGGCGCCTCGGATTCCGGCTCCGGAACAAAGATGAGCGCCGCTTTGTTCTTGTACTTGTCGAGATGCCGGTCCACGCAGTTGTACGAGGCATTGATCTTGCCGCCCACGAACCACTTCCAGAACGGTGGATCGTTGG
>JBARGS010000061.1:0-6153 GCA_049798495.1 Candidatus Korobacteraceae bacterium | reverse complement strand
GATCAACACTCGTATGAGCTGAACATGTTCCACGATGTGGCCAAAGCGCTCACGTCGTCGCTGGACCTCGACACCATTCTGCAAACCATTTTGGAGAAGATGGCGGCGTACTTTAAGCCGGGCACCTGGTCGTTGCTGATGCTGGACGAGACGAGCGAAGACCTTTATTACACCGTTGCGGTCGGCAGCGGATGCGAAAGCGTCAATGCCCTGAAGTTGAATACCGGCGAAAGCCTTGCCCGCTGGGTGATTGAGCACGGTGAGCCGCTGGTAATACCCGATGTAAATCAAGATCAGCGAATCGATCCCAGCAGTAAGGACGAATTCTTCGCTGGACCCTGTTCCGTGGTGTGCGTACCCGTGCGAACCGGCGGCAAGGCGCTAGGCATCATGCAGCTGGTGAACATCGACATGAAGGTCTACACTCCCAGCGCAATGCTGCTGCAGGCGCTGGCCGATTACGCCGCTATCGCCATCGAGAACGCGCGCGCCGTCAATCGCATTCAGGAACTCAGCATCACTGACGATTGCACGGGTCTGTACAACGCACGTCATCTTTTTACCGTGCTGTCGGAAGAGGTCCATCGCTCGGAGCGCTTCGGCTACGAGTTCAGCCTGCTCTTTCTCGACCTGGACTACTTCAAGCGCGTGAACGACGAGTATGGACACCTGATCGGCAGCAAGCTGCTGGGACAGGTCGGACAATCGCTGCGCGAAAACCTCCGCCTGATTGACGCGGCATTTCGCTACGGTGGCGATGAGCTCGCCGTTCTCTTGCCGCAAACCGGAAAAGATGCCGCGCTGCTGGTAGCGCGTCGCCTCATGAACATGTTCCGCACCAAAGAGTGGCTGGCGGGTCACGGCTTTTCGATCAAGCTGCGCGCCAGTATTGGGATCGCCACCTACCCGACCGACGCTTCCACCCCGCAAACCATCGTGCAGCGCGCCGATGAATTGATGTATCAGGTAAAGCAGGCGGGCCGCGATAATATCGCCATGGCCGGACTGGGAATTGTGGGGACGGACGAGTTGCAGTAGAGCTACGAGCTGCGAGCCGCTCGCCTCAACTTATTTGTAATTGGTTGATGAGTGCTGGAACGGCAGTGTACGATCCTCGGCAGTTCCCAAGTTTTCCAACTTAGTCGAATCCCCGCTATTCGCTCGTGGCTCGAAGCTAGTTGCTCGAAACTCGAAGCTCGCAGCTAGTTTCCGCTTTTCGGCTGCCAGGTATTGGGATTGACCGGCGCGCCGGGATTCATTCCGAAATCCCAAACATACAGATTCATCTGTTGCGGGTCCAGCATCTCGACCACGGCGTATTCTCCCGCAACCAGATCCTGACGGGGAACGAGCTTTAGCCATTCCCCTGTCCCCAGCTTGGTCACGTCAACCGGGATGAACACATTCTGCTCGGTGACCTTGCCGCTCATGCCGACCTTCACGCTGCCCACCACTCGCGTGTCTTTCTTCACCTCAGCCCGCACCAGGCGGAAGCGATCGCTGGGCGCGGTGCTCTGCGGTCCCTCGTCGATGTCGATGTAGATGATGGGCCGCGCCACGTGCGATTGAATCTGTGCGTGTTGTCCCTGAATCTCGAAGGCCTGCTTGCTGCTCGCCAGCGGGTTGATCGCCGAACGCAGCACGCTCTTCTTCTTGTTCTCGGGGCTCTTGTTCAGCTCGCTGCCGTTCTGCACAATCTCGGCGAGCTCAGGCTTGCTCTGGAATTGGTCGAAGAGAAACACGCCCCCGCTGCCGGGAAGATTCAGCCCGGGAGCGATCTCCGGCGAGTTGGCCTCTTCTTTCTCGCGCTGCTCTTTTTCTTCCGGCGTTTCCACCGTCCGGGTTCGCATCTTCCCGCTGACCAGTTCGTCGTTATATTTCTTAGTGGCATCCCAATTGATCAGCGACGACGGAATATCTTCCCATTCATAACGCTCCGCGCTGAGATAGTGAACGCGATCACCCTGCATTTCGTACTTCACGACGGATTGAAACGAGCCGTCCTTGAGGATCAGGCGCTGGGAGCGCTGTTGCGCGTTAGCCTCAATGGGATGTTGCAGCACTACGGCCGCTGGTCCGGCGAAGAGGACCAGAGAAAAAAGTCCGCCGAGAAAAATGCGAGGCATTGCTCCCTAGTGTAGACCGAAACGCCGGTGACGCGCCGCACCCAAGTCCCGTTTTCAACATGCGCGGTCCTGCATAATCACGGCCCACCGTGATACCTATCACATTTTCCCGTGCACGCTCCTCTCTACCATGGACGCATGATGCCCCCGCTGCCGCTGAGCCCGGCATGCTCGCCGCCAATCATCGTTAGGACAGCCCTTTCTTATCTGAGGTCCAAGCATGGATAGCGCACTCCTGATCCACCGCCTGCACTTCGCGTTCACGGTGACCTATCACTACCTGTTCCCGCAATTGACCATGGGACTGGCGCCGCTGATCGTGATTCTGAAAACCCTGGCGCTCAAGACCGGCGACGAGCGTTATGACAAGGCCGCCCGTTTCTGGGCCAAGATTTTCGGCATTAACTTTGTCATCGGCGTGGTGACGGGAATTCCGATGGAATTTCAGTTCGGCACCAACTGGTCGCACTTCTCGCGCTTTGCCGGCGGCGTCATCGGGCAGACGCTGGCGATGGAGGGACTGTTCGCCTTCTTCCTGGAATCGACGTTCCTGGGATTATTTCTCTACGGCGAAAAGCGTCTCAGCAAAGGTATGCACTGGTTTGCGGCGCTGATGGTGTTCCTGGGCTCGTGGATGTCGGGCTACTTCATCGTCGCCACGGACGCCTGGATGCAACATCCGGTGGGCTACTTGCGCGCTGCTGATGGCTCGGCGCAACTCAGCAGCTTCTGGCAACTGGTGCTGAATCCCTGGGCGTGGTGGCAGTACGCGCATAACATGAGCGGCGCCGTGATCACCGGAACCTTCGTGATGACAGCCGTGGGCGCCTTCTATCTGCTCAGCCGGAAGCATGTCGAGCAGGGACGCATCTTCGTGCGCGTGGGCGTCATTCTGACGCTGGTGGTTTGCCTGTTCCAGGTTGTGCCCACGGGCGATGCCCAGGGCCGCATGCTGGCCCGCTATCAGCCGGTGACGCTGGCTGCCATGGAAGCATTGTGGGAGACGCAGCCGGGCGCACCGCTGGTCATACTCGGGCAGCCCGACGTAGCCGCGCAGAAGATCGACAACCCACTCGTTGTTCCCAGGATGCTGAGCTTCCTCACCTGGCGGAGTTGGGGCGCGGAGGTACAGGGCCTGAACTCCGTCCCCAAGCAAGACTGGCCGGAAAACATTCCTCTGCTCTATTACGCGTACCACATCATGGTCGGCCTGGGCACGATCTTCATCGCGGTTAGCGCGGTGGCGACGTTCCTGCTGTGGCGCAGAAAACTCTATGAGACGCGCTGGATGCTCTGGATCCTGCTGCTGATGTTCCCCTTCCCCTACATCGCCAACACGGCGGGATGGATGACCGCCGAAATCGGCCGCCAACCGTGGCTTGTCTATGGTCTCCTGCGCACCGTGGATGGCTATTCAAAGATGGTTTCGGCGGGCAACGCCTGGTTCAGCTTCCTGGGCTTCCTGGGAATGTATAGCGTGCTTTCGGTGCTGTTCCTCTTCCTGGTGCGGCGCGAGATCGAGCACGGCCCTGAGCCGACGGCGCCTCCAGACTTACGAAAGCAAATCGACGCAGTCCCACTGACTCCGATGGAGGTGCGATAGCCATGGCAACGATCTGGTTCATGATTGTGGCGGTAATGGTCGCCATTTACGTTGTGCTGGACGGCTTCGACCTGGGCGCAGGCGCTCTGCATCTCTTCATCGCCAGGAATGACGAGGATCGCCGCACCGTGATTCGGGCCATCGGCCCGGTATGGGATGGCAACGAAGTCTGGCTGCTGGCTGCCGGCGGCACGCTGTACTTCGCGTTTCCGCAGCTTTACGCATCGGGGTTCAGCGGCTTCTATCTGCCGCTAATGATGGTTTTATGGCTGCTGATGCTGCGCGCCATCGGCATCGAATTCCGCACCCATATTCAGGAGCCGATGTGGCAGGGCTTCTTCGACACTATCTTCGGAGTGTCGAGCATTCTGCTGGCGATCTTCTTCGGCGCTGCATTAGGCAATGTGGTTCGCGGCGTTCCGCTCAACCCCGACGGCTATTTCTTTGAGCCGCTGTGGACCAACTGGCGCGTCGGCCAGCAGAACGGCATTCTGGACTGGTACACGGTGATGTGCGGCGTAGTCGCGCTGGTCACGCTGGTCATGCACGGCTCGCTCTATCTCGCGGTCAAGACCGAAGGCGAGCTGAACACCCGCGCGCGCGGAGTGGCCTCATGGCTATGGCCGGTACAGGTGCTGTTGACTATCTTCAGCCTGATCGCGACGGTCTATGCGGTGCCGCATATTCTGGAAAACTACACGCGCTGGCCGATTGGCTATTTGGTGCCGGCAGTCGTAATCGGCAGCCTGGCATTCATGTATTTCGCGCATTCGCGGCGGAATGAAAAGGGTGCGTTCCTGGCGTCGTGCCTCTATATCATCGCGATGCTGGTGGGAGCGGTTTTTGCTCTGTATCCCAACGTTCTGCCGGCGAGCACGGGCTCGCAATACAACCTCACGATCTACAACAGCGCTGCCGGCGCGCACGGCCTGAGCGTGGGCTTTGTGTGGTGGACGATCGGCATGGCACTGGCAGCCGTGTATTTCACCTTCATGTACCGCATGTTCCGTGGCAAGGTACGGCTGGAAGAAGGCAGCACGCACGGGTACTGAGGAGAGGTGGAGCGAAACATCGGCGCGTTTGCGCTCCGACCAGGCCAATCTCCCTCAGTGAAATTCCGGCGGATCGGCGCCCAGCGATTCCAGACACTGCTTCGCGTATTTGCACCATTGCGTGCAGGACATGTCATTGCGAGGATTCAGCATCTTCTTGCCGCAGGCCTTGCATAAACGTCGCGGATCGTCCTTGAAGAACTCGATCTTCTCGCCGCAGTGCACGCATTCGATTTCGTAAATGTCATCCAGCTTCCAGTAGCGCAGATCCTGTCCCGGGCAGTGGGTCTCGGCCATGGTCGGTTCTCTCCTGTCGAGTTGCTTTGGTAGTGCCGACCGCCAGGAAGAGGGCGCGATGCCCCTGTCTATCGCGCGGGCAATCCCCGCAGTCTGTTGCAATCTGAACAGAGCCATCGTCTA
Organism: Candidatus Korobacteraceae bacterium; assembly: GCA_049798495.1. Lineage (GTDB taxonomy): Bacteria > Acidobacteriota > Terriglobia > Terriglobales > Acidobacteriaceae > Bog-257. The sequence continues at coordinate 952 of JBARGS010000061.1, read as the reverse complement.
CGCGATATGACGAAAGTCACAGAAGAACGTTAAGACGCGCCCACGGCGGCGCCGGACGAAACCGGCAATTGCGCCTGCTCCCAGGCATCGAAGCCACCGATCACGTTGATTACGTCGTAACCGGCGCGCTGCAGCAGGCTGCAGGCGATCATGCTGCGATAGCCGCTCTTGCAATGCACGGCAATCGTCTCTTTTTCATCCAGCGACGGCAGCGCCGCCTTGAATCGGTCGAGTGGATACCAGTTCGCTTCCGCGATGCGCCCTGCGTCCCACTCACCTTGCCGGCGAACATCCAGCACTTGCAAATCACGATCCAGCAAACGGCGATTCAGCTCCTGCACCGTCATCTGCGGCACACTCGCCACCTCGAATCCGGAACGCTTCCAACCCTCGACCCCGCCGTCAAGATATCCCGGGGAATTCTCGATCCCTACACGCGCCAGACGAACCCGCGCTTCGGATACCTGGTCATCTGAACCTGCAATCAGGACAAACTGCGACGAGAGTCCAAGCACCGCGCCAGCCCACGAAGCGAATTGTCCTGACAGTGCGATATTGAGGGAACCCGGCACATGCTCCGCGGCAAACTCCTCCGCCGTACGTACATCAAGGGCGAACCCGCCGCTCTCGAGTATCGCCTTCAGCTCCACCGGCGAAATCGGCTTCAGTGCCGGCATTTCCGCCAGTGGGGCCGCTCCGGCGCGATTGATCGCCGCGTCTTCGAGAAAATAGTCGGGACGCGCCGGCAAGTTCGACGTCATCTGCCGAATGAACTCATTGCGATCTTTGATCTGGAGCGCGTAGTTGGTCAGACGCTCGGTTCCAATGGTCGAGGAGCGCTCGGCGCGCATATTACGTCCACACAGAGAACCGGCGCCGTGCGCGGGATACACCAGCGTTTCGTCCGGCAACGTCATCAGCTTCTGGTGAAGCGAGTCGTACATCATTCCGG
>JBARGS010000060.1:0-6524 GCA_049798495.1 Candidatus Korobacteraceae bacterium | reverse complement strand
GCCGGGGCCGAGGCGGAGCGGGACACGGCGATCCGGCGACGCTCGAATCGGCTGAAGGCGAGGCTGACCAGAAACACTAAGGCAAACGAGAAGCTCTCGCCCACCGCCACGTTGCGCGCGCTGAACTCCTGAGCGAGACCGCGAAAAAACAGACGCTGCAAGGGAGTGGTGACGCCGAACAAACCAACCACGAGGAGGACAAAGATGAGCACCCGCCAGCCGGCACGAAGACCATAGGGCCCGACGAAGACAGATTGGAATCCGGTCCGACCGCCTTGATCGAAGGAAGAGTCGTTGGACATATATTTTCCTCGCGAGCCTGATGCGCGCGCCTTTGCCAATTGCTGCGCATAATTTTAAGTACGCAGAATACCCTATTGTAAGTAGCTGGACTTCGTACAATAATCCTTTACCACGCGCCTGCCACTAGCCACTTCTTCCAAAAAAACAAGGAGATCTGACTCACATGCACTGGATGCATCGTGGCGTAGTGTGGTCCTGTCTACTCCTGTGCGGCTCGCTGTGTGCCGCGCAGGTCGCCGTCACCACTTTTCACAATGACAATTATCGCTCAGGGTCAAATACCCATGAGGTTTCCCTGACTACCGCCTCGGTCTCGCAGCAAAGCTTCGGCAGAGTGAATGTATTTCCCGTGACGGGCTATGTTTATGCCCAGCCTTTATATGTGCCGAACCTGGTAATCGGCGGTGTAAGCCACAACGTCGTCTTTATCGCCACCGAACACGACCAGGTGTATGCCTTCGATACGCGGAGCGGGGCCCAGCTTTGGCACACGAGCCTGCTGAGGAGCGCGTCAGCGCTGACGCTTGTCACCCCGGTCTCCAGTGATGACGTGAGCTGCACCGATCTGGTTCCGGAGATCGGAATTACCGGCACACCCGTGATCGATACGACGAACAACACGCTGTACCTGATTGCGAAATATAAGATCCAGGACTTGACTACGCATACCACGACATTTCATCAGCAGATACATGGGCTCAGTTTGCTGAACGGCGTGGAGCGGGTGCCGCCGCGTGAGATCGCCGCCACCTATCCCGGCACCGGTGCCGGCTCGGTGGGGGGAATCCTTACCTTCGATCCGCTGATCGAGGCGCAGCGGACGGGCCTGATGCTGCTGAATGGGAAGGTCTTTGTGAGTTGGGCCTCGCACTGCGATCTGGGAAATTACCACGGCTGGCTGATGGCATTCAGCGAAGGCAATCTTGCCCTCAGCGGGGTGTACGTCGATACGCCGAATGGCTATGAAGGAGGGTTCTGGGGCAGCGGTGCGGCGCCGGCTGCCGATGCCAGCGGCTCCATCTACAGCACCACCGGGAACGGAGACTTCAGCGCCAGCTCCGGAGGTACGGATTTTGGCGACAGCGTTCTCCGCCTTCAGGCGAACTCCATGCAATTTACCGTGAGCGACTACTTTACACCGTGGGACCAACAGACGCTGGACGACAATGATGCCGACTTCGGCTCCGGAGGAACCCTGTTGCTCCCCGACCAACCGGGCGGTTCCCATCCACACCTGCTGATCCAAGTGGGCAAGGAGGGGACCATCGATCTCGTGAACCGTGACAATATGGGGCATTGGCAATCGGGAAGCGACAGCCAAATCGTGCAGACGTTGCCCTACGCCATTGGTGGGCTATGGAGCTCGCCCGCCTTCTGGAACAATACCGCTTATTTCGGGGGGTATAACGACTATTTGAAGGCGTATGCCTTCAATCCGCAAAGCCAATTGCTATCCACCAGTCCTACCTCCCAATCGTCGGAGGAGTTCTATTATCCCGGGCCAACACCGTCCATCACTTCCAACGGCACCAACAACGGCATTGTCTGGGTCATCCAAGGCGACGGCACCTACGCCGTGCTGCGTGCCTATACCGCCACCAATCTGGGCGAGGAGCTGTATAACTCTGAGCAAAACCCGAACCGGGATCGAGCCGGGCTGCCGGTGAAATTTACGGTTCCCACCATCGCCGACGGACAGGTATTTGTGGGCGCGCAGAACCAGGTGGCAGAGTACGGATTGTTGCAGTAAGGAATTTTCAGAATTGCTGTAGACAAAATGGGTGGAGCACGCCGTCTTAGGCGTGCAAACAGCGTGCCCACCCGGTAGTCGGCTTCAGCCGCTGGGGTAATTCGGCAAGGAATTATCGCAGGGGCTGAGGCCAGGTTTCATGTGTATCGTCAGCCATGGACGCCTACCAGGCTGCTGAAAGTCGAAATGCAGATCCCTCATCGGACTGAGGTCCTCCTCGGGACCACAAATAATGGGACTTGCGACGGCGCAGCTGAAGCTGTGCCCTTTCAAAGCTTGAACTGTGGCAGCACGGCTTCGCCGAAGAGCTTGGCCTGCTCTTCGCGGTCGTCGCCCCAGATCTCCAGCATAATGTTGGTGCAGCCGGCCTGACGATATTCTGCGATGCGCTCGCAACATTCGTCGGGCGTTCCGGCAATGGCGCAGGTTTTCTTGAGCACATCGTCGGTGACGGCCTGCGCAGCGGCTTTGCGCCCGCCCCTCTCCATAGCTTCGGCGATGGGGGAGATCTCCTCAAAGGTCAGGCCTGCTTTCTGCAGCAACACATCGGCCGACCCGCGAATGTTTTGCACTTTGTTGGCAAGATACATGGCGGCCATCTCGCGCGCGCCTTCTTTGCCCTTCTTCGAATCGCGGTTGATGCTGCCGACGATGACCCCGCCCAGATCGAGCGCTGCGGGATCTTTGCCCGCTTTGCGGGCGCCTTCTTCCATGTTGGTGCGGGCGTAACGGAGGAAGTCGGGCGTGGTGATGGAGGCCGTGAGCAGCCCGTCGGAATGCGAGCCCGCGAGCTTTTGCAGAACAGGGCCGGTTGCGCCGACGTAGATTGGGACGCGCTTGCGGGAGGCATGAGCGTCTGGTTTGAGCGCGGGCGCGGAGGCGTCGAAGGCCTTGCCGTGATACTCGACCGGCTCTCCGGCGAGCACGGCCTCGACGATCTCGATGCTCTCGCGCATCACGACCGCAGGGCCGACGTCTTTGCCTTTCTCCCCCTCGCCGATCTCCTTCATGAAGATCTTCGACGCGCCGAGGCCGAGCAAAAAGCGACCATCGCCGGCAGCGTCCTGCATCACGCGTGCTTCCATGGCGATCTGCACCGGATGGCGCGTGTAAGGCGAGATGATGCCCCAGCCAATGATGATGTTCTTCGTCTGCGTGGCGATGACGGCCGTCATGGCGGTGGAGGAGCGCGCTTCCATGCCGTGCTTACGCCACCAGGGATAGGCCTCGGCCAGCCAGAAGATGTCGAACCCGGCGCGATCGCAGGCCTGCGCCATGCGAACAGTTTGTTGTAGCGGCTCCATGCTCAGCTGCAGGACGCCGATGCGGAAGGGAAGGGACATGGGTGCCTTTCAAGAAGCTGTCAGCTCTCAGCTGTCAGCCGTCAGTTTAAATACCTAGCTCTGCGTCGTTGTTTGAAGTCATCGAGAAACCGAGACTCGTTAGCGTTTTTCGGCTGAGAGCTGACGGCTGAGAGCTGACAGCCGCTTCATGGTTCCGTCCACGAATGCTCCAGACCTTTGATGAGCGCCCACATCGCCTGGTTCAGCGGCGTCGGGACCCCATATTTTTCGCCCCACTTTACGATGGCCCCGTTCATAAAGTCGACTTCGGTTTTGCGCGACGCGAGCACGTCCTGCAACATGCTGGCATTGTGCTTGCCGGGAGCATTCGCTCCTTTGGCGACCAGGTCGCGGGGATCACCATGAAGCTTGATCCCCATCGCTTTTGCAACCGCTTCGCCTTCCTGGATGAGGGCCTCGAACAGCTCGCCGGTCGCCGGAAAGCGCGTGGCCGCGCCGTGATGCAATCTCGTAAGTGCCCCGACCGGATTGGTGGCAGCGTTGAAGATCAGCTTGGTCCACTGCGCACTGCGGGCATCGGACAACGCAACGGTATTCATGCCGCTGCGCGTGATGTAGCCGGCAAGCTCCTCGACCCGCGACATCGGTGTGTTCGATGGCTCGTACGGACCGATCCAGGTGTCCCCCTGGATGTCGAAGCCTACATGTCCATGCTCGGCGATGTGTCCGGCGGGGAATGTTGTGCCGCGAATCACGAACTTCACGTGCTCGGCGATGATCTCTTCGTTGCCCACGCCGTTCTGCACCGAGCAGACGGCGCTGCGATCATCGAAGCAGCGGGCAGCAGCCAGGATTGCTGAAGCTGTGTGAATTGCCTTGGTCGCGACAATGCCGTAGTCGCAGACTGGGAGCTCGGCCGGATCGGTAGAGGCCGCGGCGAGCCTGACGTGGATGTCAGCAGCGCCGGAAAGGCGCAGGCCGTGGCGGTGAATGGCGTCGATGTGGGGCTGCGATGCGTCGAAGGCATACACCTCGACTTCGCCGGCGTTGGCCAGATGTGCCGCGAACAGACTGCCAATGGCCCCGCATCCTACGATGAGAACCTTCTTCATGCATCAATCCATCGATCGGATGCTGCCGGGGCGCTAGCCACTCGCGCATCCGCTTTGGAGTAGAACTTCCAGGGAATGCTGCTCAGGTTTTCGGCTTCGGTCAGGCCCACCCGGAAGGTGTCCTGTGTGTAAAGGCATACCTTGCCATCCTGATCAATAACTTGGGGGTGAAGAGAAAGTATCATATTTTCCTTTAACATGATCTGGCTCTTGGCGCCGATTGCCGGATGCTCGATCATGGTGGTGCCGATGGAGTGACCGGAGAGGTGGCCAAGGGCAAAACCCTGGCGCGCAAAGGTTTCGGCAACGACCTTGTGGACGTCGCAAGCCAGGACACCTTCGCGCATTGTTTTGCGCGCCGCCTCCATTGCTTCGGGATAGACATCGGCCATCTGCTGTGTGCGCTTGCTCGGCGCGCCTTCGATGAGCGCACGAGAGAACTCGACCCAGTAGCCACCCGCGCCGGCGATCTCCAACGAGTAGAGCATGAGGTCGCGTGGGCCGACGCGGCGATGTCCGGGAACCTTGAAGTGCGCTTCCGCCTCGCCGTTCTCGCCGGAGAGCACGATGTTCATCATGCGCGGACCGGCGCCGCGCGCGAAGAAGACTTCGACCGCCGAAGCCATGATCTCCGCTTCGGTTTTTCCCACCTCAAAGCCGTTGAGCAGCGCCCAAAAGCCCTGGTGAATGATATCCATCGAATCGCGAATTTCGCCGAGTTCTTCTTCGCTCTTAACGGCGCGCGCCATGTCGAAGTGGAAGTCAAAGGGCACGAGTTCGAATGGGCGTTGTTGCAGCTCGCGGTAGTCCCGCACCGCCATGACGTAATCAAGGCCATAGACACCGACGCGCCGCCAGCTGGCGTCTAGCGCGCGCTCGCGCAGCCAGCGGCCGGGAATTTCGGCCCAGACTTTTTCCTGAACAAAGGGCTTCTTCTTGTCGCCGATCCAGCGGGCCTCCTGAGGGAAGACCAGCACTGGGTCGCCGGTGAGAGGAATGAGCACGTATACGTAGCGATGCACGATCTCGAAACCGGAGGTGTAGAAGACAGCGCCTTCGAAGCCAGCATATTGATTGCCGCAGACGATGAGCGCGTCGACGGATTGCTCGCGCATGGCGGCGCGGATGTTGGTGTAGCGGCGGTCGATTTCGGGTTGTGATGGCAAATGGGTTTTCCTGCTGCCGAGTATTGTTTCGGGTGCCCCGTTCTAGGCCCTCTGTTGGCCTAGGGCGAGGCCAACGTTCTTCTCGCGGGCGGGAACTGCCCCGCCCTACGCCAAAAGAAGGCGTAGAACGGGGCACCCAAGTATTGTGTTGGCGCCCACATCTTTAGGCTGCCCTCTTCTCACCCACAAATCTCCGCCGCGGTCAGCGCGTATACCTTCGTGATATCCACCAGCGTCTTGATCGCGACCTTCTCGCCTTCATGATCGCGCGGGCCGCTCGATGGGCCATAGTTTACCGTCGGACACCCGAAGCGCGACAGCACCGAAGCATCCGAGCACCACAACACGGTATCGCGTACCGGCGGTTTGCCGATTATGCGCTGGTGATTGCGTTCGATGGCGCCCACCATGGGATGATTCTCGTCGATGGTTGCGCCTGGGACCGACACATAAGTCTCGAACTCCAGACCGAACTCGGGATGCTTGTCCCTCATTGTGAGATATAGTTTTTTGGCGGCCTTTCGCGCGTCCGTCATGCTGATAGTGGGAGGCACGCGCACGTCGAGGAATAGGTCTGCCCGCTCCGGAGTGCGGCTGGCGCGCCAGGGATGTCCGGCCTGCAGGCAGCCGATATTGACGAAACCCGGACGCCCCGCCCATTGCGTTTGCTGCTGCCACTCGGGAATCCAGCGCATCACGTCTCCCACAACGTCGTACATGCGGCGGATGGCGTTCTGATCCTCCTTGCCCGGCGCGAATGCAGAATGTACATAGTTGCCGGTCAGGCCGAAGCGCACCCACATCGATCCGGCATGTTCCAGCACAAGCTGCATGTCGGTGGGTTCGCCCAGAATGCACATGTCGGGCAGGATGCCGTGATTCACCAGAT
>JBARGS010000059.1:0-14942 GCA_049798495.1 Candidatus Korobacteraceae bacterium | reverse complement strand
CCACGATCTGGTCGCTGGTGGAAAAAATCACCGACGCATCAGCGCCCATTCTTATCGGCCGCCCCATCGCCAATACCGATGTCTTCGTCGTCGACAAGCTGGGGCAGGCGGTGCCGGTCGGCGTCAGCGGCGAGCTGTTGATCGGCGGCGATGGTGTGGCTCGCGGTTATCACAACCGGCCCGAGCTCACAGCGGAAAAGTTCATTCCCGATTCGCTCTCCGGTAAGCCTGGAGCGCGGCTATACAGGACAGGCGACCTCGCCCGCTACTATCCCGACGGTCGAATCGAATGTCTGGGACGCGTCGACTTTCAGGTCAAGGTTCGCGGCTTCCGCATCGAATTGGGCGAGATCGAATCCGTCCTGGCGCAGCGGCCCGACGTTGCCAGCAACGTGGTTGTCGTCCGCGAAGACCCTCCGGGCGACAAGCGAATCGTGGCGTACGTCATCGCCGCGGCGGGCGCCGAGTTCGATGCCGCCACAGCGCGGCAACATCTGCGCGAGGTATTGCCGGACTACATGGTGCCGTCGGACTTCGTCGTGATGGACGCATTTCCCCTCACGCCGAACAAGAAGGTGGACCGCCGCGCTCTTCCCGCTCCTGCGCAGGACGCTTCGGCGCGCGACGAAGGCTACGTCCCGCCGCGTACCGCGACTGAAGAGACGTTGTGCCAGATGTGGGCTGAGCTGTTGAACCTTCCGCGCGTGGGCGTTCACGACAATTTTTTCGAGTTGGGCGGCCATTCCCTGCTGGCGGTGCGTCTGCTGGCGCGCATTCTGGAGAAGTGGCCGTATCAGCAGATGACGATTGCGGCATTTCTCCAGGCTCCCACAGTGTCAGAGTTCGCTGCGATCCTGCAATCGGGCAAGCGGGTCACCACCGATTATCTGGTGCCCTATCGTAAGTCAGGAATTCGTCCGCCGTTCTTTTGTATTCCCGGGGCGGGCGGCAACGTCATCAGCTTGCGCGGCTTCGCTACCACAATGTCAGACGCCCAGCCGTTCTATTGCCTGCAGGCGAAAGGCCTGGATGGAAGCGAGCCATTCCCGACCGTCGAAGAAGCCGCGGTTTTCAACCTCGATCAGATTCGCAAGGTGCAACCGCACGGGCCATATTGCCTGGGCGGAACATGCTTTGGCGGCTTGATCGCCTTCGAGATGGCGCAGATGCTGCGCGCCCAGGGCGAAGAGGTCGGCCTGCTGGCGCTCATCGATACCTACAACTTCGCTTACGGAAGAACATTATCCAAGCCGCGAATGCTGTGGGAGAACGCACGCTTCTTCGGCCGCCGCATCCGCCATCATCTTCATGGCATGAAGAGTGTCCCCTGGAAAGAGCGCGGCGGCTACATTGCGGGAAGAATGAACGCGGTGCGCCACTACCTGGCTGACATGCTGTCCGTCGCAAAGGGAAAGGGCCGCAATCAAATGCCGCGCGCCGGAATCCTGAACCCGGTCGGCGAAGAAGCTGGATTCATGAAAGACGCGCTCAACCGCGTAATCGATGCCAGCATGAATGCGGCGGCAACATATGTGCCGCGACACTATCCAGGAGACGTTCTGCTGTTCAAAGCTTCGGATCGCATCGTCGAACCCTACCGTGAAGATGCGCTGGGATGGGGGCCCTTCGCCGCGCACATCGAAATTCACGAGGTCCAGGGCGATCATCAAACGATTACCGAGGTTCCCCGCGTGGCTGCCATTACGAATCAGATTGAGGAAGCGATTGAGCGCAACCTTCGCACAGGATCGCTAGGCGCCGAACAAAGCAAAAAAGATAAATCCCTCGTCGGGTGAACGGCGATTCACCCGGAGCCCACGGAGAGCACGGAGACGGGAAAGAAAAATCACTCACGATAGCTTTGACTTCTCCGTGCGCTCCGTGGTGAACTACTTTCCGTTCCCGCCGCCAGTTCCCGCAACCTTCCCCGCCGCATCGGACCCCGTCGCCGCCACCAAGCTTGCCGAATCGATTCCCGCCGGCTTCCCGTCGGTCGTCTGCGTCCACTTCGGCGAAGCCAGCTCGAAATTACCGGCGGCAGGATCGACATACGTGATCTTGGATACTGTGTTCGTCTTGGGAAATGATCCATTCGAGTCGCCCATCACATTCCCGCTAAACCGCGGCTCAAGCGGGCGCGGGGCTCCCATGTAGTTCGTCAGTCCCTCCATGCCCTGACCGCCCCAGTCGCCGGTAGGCGCCTTGCAAAGCACGTTGTCGAGTATCCAGATATTCTGCGTATAGGAGTGCGGCGGCGGCCACCTCCACGCCTGGTCGCTGTTGAAATAGAACGATGTTGAGCAAGGCGGCTTGCTGATCTTCTGGACCGTATTGTGCTGGAAGAGAACGTCCTGAACAAGCGGACCCAGCGCGAAGCCGGTAGGCCGGCCGCCACCCGGGTCGCGTTCGTCCCGCAGCAGGACGAGATTGTTCGCGATCTTGATGCGCCGGGTTTCTGCGTGCCACGTGCCGTCCTTCACGTTGTCGTCAAATTCGGTGATCGCGAATCCTGCGTTGACGTTCTTGATGACGTTGTTTTCGATATCGATATCGTCGACCACCGTGTTCGGGCCACCCTGGTCCTGAGCCACGCGCGGCGTCAGCAATACCGAGGTGCCGTTCTGCGCACTCTGCCAGTCGTTCTCCAAAATATTGCCGGTGACCACCGCACGCTGCCCGCTCTTGAACTCAAGTTGATTCTTCACCGACCACTTACCATGTCCGCCGGTGGTGAGCGGAATCCACGAGAGTGGCTTGTAGAGCCAATTGCCGCGAATCTCGATATCGGCCGGAACATACGGGTTGGCTGAACCTCCCGCGCCGCCGAAGAGAATGTTCTCGGTCGTCGCGGAGATAAAGTTGTTGACGATCTTCAGCGGGCCGGGAGTTCGATAGGCGAGAACTCCCTGTGAATCCAGTGTCGCATCGTGAATGTCGGAGATATAGCTGTCGATCACGGCAACGCCGACGCCGTTAGCCACCACGGCCTGCCGAACGTCCTGACTGTCGGATCCGTGGATGAAACAGCGATCGATCACAATGTTCTTGGGGAATGCGTCGCCTTTGAACAGGCCGGGCGCCAGCTTCTTCGCCCAATCGTGAAACTGCGCTTCCACCTGCGAGGCGAGGTAGTCGATGTTGACCAGCTGATACGCCCTCGGCCCTCCAGCCTCGGGGGTAATCTCCAACCCGGTGAAGCGGTAGTTGGAAGCGCCCGGCAGGAGCCATATCGCCGGCAGCGCGTTGGGCGTCTCGATCTTCCCTAAGCGACTGGCCGCCGCAATGGGGATTCGCTGTCCGGCCTGTGCCACGCTGTCGATGCCGGCGGTTTCCACGTAAATCCAGCCATCGCCGGCTTTGGGCGGGACCATGAAGTTACCGGTAAACGTAGCTCCCGGATCGAGCAGGATCGTATCGCCGGGCTGCGCTTCATTGATCGCCGATTGCAAGTCATCGCCATCGTGCAGTTTGATCTCGCGGCCACTCGGCCGGTGATATGTGGTATCGATGAACGCCTTGGGCGGCTGCGGCACGGGAGGCTGCGCCGCCGGAGACTGCATCTGCTGAGCAGTGATCAACAACGGCTGGAGGATTACACAGAAAGCAGCAGCAAGGAGTGACTTGATCATCGGATTCTTCAGCGACATTCTGGTTGCGAGGTTACACGGCTTCGCCGCAAAAGAAAACGCCCGACATCTGATCGCAACAGATATCGGGCGCTCTTGTTTGCTATCAATCGGTTATGGGTTCAATGCCGACTGCAATGCACTCCAATCGATGCCGGCGACCTTGCCGTCCGTGGTGTCGGTCCAGTCCGGCGTTTGGAGCTGATAATCGCCGGAGCCCTGATTGACGTAAGTGAAGGGAACTGTGGTCGCGTCATTGTCCGGCGGGAAGCTGTAAACGCGGGACGGCGCGAACAACACATTGCCGAAAAAGCGAGGGTTGAGCGGCGCTGGTATGCCCATGTAGGCGCTCAGGCCCGCCACCCCGTTTGCGCCGACCAAACCACAATCACCGTCCGGTTGGTTAGTGAATACGTTGTTCAGGAACCACAAGTTCGTGGTCACCGCGAAGCCCGGCGGCGGGGTGCATCCCCACTGTTCAGGCTGCGGCAGCGAGAAGTACACTGCTGACCACAACGCCGAGTTGTCCTGCATCTTGATCGTGTTGTTCTCAAACAGATAATCAGTCAGGCCGGGATGCGTAGGGTCTCCTCCATCCACCTTGATACCGATATGCTGATAGGTATCTGGATTGTTCTTCAGCAACACAAGATTGTTGTGAACCCAGACACGCTTGCTTTCACCGGGGTTGGCACAGTTCGGATACCCGTACTGAGCGCTGCAAAGGTTATCTTGCTCAATCGCGGCGAACCCTGAGTCGGTGCCGGTGATCACGTTGCTTTCGAACGCGATGTCATCGACTACCGCGTTGTTTCCGCTCTGGCTGGTGCGAATCGTAAACAGGGTTGAATAGCCAGTCTGCGCCGACATCCACGAGTTGTTCATCTGGTTGCCGGTTGCGATGACGCGGCGAGCGTTCTTGAATTCAAGATTATTCTTAACGATCCACTGGTTGTTGACCGTGCAGGTGTGTCCGTTTGCGTCCTTGATACCATTCGGGACTGTCCCGTGCGCGCCGCAAATTTCCCAACGCACCGGGTTCTCGAAGGTGTTGCGGCGAATCTCGATGTCAGAGGGGACATACGGGTCGTAGTAATCTCCGGCCCCGCCAAACATCATGTTCTCGCCGCCCGAGGATAGATAGTTGTTAACGATCTTCAGCGGCCCCGGCGTCCAAAACGCGAGAATGGCTTGCGAATCGAACGTCGATTCGTGGATGTCGGAGATGTAGCTGTCAATTACCGCGCCATTGGTGAAGTTAAGCTGGATCCCCTGCCCCACATCCTGCGTGTCGGAGCCGTGGATGTAGCAGCGGTCAATCGTGATCGAGTCAGGAACCTGAACGCCGAGCTGGTAGGGCCCGTAAATCAGGCTCCAGGTAAAGTTGTTGCTCGGTGGATTAAGAGATTGGTTGCTGCCCTGGGTGGAGACTGAATAGACTTCCAGTCCTACCAGGCGGTAGTGGTTGGCAGCCGCCGCAATGTAGAATGCCGCGTCCGTGTTGGGCGTGACGATCTTCGGCATATCCACCGCATCGGCCGGGGACACGCGCGTGCCAGGCAGAGGAAGGCTGTTGACTGCCGAAGTCTCGATGTAAATCCACTGACCGGACGGATTGGTTTTCACCGGAAGCGTGAAGTTGCCGTTGTAGGTCGCGCCCGCGTCCAGGACGATGATGTCGCCCGGCGAGGCAGCATTCAGGTCATTCTGGAGGTCGGCCGCGCTGTGAGCATTCCACGTGCGACCAGTAGGCGGATTCCATGTTGTATCGATATAAGTCGCTGGTGGAGCGGGCAGCGGCTGGCCGCCGGAGCCGGGCGCTGCTGTCACCGTCAACGTCAAAGTCGCCGATTGGTGCACCCCGCCACCGTTGCCGGTTATCGTGATGGGATAGGAGCCGGCCGGAGTATTGCTTCCAACGTTGATTGACGTCGTCGAATTGCCCGCTCCCGGCGCAGGAATTGGATTGGGACTGAAATTCACGGTCGTGCCTGCGGGCAGCCCGGAAGCCGACAGGGCAATGGAACTGTTGAATCCGCCGCTAATCGCCGTCGTGACCCTGGCGGAACCCTGGTTGCCTTGCGGTAGCGTGAGCGCCAGGGGCGACACCGACAACGTGAAATTGCCTTGCTGTTGCGCCTGCACGGTCAAGTTCAAAGTTGTGGATTGGTGAACCCCGCCGCCAGTGCCGGTTATGACGATCGGATAGGAACCGGCAGGAGTTGTGCTGCCAACGCTGATCGCCACGGTCGAATTGCCTGCGCCCGGCGCGGGAATCGTGTTGGGATTGAAACTCACGCTCGCGCCTGTGGGCAACCCGGAAGCCGATAAGGCGATGGAACTGTTGAATCCGCCGCTTATGGCCGTGGCAACTTTGGCAGAACTCTGATTCCCCTGCTGCAAGCTCAGCGCTAAGGGCGACACTGAGACCATAAAGCTGCCTTGCTGTCGCGCTTGCACGGTCAAGTTCAAAGTGGTGGATTGGTGGAGCCCACCGCCAGTGCCAGTTATAGCGATCGCATAGGACCCGGGCGGGGTGCTGCTCCCGACGCTGATCGACAACGTTGAACGGCCCGAACCCGGTGCGGGAATCGGATTGGGACTGAAACTCACGCTCGTGCCCGCGGGCAGCCCGGAAGCCGACAGCGCAATGGGACTGTTGAATCCGCCGCTAATCGAGGTCGTCGCTGTGGCAGAACCCTGATTGCCCTGAGGCAAGGTCAGCGAGCCCGGCGAAACAGCCAATGTGAACGCGGGACGCTGTTGCGGCTGCACCGTCAGGGTCAGCAGCTTTTGCACAACTTGATGGGCGTTGTCGGTCACGATCAGCAGGAACGGGAACGCTCCCTGCTGTGCAGTTGTGCCCCCCAATGCCGTAGAGCCCGGGCTCGCCCCCAATTTGAGACCTATTCCGGCGGGCAGGCCGCTCTTCAGACTTGCATTCGATACCGACCACTTGTAAGGCGGAGTTCCCCCGGTCGCCTGCACTGGAGCGGAATAGGGCGTGTTGGCCGTTGCCGGCGGAAGCGATGAAGTGACGATAGTTAAAGGAGCGCTGCCGTGGGCCGGCTGAACGAAGCAGGGGGCCAGGGACGCCAAAAGAATAAGTGCCGCAATGGTAAACTTTCGCATACAACTCCTTCGCATTCAGGAATGATTTCGAGCGTCAGAATTTCGTGCCGCGTTCGCTCAGTCGCTTGCCGGTGGGAAACTTGCCTGGAAAAAACCTGCGCGAGGGATGCGCCTGGTCTAACTTGCTCATTGAATGCCCAGTTGGATAAGGTGATGACGCGACCCCGCATTCTCCGATGGCAGGATCGCTGGGTGACCCATCGCTTCGGACCGGCTGAGACTCCGCCGGCCCGATGAGAAGCAGATGGGCAGCGCAATGACGCGATGCGCGTCCGATATTTTGCTTGGGCGTATTGCTCAGCCAAATCGGCTGCCTCCGCAAAACCCACCGTAAGACTGCGGGGCGGCGCGGAGCTACTGGCTTGAAGGCGCAATTCGGAACAGATGCAGCAACTGTACGAAACTGGCCTTGCGTACAGTGACGCACTGCGGAAGCGGATCCGCGAAGACGATGAGGATGGTTGCAGGCGCAGGACAAATCCCGGTGCTGCTTATGGTGCGCGAGCTCGGCATCGGCGGCACCGAACGGCAATTGGTCGAGACCGCGCGCTTCCTCGACCGCGAACGTTTTGTCCCGCACGCCGGCTGCTTTCGTCCCGGCGGCTTGCGGCGAGCGGAGCTGGAAGCGGCCGGAGTGCCCATCCTGCATCTGCCGGTCTATTCCTTCAAGTCGCCGGCTGTCTTCACCGGCGCCTCGCAGCTGATTCGCTATATTCGCCAGCACAAGATCCAGATCGTTCACAGCTTCGACGCGCCCATGAATGTCTTTGCCGTGCCCATAGCCAGGCTCGCCGGAAGCCCGGCCGTAATCTCCAGCCAGCGCGGAGATCGCGACCTCACCACGCAGCGCCTTAAGAGGCTGCTCCGCATCACCGACCGCATGGTCGACGCAGTCGTGGTCAATTGTGAGTACATGAGACGTTACCTGGTCGAGGATGAGGGCGTCGCCCCGCGCAAGGTCCGTCTTTGCTACAACGGCATCGATACCGAACAGTACACGCGAAGAACGGTTGCTTCTCCTTTTCCTGGCAAAGTGGCGATTGGCACCGTTTGTGCCCTGCGTCCGGAAAAGGGCGTGGATACGCTGATCCGCGCCTTCGCTATGCTGCGCAACCCTGACGCCGCGTTGGTTATTGTGGGCAGTGGTCCGGAAGAGGGCAGGCTGCGGACCTTATGCGCCGAGCTCGGCGTGAAGAACTTCCATTTCGAGCCTGCTACCCAGGATGTTGCGCGGTGGCTCAGCAGTATCGACATCTTCGTTCTGCCATCGCGCTCGGAGGCACTTTCCAATGCACTGATGGAGGCCATGGCCTGTGGATGCTGCCCGGTGGCAACCGACGTTGGGGGCAATCCGGAACTGATCGAAGAGGAGGGCACCGGGCTGCTGTTTCAAGTCGATGCTGTCGACGACCTGGCAGGAAAGCTGCGGGCTTTGTTAGCCGACGAACCCAGGCGCAGGCGGTTGGCGTCGGCTGCCGCGGCGAAGATCGGCAGCCGGTTTACTTTCGCCAAGGCGGGCGACTCGATGCAGGAAATTTACGAGTCCGTACTCAACTCGAAGGGAAGGATTACGAGGCATTCTGTTGCGTCATCCGTTTGAGCAATTCCGACATCTTCAGAACATTCTTGCCGAGATCGTACTGTTCCGCGACTCGCTCCCGGCCCAACGCTGACATTCGCCGGCGTAACTCAGGTTGATCCATGATGGTCCTTATCGCGGAGGCCAACTCAACGACATTGGCCGGCGTTACCAACAACCCTTCGAGACCATCCCGGATCAACTCCGGAATTCCGGCTATGCGCGGCGCAACGCAAGGCACGCCCGTAGCCATGGCTTCCATCAGAACCACCGGAACGCCCTCAGAGAAGCTGGAAAGCACGCACACATCGCTCTTCCCATAGAGTTCGCGCAATTCGGCCTGGCTTTGCCAGCCTGCGAATACGACTCTGTCCGCGATACCGAGTTGTTGCGCTTGCTGCCGCAGCTGCGGACTATCCGGCCCGTCGCCGACCAGGCGCAGCCGAACCTCCCTTCCCTCCGCAACCAGAAGCGCGACCGCTTCCAGCAAGAGCGGATAGCCTTTGATGTCGGCGAGCCTGCCGACGGAAATCAGCTCAAAGGGCGCCGGCCGCTCGCGAATCGGCGCTGGCTGCCAGCCGCTGATATCAATGCCGAGCGGCACGACTTCGATCTTGTGCCAATCCGATCGCGATGTCCAAAGCATGATCTGGCTCTTGCAGAAGTAGCTGATGCCGGTTACCAACCCGGCGGCCTCAACCTTCTCGCGAATGCGAAATCCTTCGGGATCGAAGAATTCGGAGGGACCGTGGATTGTCATTGACAGCCGTATGTCGAAGACCCGGCTCATAATCAGCGCAACGGTGCTGGTGTAGACGGAGTGGACGTGGTCGATGTGCGCCCGGCGTAAGCGATAGCCGGCCGATACGGCTTCGAGGAAATAGGCCATCGAGCGCGCTTTCGCGCTAAACCCGCATCGTCCAAAGCCCCAAGCCGTCCGTAAGCCGCGAAGGTAGCGCACGGGGCGCGTCACGAACATAACCAGATGAGCCCAGAGGAACTCAAAAGCAGTGCTACCCAGGATGTACCAGGTAGAATCCCATTCCTCCCGCTCCACCGGGGAGAGTTTCCGGCTTGCAGGTTTGCGGATCGACACGGTTTGAATGCTCCAGCCAAGTTTCCGGAGTTCGCGCACCTCGCGCAGGAGATAGGTATGGCCGAGGGTTGGGTACTCGCTTAAGAGATAGGCGATTTGCGTCATTAGAAGCGGTACATCACGGGTGGTTCAAGGTATGCTCGTTCCACTTTGAACATCAAAGGCTGCGCCGGACCTGGCCTGTACGCCCGTCTCGAAAACCCTTGCTTTGTCCGCATGCTTTTGAGAATAACCATGATAAACTACACCCACTTGAGCAGATGGTAGCGGCTCCCCTGCCGCAATGGCGCCAGTCGAAGGCCAAATATTGTACCCATTTCCTGGAGCGAACCTGTGAAGTCTGTCCAGCGGCGACAAAAGTCTGTCCAGCAAGAAGAGCAACGACGCCCCGATCCCGTCCTCGGAATCATCTTCCCCATTCTGTTGGTTTTTCTCGCCTTCGTCTTTACGGGGGCGCCTGAACTGGTTGGGTTCCTGCGCTCGACACGGCCGGTCTTGTTCGTGGGAGTTATGGGACTGCTTGCGGTCGCCGTCACCGGCAAGTTCATGCGGGTCGTGCAGAGCCCAATCGGTAAGGTTCTAACCGCGTTCACCATCTGGTTCATGATCTGCATACCGATGGCGATCTGGCGTGGAGGTAGTATTCAGACCTTCACTGATTACTGGTCCAAGTCATTTCTGGCCTATGTGCTGGTGGCCGGACTGGTTTCGACTCCTCAGGAGGCCAGGAAGGTCTTTCACACCATCGCTTATTCCGTGGGCATTTTGGCGCTTCTCTCGCTGGCGGCCCACGCTTACACCGAAGACGGCCGGCTGTATTTGCCGAACGGACGTTACGCCAACTCGAACGATCTGGCCTGGACGTTGCTCGTAGGACTGATCTTCCTGGCGTATCTCTACATGGACGGGAACGTATTCCGGAAGGTTGTGGCCGCAGCGCTTGCCGTTCCTGTGCTGATGGCTCTGCAAAAGACGGGCTCTCGAGCGCTTATGGTCGGCGCCGCTATGCTCATCCTGTACGCTTTCATCAAGTCGTCGGGAGCCAACCGGATCAAGCTGCTCATTGTGGTGCCGGCCTTGATGGCGGTCATCATCGTGACGATGCCGAAGGAACTCCTCGAGCGCTACAGCACGCTATTCGGCAAACATGTCACGCAGTTGTCGGAGGCCCAGGTAGATGCCGCCGGTTCCAGCGAAACGCGACTCCAACTCCTCAAGGACAGCCTCTATCTGACGGTCGTGTATCCGCTGTTTGGTGTCGGCCCGGGCAATTTTCAGGTGGCCCAGAATGACCTGGCGATCAAGCGAGGAAAAGCGGGCGGACTCTGGCACGTCACCCACAACAGCTACACCGAGCTGTCCTGTGAAGTGGGCATCCCTGGCCTGCTGATTTATTTGATATTTCTTGTGCAGTGCTGGAGGGTGCTGTCATCTATCATGCGCAAGAGGTACGTCTCCAAGGATGTTCGGCTGATGGCCAAAGTGTTGCAGGCCGCCTTCCTTGTCATGGCCGTGGTGGCATTCTTCGAGAGCTTTGCCTACGACGTGAACATTCCCATCGTGGCCGGTCTCATTACGGCTCTCAGCTTCATTGCGCAACGTCAGAAGCCCCTCAAGAGCGCGCCGCGGCCGGAGGAAGCGATTCCACCGGCTTTGCCGGAGCCCGAGTACGAACCGGCCTGGAGCGGTCGCCTCTACTGACATGTGCGGCATCGCGGGATCGGTGATCGCGGACGGTAGCGGCGCGGAAGCGCGCGCCATCCGGGCGATGACCGATATCATCGCGCACCGCGGGCCCGACGGCGACGGTTATTACGAGGCTGACGGCGTCGCCTTCGGCCACCGCCGGCTGAGCATCATCGACCTCGCTACCGGCTCCCAGCCGATGACCAACGAGGACGGCTCGCTGTGGATCACCTACAACGGCGAGATCTTCAACCACGCCGATTTGCGGCCGGAGCTGGAACGCGCCGGCCATCGCTATCACAGCCGCTGCGATACCGAAACCGTCCTGCACGCTTACGAGCAATACGGAGATCAGTGCGTCAAGCGCTTTCGCGGCATGTTCGCGTTCGCGATTTGGGACCAGACCAACCAGCGTCTCTTTTGCGCGCGCGATCGACTGGGCATCAAGCCGCTGTATTACTTCTGGAACGGGCGGCTCTTTGCCTTCGCGTCGGAGATCAAGTCTCTGCTGGAACATCCGGACATCTCGGCGCACGCCAACGAGCAGCTTCTACCTGAGTATCTGGCATTCGGCTATAACAGCGGCGAAGAGACCCTGTTCGCCGGCATCCGCAAGCTTATGCCAGGGCACACGCTCACCCTGCACTGCGGTAAGAATCCTTCCATAGAGATCAAGCAGTTCTGGGATCCGCCTTGCCCAACCGAGTTCGAACAGCGCAGCGATGAGCAGTGGATTGCGGAATGCCGTGCGCGACTGGAAGATGCGGTGCGCACCCGGTTGATGAGCGATGTGCCGCTGGGCATGTTCCTGAGTGGTGGTGTCGACTCCAGCGCCATCGCCGCGATCATCAAGCGCAGCACGTCAGGACCGGTGAAGACGTTTGCGGTGGGCTACGACGAAGCCCCTTTCAGCGAACTCGCCTACGCGCGCCAGGTGGCCGAGCGCATCGGGACCGAGCATCACGACGTCGTCATCTCGATGGACGACTTCTTCAATGCCCTGCCAAAGCTGGTCTGGCACGAAGACGAGCCGATCAGCTGGCCGTCGAGCGTTTCGCTGTACTTCGTTGCGAAGCTGGCGGCAGAGCAGGTGAAGGTCGTTCTCACCGGAGAGGGCAGTGACGAACTGTTCGGCGGTTACGCCCGCTATCGCTTCTACCAGCTCAATCAGCGCTGGATGAACGCTTACCGCGGCGTTCCCGGCATTGTTCGCGGCGGCATTCGCGACCTCGTCACCAACCGCCCCATGTTGTCGGCGTCGGTGCGTCGAAAGCTTGGGCACACGGTGCTGGGCAGAGATGCCAACATCGAATCGCTTTATCTCGATAACTTCTACTGCGCTTTCGACGGCCGAGAGGTAAAGCAGCTTCTCGCGGGGGGCTACGATGCTAATCCTTATGCTTTCTTCTTGAAGTATTGGAACGCGGTGAAGCGCTCACCGACGCTCAGCCGTTTGCTCTATGCAGATCAGAAAACGTATCTGGTCGAACTGCTGATGAAGCAGGACCAGATGAGCATGGCGACTTCGATTGAAAGCCGAGTGCCCTTCCTCGATCATGTCTTCGTCGAGTTCGCCGCTTCCGTCCCGCCACACATGAAGCTGCGGGGCAAACAGGGCAAGTACATTTTGAAGAAAGCGGTCGGAGACCTTCTGCCGGAGAGCATCATCTATCGCGAGAAATTCGGCTTCCCTACTCCCATTCGCGACTGGCTGATGCGCGATCGCGCCAAGGTCCTGGTGAATTATCTCGGTGATCCGGACGGGATCCTCGCTACCTACATGAATCCCGAATTCATCGAGGACCTGCTGGAGAAGCATTACAGCGGCAAGTACGACGCGACCGATCGCATCTGGCGGCTGCTCAACCTGCAGGTTTGGGGAGACATGTATTTAACCGGGCGCCGGGAGCAGTTTTGGGATGGCCTGCTGCAAGTCTCCGCGAGCGCCGCCCAAAGCGCATGAGAATCCTGTGGGTCAAGTGCGATTTTCTCCATCCGACGACCCGCGGCGGTCAGATCCGAACGCTGGAGATCGTCAAACGGCTGCACGCCCGGCACGAAGTTCACTACGTCTCCTACGACAGCGCTGAGAATCCCGAGGGCCTCCGGCGCGCTACGGAATACTGCACGCGGGTTTACCCGGTGCGGCGCGAGATTCCGCATCGCCGCTCGCTGGCCTTTGTCGGGCAATTGGTCGGAAACCTGTTCTCGTCGATGCCGTTGTCCCTCAGCCGATATCATTCACCGGCCATGCAAAAGCAGATCGCCAACGTCCTGAAATCCGCAGATTTCGACGCTGTGGTCTGCGACTTCCTCGCTCCCGCGCCTAACTTTGAAAATCTCGGCCGCTGCGTGCTGTTTCAGCACAACCTAGAGACCATGATCTGGCGGCGACATGCCAGTAATGCACCCGATCCCTTGCGGAAGTTGTATTTCCGCTCGCAGGCCGATCGCATGTTTCACTGGGAGCAGCGCATGTGCCGTGCGGCGGCCGAGGTGATCGCGGTTTCGCCGCAGGATGCGGATCAGATGCGCCACATGTTCGGCGTAACTCGTGTGACCGCGATACCCACCGGCGTTGACATCGAGTATTTCCGCCGGCCGACCGAGGTAGCGCGCAAAACCGACCTGGTCTTTCTCGGCTCGATGGACTGGCTGCCCAATATCGATGGGGTAGAATATTTTGTCCGGGAAATCCTGCCGCTGATTCGCCAGCGCGTGCCGGAGTGTACTCTGGCGATTGTCGGCAGGGCCCCTTCGGCTTCCACAAAAGCGCTGGCGGAGCGGCACGCAGGAATACAGGTTACGGGAACGGTAGCCGACGTGAGGCCATGGCTGTGGGGTTCGAAGATTTCCGTTGTGCCGCTGCGCATCGGTGGAGGAACTCGCTTAAAGATCTATGAGTCGATGGCTGCCGGCACGCCGACCGTCTCGACCAGCATCGGCGCCGAAGGCTTGGACGTAAGCCATCCGAAAAATATTCGCCTGGCCGACACACCGGCGGCATTCGCCGAGCAGTGCATTGAATTGTTGGATGATGCGCAGGAGCGGGAGCGCCTGGCGGCGGAAGCCTTGAAGCTGGTTACGGCGCACTTCTCCTGGGACGTGGTTACAGCGGAGTTTGAACGCCTGCTCCTGGCCGCTCGGAACCCTGTTCCAGCTTCCCAAGATAGGATCGCGGCCCCGGTTCGGAGCTAGTTCTGCCTCTACCGGGAGTGAATACGGCGTTCGGAAACGATACGATAATTTCGCACAAGGAAAATGGGGTCCCTGGAATGACAAAGCTGCAAAGAGTGGTAATCGTCGGCGGGTGCGGGCATGTCGGACTTCCGCTGGGAATTGTCTTGGCCAGCAAAGCCGGTTTGCAGGTTGACCTGCTGGATATCGATCGCGCCAAGATAGATCTGGTCAACTCCGGCGAGATGCCCTTCATGGAGCGCGGCGCCGACGATCTCTTGCGCAATGTCGCAGGCAAGTCGCTGCAGGCGACGGCCGACCCCACGTGCATCAAGGGCGCCGATGCGGTAATCACGGTAGTCGGAACGCCGGTTGACCGGCATCTGAATCCGACCGTCGGCGATGTTTACCGCAGCATCGATGCCCTGCTCGATCACATGCAGGATGGCACCCTGTTGGTACTGCGCAGCACCGTCTATCCCGGTGTCACCAAGCTGGTGCATGAGCGTCTGAAGCGGCTCAACCGGAAAGTCCTGCTGGCCTTCTGCCCCGAGCGCATCGCCGAAGGCAATGCCATCGAAGAACTGATCAAGCTGCCGCAGATTGTGTCCGGATTCGACCCGGAAGCGATTGCTGCCGCCAGCCG
>JBARGS010000058.1:0-13207 GCA_049798495.1 Candidatus Korobacteraceae bacterium | reverse complement strand
CGTTCGTGGCCTTCCGCACCAGCAACGAGTTCCGCCGCGCCATGCAGCAGCAGATGGACAAACAGATGGCGGGCAATCCCGACCCCAAAGTGAAGGAGATGATGCAGCAGATGCTCGCCTGGATGAGCACGCCCCAGGGCGCAGCCACGCTGGTGGTGATTGCGCTGGTGTTTGTGGCCGTGGTGTTTCTGATCTTTACCGCGGCGGGAGGAGCGCTGGGGGCGTCGATGTTTGGCAGGCGGCGGGAGCTGCGGTGAAAATAGCCGCGAGCTACGAGCGAATAGCAACCAGCAGTTCGGGCTTAAGAGAGAGCATTCGACGTGGGAAGAGAATCGAGGGGGCACAACCAATCCCGGATATTGCAATAGCAATGGCCAAATTGTTATACGGAATACGGGAAAAGCAGGTACCGATTTCGGGTCCACTCTTTATCAACTTGGCTGCAGCCACTGCGGCCACATCTATGAGGCTAATGGTCAGGACATATTCGAACGCAAGTGTCCTTGTCCAAGTCGCGATCAGGGCGAATGCGCGTGCCAATCACACCTCGCTGTGCGCCACCTCACATCATGCCTGCCCGCAGTTGCCCGCTGCTTGCGCTTTTCGTATGATGCGAGCGGCATGAAGAAAGCCTCCGGCCAGCCCTCTAATCTTCGCGAGAAATCGCAAATCCTCTCCGCCTCTGAGATCGAGCGCACGCTGGTGCGCCTGGCGCATGAGATCGTCGAGAAGAACAACGGTGTCGCCAATCTCGGGCTGGTGGGAATTATGCGGCGCGGCGTGCCGCTGGCACAACGGCTGGCGAAGATCCTGGGACGCATCGAGAAGACGCAGGTGCCGGTGGGCACACTCGACATCACGCTCTATCGTGACGATCTTTCCACCGTGGGCTCGCGTCCCGAGGTGAAAGAGAGCAAGATGGAGTTCGATATTCAGGACAAGGACATCGTGCTGGTGGACGACGTGCTCTACACCGGCCGCACTACGCGCGCCGCGCTCGACGCGCTGTTCGACCACGGCCGGCCGCGGCGCATTCATCTCTGCGTGCTGATCGACCGCGGACATCGCGAGCTGCCGATCGAGGCCAGCTTTGTCGGCCGCAAGATTCAGACGACTGCCGATGAGAGCATCGAAGTGAAGCTGCTGGAGAGCGACGGCGCCGACAAAGTATTGCTGATGGAACGGATGCCGGAAGCGGATTCCTCGCGGGCTGAAGCCCGCTCGGAATGACGAAGGTAGGGGTTGGTCACGGCGCAGCTTAAGCTGCGCCCTTTCAAAGCGCGACCATGAAGCCACTGGGTTCACTGCTGAGCATCAATCAGCTTACGACCGAGCAGATCGAGGAGATCATAGCCCTGGCCCGGCGCATGGATCCCGACAAGCCGGTGCGCACGCTCCACGGCAAGCGCGTGGTGCTGCTGTTTTACGAGCCTTCCACACGCACGCGCGCGTCGTTCGAGTTCGCCGCGAAGTGCCTGGGTGCGGTGACGACGATGATCACCGAGAGTTCGTCGAGCATCGAGAAGGGCGAGTCGCTGATCGACACCGGCTGGACGGTGCAGAATATCGGCGCCGATGTCATCGTGATGCGGCATCCCAACAGCGGCTCGGCGGACCTGCTGGCGCGCTATATGTCGGTGCCGGTGGTGAACGCCGGCGACGGCATGCATCAGCATCCCTCGCAGGCGCTGCTGGACGCGATGACCATCCTCAATCACAAGAAAGAGCTGCGCGGCCTGCGGGTGGTGATTGTGGGCGACATTTATCACAGCCGCGTGGCGCGCTCCAATGCGGAGTTGCTGGCGCGCTTCGGCGCGGATGTGATTTTCTGCGGCCCGCGCGATTTTGTGCCCGACATCGCGGCGACGCTGGCGCCGGGTGTGGTCGTTAGTCACGATCTGAATGCAGCCTTGCAGGGCGCGGATGTGGTGATGGCGTTGCGGGTGCAGAAAGAGCGGCTGCTGGGACGGCATCACAGCATTGAGGATTACATTACGCACTACCAGGTGACGCCGCAGCGCATGATGCTGGCCAAGCCGGATGCTCTGCTCATGCATCCCGGCCCGGTGATTCGCGGCATGGAGCTGAGCAGCGAGGCGGCCGACAGCCCACAGTCGACGATTCACGAGCAGGTGCGCAACGGCGTGAAGACGCGCATGGCGATCCTGGCGATGGCGCTGGGAGCGGCATGAACGACTTCTCAAGGCGATGGGACGCATGAGACGGGTGGCGCACGCACGCCTTCAGGCGTCCATAACTTTGGAGTTTGGCGCAGAATCCTGAAGCCGCAGAATCGAGCGCCGTAGGCGCGAAAGAGCTTAGCCCAGCGCTTTAGCGCTGGGTAGGCAGCAAGAAGAAATCTGAGTCCCGTAGGGACGGCAGGGTTTTCGCACTGAGCATGGACTCCTTACTCATACAACGCGGGCGGGTGATCGATCCGGCGAGCGGCATCGATCAGGAGATGGACGTGCTGCTGCGCGATGGCCGCGTCGCCGCCGTGGCGCCTCCCGGCAAGCTGCGCGGACAGGCGAAGCGCACGTTGAGCGCGCGCGGAGCCATCGTTGCGCCCGGCTTTATCGATCTGCATGTGCATCTGCGTGAGCCCGGCCAGTCGCACAAGGAGACGATCGTCACCGGAACGGCAGCGGCAGCGGCCGGCGGATTCACCTCAGTGTGCGCGATGCCGAATACCGTGCCGGTGAACGACTCAGCGGAGATCACGCGCTGGATGCAATCGCCGCAGCGCGGAGCGCTGGTCAACGTCTTTCCCATTGCCGCGGTGACCGTGGGCAGCGCGGGCGAGAAGCTGACGAACTTTGCAGCGCTGAAGCGCGCCGGAGCGGTCGCGGTGAGCGACGATGGCAAACCCATTCTCGACGATCAACTGATGCGCAAGGCATTGCAAACCGCAGCGCGGTTGAAGATCGCGGTGGTGCAGCACGCGGAGGACACGCGAGTGACGGCGAGCTGCTCCATGAACTACGGCGCAACGTCATTCCGCCTGGGCGTGCATGGCATGCCCAATTCCGCCGAGACGAGCGTGGTGGAGCGCGATATCTCTCTCTCGCGCGAGACTAAAGGTCACGTACACGTGGCGCATCTCTCCACGCGCGAGGCGCTGGAGGCGGTGCGTAGGGCGAAGAAATCGAAGCTACGCGTCACCGCCGAAGTCACGCCGCATCATTTCACGCTGATTGACGAGAACGTCGGGGAATTCAACACACACTTCAAGATGAATCCGCCGCTGCGCTCGGTTGCGGACCGCGATGCGCTGATCGAAGGCATTCTCGACGGGACTATTGACGCGATTGCCACCGATCATGCGCCGCATGCTTTCCACGAAAAGCAAGTCGAGTTCGAGCGCGCCGCCTTCGGCATCACCGGCCTCGAGACCGCGCTGCCCATCGCGCTCACCGTGTTGCATCATCACTTCAAGCTGACGCTATGGCGCATTGTCGAACTGATGTCGGCGAATCCGGCAAAGATTTTCTCGCTGGGCGGACGCGGCACACTCGCCAAAGGCGCGCACGCCGACATCACCATCTTCGATCCCAAGAAGAAATGGATCTTCGACGCTTCGCAGTCGCTGTCGAAATCGAAGAACACACCGTTCGATGGCTGGAGTTTTACGGGACGGGCGGTGATGACGATTGTGGGCGGGAAAGTGGTTCACGAAGAGTAGGGATTCACTCCATCATTCCTAGTAGCGCAATATACCTTCGGGAACACAAGCCGACTTATGGGGAGTAATCTCCCAGAAGCCGGTTTCTGGCCAGCTTTCTGTTGGCCGACAAACCGGTCCAGAACCCTGTATTGCGCTTTCCTCGACGGCGTTTCTGGCCGCTAGGGACACTTGTTTATCGAAGTTATCAGGGCCTAGACTAAGTCCCGAGCTATAAGACCATCATACCGGCTCAGCAAATCCAGGATTTCTTGCAATCGATCATGCTTCCAGTCATTCAAGTTTCTGCAATCCGGAAAACCTACGGCTCTACCGTGGCGGTCGACGAAGTATCGTTTGAGGTCAACGACGGTGAGATCTTTGGTTTAATCGGGCCCAACGGCGCGGGAAAGACCACAACGATGGAGTGTATCGAGGGGCTGCGCACGCCCGACCGGGGCGCCATCTCGGTGCTAGGTCTTGATCCCTTTAACGACGTTTACAAGCTGCAAGATCGGATTGGAGTTCAACTCCAGCAGGCGCAACTGCAGAAGCGGATCAAAGTGTGGGAGGCGGTGGACCTGTGGGCTTCGCTTTACCGGAAGAATGCCATAGACGGCGAACGGTTGCTGGAACAGCTTGGCCTTATCGATAAGCGGAATGCCTGGTTCATGACCCTCTCGGGCGGCCAGAAGCAACGACTGTTCATTGCGCTCGCGCTGATCAACGATCCGGAGGTGGTGTTTCTCGATGAGTTGACCACCGGCCTGGACCCGCAGGCGCGGCGGGCCATCTGGGACCTGGTACGCGGCATCCGCGAGCGCGGCAAGACGGTTTTCCTGACCACTCATCTCATGGAGGAGGCCGAGCGTTTGTGCGACCGGGTAGCAATTATCGAACACGGACGCATCATTGACATCGACAGCCCGGAGAGTCTGGTTAACCGGCACTGCCCCGAGCGAACCGTTGTCCTCGCCACAGACGACCGAACTGCTGCGGAGCGTTTTCGAATCAACCCGCGAGTCGAGTCGATCACTTGCAGCGACTCGCAGATCACGATTCGGGGTCGCGGCGACGATCTTGTCACCGAGGTGATTCATTGTCTGTCGGAGAGTCGGATCCGGGTCACCGATTTCCGCACGATTCTCCCTAACCTTGAGGACGTCTTTCTCAAACTGACCGGTCGCTCAATTCGCGACTAGGCTTGACCAACTATGCTGCGTGGACTGTGGAAGTTGACCTGGATCGAAACCAAGATATTCCTCCGCGAGCCGCTGGGGGCGGTCGGGACGATCGGCATCCCCGTGTTGGTGTTCCTGGCAGGGGGGCGATTGCTCGGCCGCAGCGACGCACGGGCATCAGCCGGCGCCAGCAGTTTTATGAGCGTCGGTCTGCCGGTGCTTGCATCGGTCCTGATCGCCATCGGCGCCGTGCTGTCGCTGGTCACGATCATTTCGATCTACCGCGAGGGGGGTATTCTCAAACGACTCCGCGCCACTCCGCTGCGCCCGCAGACGATTCTCGCTGCCCATGTAATCGTTAAGCTGCTGCTCAGCGCGGCCACATTGGTCTTACTGATACTGGTGGGCAAAGGCTACTATCCCGTTGGCCTTCATGTTCCGTTGCTTGGGTTTACAGTGGCGCTTCTGATAAGCACCTGGAGCATTCTGTCGATCGGCTTTCTCATCGCCAGCATCGTTCCCACAGCGCGCTTTGCGCAGCCGATCGGCGCTGCAATTATGTACCCGATGCTCGCTGTTTCGGGACTGTTCGTACCGATTGCATCGCTGCCGCCAGCGGCTCATGCGGTGGCAAGAGTTGTGCCGCTAACCTACGCAGTGTCACTGCTCGAAGGGATTTGGAAGGGTGACGCCTGGTGGGCGCACTCGCGCGACCTGGCAGCACTAGCTTTGGTGTTTCTCGTGTGCACCGCGCTCTCGGCGAAGGTGTTTCGTTGGGAGTAGCAAATACTTCTCGAAGCCCTCGTAATCGTCTTCAACGCCGAGACTGCAAGATGCCGACCCGACTCCGACATACCAATTTTCAAGAAAGCTAAGGCGAAGTACGCGAAGGTACGGTAGCTGCATTCCTTTCTCCGTGGAAGCTCGATCGATACTTGTTCGCTAACTGCTGGAGAGTGACGGGCCAAACGGCAGTTAGTGGCGCATTGCGGTTCGCCGTGCGACTCATCGGCTATTGAACAGCGACCCACGCCGGAAGCTGGCTCCGGAAGTTGTCCCGAAGTCCTGATGTAGGAAGTCGTACCAACTTACTAGCTACCAAGCTGGAGCTTCGCGTCGAATCGCTCCAGCGCCTGCGGATGGCTCACGCCGACTTGAGCTCCGTTTTTTGAATGATTTGCCGCCACAAGGAATCCGGATCGGAATCGAAGACCGTTCTGGTATCCGCTTGGAAATGAACCATGAGCCCAGTACCGAGAAACGCCCTCAGAGCCACTAATCGGTACTTTTGATTGCGTCCATCGCTCGACTAGCAGTCGGGCACCCGTAAGTCAACGACTGCGGAGGTGGTCGCCGACGAAATCAGTAGCCCGCCTGCCGCGCCCAACGCAGCGCCCAAGGCAAACCGCAGTGCCATCCAATTGCCGTGCAATCCGGCGAACTCGGTAACGACATCGAGCAAGTTGAGAATGGCGGCGGCGATCAGGAGTTGAGTGGCGACGCGGCGAGACGTTCGGAACAACAATCCAATCGCTGCGCCCAGGTAGATTCCCAGACATCGCGCGCACACCGCGACCGGCGCGCCGAAGATCCAGAAGGAGCGCTCAGGGCGTTGATGACAGACCAAGGCGAAGGAGTGTTGCAGGGGGAAGGCGATGAGCAGGAAATTGTGAGTGAAGAAGTAAGGGACTGAAACGGCCGCGACGGCGAGGGTGAGCGCAGCGGCAGCCCAAGGATTCGGTCGCAGCCAAAGTCCCCACTCCAGGCCAAAACCCGGCCTGGAATGGGGCACGCGAACCGATGCCCAATGGTTGGGCTGGAGAGAACTGCCCCGCCCTAGCCCAACAGCAGGGCTAGAACGGGGCACCCACGAGTTGCAATTCCGCTCCTGACTCATTCCTCACCAGATGGATTATGCGAGGATCCCCATCCGCTTGCCCACGCGCTTCAGCGTCTCCAGCGCCTGATCGAGTTCGTCTTGCGTGTGGGTTGCGGTGACGATCGTCCGGATGCGCGCCTTGCCTTCGGGGACCGTGGGGAACGCGATGCCGGTGCCCATTACGCCTTCCGTGAACAGCTCGCGCGAGAAATCCATGGTGAGGCGGCCGTCGCCGACGATGATGGGCGTGATCGGCGTCTCGCTGGCCGGCGTGTTGACGCCGCCGATGTTGAAGCCCAGCGCCCCCAGCTCTTGCTTCCAGTAGCGCGTGTTCTGCCACAGCTTGTCGATGCGCTCGGGCTCCTGCTCCAGCACGTCGAAGGCGGCGATGCAGGTGGCAGCGACGGACGGCGGATGCGACGTCGAGAACAGGAACGGGCGTCCGCGATGGTAGAGGAACTCGATGAGATCGCGGGTGCCGCAGATGTAGCCGCCGAGCGCGCCTATGGCCTTCGACAGCGTGCCCACCTGGATGTCGACGCGGCCGTGCAGCTTGAAGTGGTCGACGGTGCCGCGGCCATTGCGGCCCAGCACGCCGGATGCGTGCGCGTCGTCGACCATCATGATGGCGCCGTACTTTTCGGCGAGCGCGGTCAGCTCGGGCAGCGCGCCGATGTCGCCGTCCATGGAGAAGACGCCGTCGGTGATGAGCAGCTTGTGGCCAGGCTCGTTCTTGATTTCGTTGAGCAGCTCTTCGGCATGGGCGGCGTCCTTGTGGCGGAAGACCTTGATCTTGGCGCGCGACAGGCGTGCGCCGTCGATGATGCTGGCGTGGTTCAGCTCGTCGGAGACGATGAAGTCTTCCTTGCCGAGGATCGCCGAGACCGTGCCCGCGTTGGCAGTGAAGCCGGACTGGAAGACGACGCAGGCTTCGACGTTCTTGAAGCGCGCGATCTTTTCTTCCAGTTCCATGTGGATCTTCATGGTGCCGGCGATGGTGCGCACCGCGCCCGATCCGACGCCGAACTTCCTGGTGGCTTCCAGCGCCGCTTCGCGCAGCTTGGGATGCGTGGTGAGGCCGAGGTAATTGTTGGAGGCTAGGTTGATGACCTTCTTGCCGTCGAAGGTGCAGAGCGGCGCCTGCTCGTCGTCGAGCACGCGGAGTTTGAAGTAGGTGCCCTTTTGCTTGAGGTCGTTGAGCTGGTCGGTGAGGAAGGAAAGAGGATTGGTGCGGATGGTAGTCGTTGCCATGAAGGTCTCCCGATGCGAAGGGATATTTTAGCGCGCTGGGCAGAGGGTCGACGATCAAAAGACCCACTCATTCGAAAACCGCGAATGAGTGGGGCACCCGGCACCCGGGCGGCTTGAATAGGGCGCCCGCTCCCGATATGGTATAACTGTTATACAGCGTGCGATTTGATTTCGATAAGCGCAAGAGCGAGCGGTTACGGGCAAATCTCCGGCGTGGAATTGGTTTCGAGGAGGCACAGGAGATCTTCTCCCATCCCTACTACCTCGATCAGCGGTCGGACCATCCTCTCCAGCATCGCGCCATCGGATGGGTTGGGAACCGGCTGTACACAGTGATCTTTGAGATGCGGGCGGACGCACAAGGAGAGTATTGCCACCTTGTCACCCTCTGGAAGGCGACCACCCAGGAGCAAGAACTCTATGAAGAACAGTCGTAGCCAACGGAAACCAGTGCTCGCGGAGGGCATCGCCCGTCTGGCGGAGCAGGGTAAAGACGTGTCGCGCTTCTTCACCAATCGAGGCCGAATGATGGCGCCGATTCAAAGGGTCAACGTCGACTTCACAGCGCCCATGCTGGAAGAACTGGACAGGACAGCGGAAGAACTGAACATCAGCCGCCAAGCGGTGATCAAAACCTTGGTGCGGCAGGCGCTCGATCAACATTATCTCGCGACGGCGGCGACGCCGATACGGCGGAAGTCAAAAGCGTCGTAGAAATCATCTCAGCGCGGGTTCGTATCTCGCTGCGATTGCGCGTTCATGTAGGAGCGCAAAATGGCGTTGATGCGGGTCTGGTAGCCGCTGCCTTTTTTCTTGAGCCACTCCACAACATCATGGTCGATGCGGATGGTCAGGCGGTCCTTGGGCTCCGGCATGGTGAGCTTCGCGGCCTTCCAGAACGACTTGCCCAGCTTGGGTATGTCGGAGTAGTCGATGTCCGCATCACGCATCCGGCGCAAGCGCTTGAAGTCAGTCTTGCCCCTGGTCCGCGCTCTTGAGGTGGTTGGCGTAATCTTGCCTTTCATCGCGATGTGCTCTCCTGGCTGAAATCAGCCGCTGCCGTTTGCCGCGCATTACATAGACCACTACGATCTCAATGTCTTCCATAAGACCGATGGCGAATGTACGCTCTTCACCGTGACGGATCTCAATTTTCTCGAACACCGGCCAGTCGAAAATCCGTTTGGCATCCTGAAAATCGATGAGGTGCTTTGCGAGGTTTAGCTGTCTCTTGCTCTCGTCCCACTCGAAGAGCATCTTCACCTCTCAAGCGACGGGCATTTTCCTCGCATATGTACAATATGTACATATCTTAGCATGGATGGGCGGCATTTCAACGCGATACGCGAGCGCAGTTCGGCGAAATCCCAGGCCACTACGAGCTTGTTCGCCTTTGGCACGTTCTGCTTGCCGCAGGTGCGGTGATGCCTGGATCAGAAGTTTTCCAGCAGCATGACCTCCGAGGGTGAGGTCTTCTCCGTGTAAAGAAGGTAGCGTCCGTCAGGGGAAGGCGCAGGGTCGAAGACCCATCCCTGATTGTTCGAACGCTCCAACAGCACAGTGAAGTTACCGGCAAGATCGGTCTTCAGGATGCCCGCCAGCGCCACGTCGGCCGCTCCAGAGATATAGAGCCGTGCGTTATCGGCGGACCAATTCACGCGCTCCAGGACTGGCCAGCCCCGCAGGCGTACGGCGCGACGGCTGCCGTCGATGGTGCTGAGTATCCAAACCTGCTCGCGGCTTGTCCCGTAATCGACCAAAGCGATGTTCTTGCCGTCAGGGGACAGACTCCAATTCGAGAAAACGTCGTTGCTGTCCTTTCTTATGTCAAAGCGCATCACCTCGCGACCGACCCCTCGGAGGGGATCCAAGGCATAGAACACCAACTGCTTCCCTTGTAGCTCAGAAACCAGGCACAGGTTGGAAGGCGCCTTCGCGCAACGGTAGGTGAGTTCTCCGGAAAGCAACGTCGCCGACGGACCTCCGGTAACAGGCATGCGCTTGAGCCATACCGAGCCATTTCTCTGGGATTCGGTATAGAGCAGCCACTTGCCGTCGGGCGATATGACGGGGGATGCGTAGGTATCGGGACCTCTGATCAAAGGATGGGGATCGTGATCTGTCGCCTTCTGGACGAAAATTCCTTTCTCCCCGTAACTGGTGGCGAGAAACAGGGCACTGCCGTCCGGCATCCATCCGGCGGCTTGGCTCGACCAGGTGGTAGAGTTCAGCGGTCGAGAAGCTTTGAGGTCGCGGCCATTTGCTCCCAGCTCGGCAATCTTTGCCGTCGATTCAAAACGGATTCGCTGCGAGACCAATCTCTTTCCATCGGCCGACGCGGTTAGCGCGCCTTGCTGTGATCCCATCCAGTTCGTCAGCCGTTTGGGTTTGCCTTGCGGTGTTCCGCTCTTGGGATCCACCTGCAAGGCCCAGAGATTGCTGTCTTGTTCGTTCGGCGGCAACTCGCGAAGGGCAAACACTACGCGCCCATCCGCCAGCCAAAGCACATCGCTCAGGTAGCCTTCCAGAAGCAATCTCGGCTCTGAGAGGATGGGAAGGCAATGACCCTGCACGTCGCAGGAATCAACTTCGACCGTGGCAGATGCTTTCAGGGGAACGGGAGCATCACGAGGAATCGGCTGCCACTTGGTGTAGATGACCCGCCGCCCCCCAGGCGACCACGTAAATCCGTCCAGTTTCCATGGGGGTTCTACGGAGAGAATCGCGGGCAGCGACTTTCCCTCGCCGTCGATGGACCAGATCGCATTGCGGCCTTCCGATCGGAAGGTGAAGACCTTACCATCGGGCGAGCTCAACGGATACAGCAATCTGTCATCGAACTTTTGCATGCTGCCGTCGCGTGCCGACATCTTCCACGTGCTCAGCTCTTCCATATGGGTAACGAACAAGTGCTCACCGTCCGCTAGCCAAATCATGGGGAAGAACGCGGCGGTATTGGGAAACGATCGTGTCTCGCCGGAAGCGATCTGTAGCAAGGAAACGCCTTTGGCCCCGTCCAGGTACGCCAGCTGTTTGCCGTCGGGAGAGACGGCAATGGTCCCGAGCACGGCCGTATCCACGGAGGTGAGCTGCCGCGCCACTAGTTCCTTCGCCGCTTCAGGTCGGGGCCGCTTCGCGCGAAACAGGAGCAAGCCTGTCACGCATACAAGGAGCACACCGCAGGCGAGGGCGGCGAGCCACCGCCCCCTTCGTCCTCTGGCAAGATTAGCCGGGCCAATTCCCGCCTGATGCTCCCGGCAAACCATTCGCAGGGCCGTCCCCATCTCGGCGGCGCACTCGTGGCGCCGCTCCCGATCCTTTTGCAAAGCCCGGTCGATGATGCTGGCCAGTCGCGGGGGAACTTGCGGGTTAATCTCCTGCAGCGGCGCCGGCGCGCGATTGACGATCGCGTCGTGGACGATGGCTGCGGTTTCGCCGCTGAAAGCTCTCTGGCCGGCAGCCATCTCGTACAGAACAAGTCCAAAGGAGAACAGATCGGAGCGCGCGTCCAATTTTTCTCCGCGCACCTGTTCGGGGGACATATAGCCTGCCGTTCCCATGGCAACGCCGGTGCAAGTGAGGGTTTTGTCATCGATTCGAATGGCCCGAGGGTAGCCCCGGGTGCCTGCCTCAGGCGCCGCCATCTGCGTCCCATCGCCGGAAAGGATGGCATTGCCGGCGGCCGGGCCGAAGTCCCGCACTGTCAGCTCGGTCACGTCCTCCGTTTCCGCCATCATCTTTACCAATCCGAAATCGAGCAGCTTGACCACACCGGTGCTGGTCAGAAAAATGTTGGCGGGCTTGATGTCGCGATGGAGGATGCCTTTCTCATGCGCGACTTGCAAACCGTCGGTGATCTGGATGGCAATGTCGAGCAAGCGATCGAGCGAAAGTTTTTGGTTACTGGCAGTGAGCATCGTCAGATGATCGCGGAGAGTTTCCCCCTTCAGCAGCGGCATGACGATGAAGGGCTGCCCATCGTGCTCGCCGAATTCGTGGATTGAGCAAATGTTGATGTGGTCGAGCGAGGAGGCGGCGCGCGCCTCGCGGCTGAAGCGTTCCATGGCTGCGGGTTCGCTGCCCAGTTCCTCGGGGAGGAACTTTAGCGCCACTTGGCGGCCCAGCTTCAAGTCTTCGGCGCGAAACACCACGCCCATGCCGCCTCCGCCAACGATCTCCAGAACCCGGTAATGAGAAACAGTCCTGCCGCTCAGCGCTACCGGCTCGGGGCGAGGGCTCACTACCGTGGCGGTCACCCTCGGCAACGGTATGCCCACGGTGCCGCTTGAGCTGTCGGAAGCAGTCGGCCATTTCACTGGCAGCAGCAGCCGGTAGCCGCGTCGGGCGACGGTCTCAACGTACTTGGGATCTTCCGCCGAGTCACCCAGCGCCCGCCTCAGCTTCTTGATCGCGGTATTGATGCTGTGGTCGAACTCCACCACGGTTTCGTTGGGCCAAAGCTTCTTCTGGATTTCTTCGCGGGAGAGAACTTCGCCGTCGCGCTCCAGCAGCATGATAAGAATCTGGAAGGGCTGCTGCTGCAGACGAACGACGCGCTCGCCCTCGCGCAACTCTCCGGCGCGAAGGTCGACTTCGAAGACTCCAAGACGCACGCGGTCTGGTAGCGTGTTCTTCATGGAACCCCGGGAAGGTTAACGATAGCGGCTATACTACTCCCGACAATGCTGTATGGATAGTCGCGGTGGTGAATGTTCGGGAAAAGATCGGGTCGGGGAACTAGAAGGAATAGAGGCCTTTCATTGCGATTTGCCCTCCGCCGTTTGCCGCGCATGACATAGAAGACTAGGCCACTGCCAACCTGTTGGCCTTTGGCACTTGTGGAAAGCGATGGATTCTGGGCCGCTTCGCTTTCTGTGCTTGCCATAGGTCATACTGCATTTGCATCTTGAGCCAGAATTCAGGCGAGGTGGCGAGCGCCGCCGAAAGCCGTAGCGACATTTGCGCTGACATGCCGGTCCGCCTATTCAGAATTCGCGACAGGTGGGCGCGGGTCACGCCCAGACGCGCTGCCGCCTCGGCAATGCTCATCTCGCCCAAGTAGTCCCGTAAAATCTCTCCCGGGTGCGCTGGATTGAAAATCATGGCGTCTCTCCTAGGGAACCTCTGATTAAGTCCTACTCGAGGTCGCAGGGGCTAAAGCCCCGTTGATTTTGCGACGCTTGCGGCACGGCTGAAGCCGTGCCCTTTCAAAACCGGGACTTAATCAGAGCTTCC
>JBARGS010000057.1:0-33766 GCA_049798495.1 Candidatus Korobacteraceae bacterium | reverse complement strand
GGATAGTTCGTGGTCTCCAGGAAATCCTGCATCAGGTGGACCGCGTTGTTCAGGTAATAGGAGTCCATGTCGCCCACGGTGAAGTGCAACTTGCCCACCAGGCTTGGTCCAAGCGTCTTCCAATCGCGTTGCAGGATGTAGCGCAGGTCGTAATGTTCTTTCCAATAGTTCGCTACATCATGGTCGATAGCGCCCGTCAAGGGATTATAGATAGGTTTGGGATAACCGTCCGCGCCGGGAGGACTGTAAACCGCCTGCCAGATATTGAATTGATCGGTGGAACGGCCATGGGTTCCCAACACCAGCTCTCGCCGATTCATCCGGTCCATGGTCGTAACCAAAGCGCCATCGGTCTTGCGCTCGCCGGGGCGCGGCAGCTTGCTCCAGTTGCTCTCAATCCAGAGCGCATTCTTGTCGTCGTAGAGATTGACCGTCTGGTAGGCGCGAAAGTCTATGGGATCGGGGCAGAAGCAAAAGGCGCCGTTGAAGAACGTAGGATAGAAAATCTGCATTCCGGCGGCCTCCCAGCCTCCGGTTGAGCCACCATAGGTGGCGCGCGCCCAGCCCTGTCCGATGCCGCGGAATTTCTGCTCAACCGCGGGAATCACCTCCTGCGTGATGGCGTCCCCGTAAGGACCGAGGTTGGCCGAATTCACCGCATAGGAATCGTCGTAGTAAGGATTTGCGTGCTGCAGTTGCAGGATGATGACGTGCGAAGTCCTTCCCGAAGTCCAATCCTGATAAAACTTGTACCCGTATTCGCCGATCAGCCGGCGACGCCCTTGCAGGTCGGCGGCCGGGGGCTGCTCATAGAAGGGAAATGCATAATCGCGATTGAAGTGGTTCTGAAACACCATCAGCGGATAATGCGCTTCCGGATGCTCGTCGAACCCCTCCGGCAATACAACGATGGCGCCGATGTACACTGGCGTTCCCCAGAACTTGGTCAGCAGCTCGCTCTTGATCTTGAGATGCTTGATGTACTTTGTGTCTTTCGGATCTTCCAGAGGAGCGATCTTCTCGCTCAGCGAAATCCTGACCACGCCACCCTGCGCGGGATCGATGTGAATCTTCACCGGCTTGCTGTAGAGATTGCCGGGCTTGAGGTTCCACTGCTGTCCTTCGCCGTGGTCTGGGGGAAGCTTTACGGTGTGGCCGTTCGCCAGATGGAAAGTCTCGTAGATGTTGAGCAGTCCCTGTACGTAATAGTCGCCCGCAGGAATCGAGCCAAGATTGTCGGCGGGATAGCCGAGCGTGGTTGCATCAACCGTCGCCGTCTTGCCCGCCCCCAGACCATCGACATCGACGCCGAAGAACTGTTGCGTATCGGGCTCGTCGCTGATTTCAAAGCGCGGCTCCGCTTTATCGTCCGTGGACAGCATCACGTAAACGCGTCCATCGAGCGGCTTTCCGCTTTGCTCTTCGGGAAAGGACACCTCAAAGCGCAGCTTCGGTACGGGGTGAGTTGCGGGAGGACGGGCACTCATGGGTAATGCAAGAAAGAGTGCAAGCGCCGTCACATGAAAACGGGATCGCAGAACTAGGACCATCTTCTAAAGCCCTCCCAAGCAGAACAAGCAAGCCAACCTATCGTCCAGTCTTGCATTTCACAAATGTAATTTGATTCACCGCTCCACGAGAGCCGATCTGGCATTCACAATGCGTCGTAGTTTAGCTGATCCAAGGTTGACGGGATGATGACGGCTCAGTTGCAGAAACTCTGCAACCATCAATTCACTGGGTTTTGATCCGGCATTCACCACTCGCCACAGCGCGGGCCGTACCTTCCTCATCGGAGGATGCTACATGACTCTGCACGAACTCACGCCCAGAAAGTGGCGCGCTACAGCCTTGGCAAGCGCGCTCGCTCTGCTCACCACCACCATGCCGATGAGCGCTGAGACGGCTCCAGCCACCGTCAAGCGCGCGTCGACGCAAACCCCTATTCAGCACGTCATCGTCATCATCGGTGAGAACCGGACGTTTGATGAAGTCTACGGCACCTACCAGCCTGTACAGGGCCAGACAATCGACAACCTGCTCTCCAAAGGCATCGTGAACGCGGACGGCACGCCGGGAGCGAATTTTGCCACCGCGCAACAGGACTCGGCACTGCTTAAGATCACCGACCGCTATCAGATCAGCCCGCAGCGCAAATCGCCGTACTCGGTGTTGCCAACGCCTCTGGTGGGGGGGCCAACCAATCCCTTCTTCACTACGCTCGAGCAGGCCATGGAAGCGGAAAACGGACTGGCTGACGATTACTATCAGTACCTGTTGACCGGCGGTACGGGCCTGCAGGCCGGCCAGCCCGACACCCGCATCACCAACGTGTTCAACCTAGCCTCGGGACCCTTCCAGCTCACCAACTCCACCACCCACCCGTATGACGTCTACGACAACAGCCCCGTGCACCGTTTCTATCAGATGTGGCAGCAGCTGGATTGCAACGTCTCGTACGCGTCAACTTCTAATCCCAGCGGTTGTCTGGCCGACACCTTCCCCTGGGTCGAAACCTCGATCGGCGCGGGAAGCAACGGCCGCCCGCATGCCCTGCAGTTCAACCAAGCCAGCACGGGTGAAGGCGCCACCGCGATGTCCTTCTACAACGTGCAGCAGGGCGACGCGCCATACCTGAAGATGCTGGCCGACACCTACGCCATGAGCGATAACTACCATCAGGCAGTGAACGGCGGCACGGGCGCCAATCACATCATGATGGGAACGGGCGACGCGATCTGGTTCAGCGACGGCAATGGGAATCCCCTGCAGCCGCCGCACAACCAGCTGGCCGGTATCGGCTCGGCGAACCAGGGTTACGTCGATGAGATCGAGAATCCCGACCCGGCTCCTTCCACCAATAACTGGTACGCGGAAGACGGTTACGGCGGCGGCTCCTACGGATCGCCTTCCTACGGCGGGGGTTCGTACAGCAACTGCTCGGACCCGACCGCTCACGGGGTGCCGGCGGTTCTTAATTACCTCGCCACGTTGCCATATCATCCCAATCCGAATTGTGACCAGAACCGCTGGTACCTGCTGAACAACTACAACCCTGGTTACTTCGGCGACGGCACTAACGCTTATACCGACAATAACGACGCCAACACAGTCTTCACCATTCCGCCCTCCAGCGTGCGCAACATCGGCGATGAGCTGCTGGAAAACAACATCTCCTGGAAGTATTACGGCGATCAGTGGAACCGCTACCTGCAGGACAAATACTTTCAGAACCCGCTGGATATCTACTGCAACATCTGCAACTTTTTCCAGTACTCGACCTCGATCATGACCAACGACGCCGTCCGCACGGCGCACCTCCAGGACACCACCGACCTGTATAACGACATCGCCAGCGGTAACCTTCCGGCGGTTTCTTACGTGAAGCCGAGCGGCCTCGTCGACGGTCATCCGGCCTCTTCGAAGCTGGACCTGTTCGAAGGCTTCACCAAGAAGATTGTTGACCTAGTGCAGGCCAATCCGGACCTGTGGCAGACCACCGCTATCTTCGTCACCTTCGACGAGGGCGGCGGCTACTACGACTCCGGTTATGTTGAGCCGGTGGACTTCTTCGGCGACGGCACTCGCATTCCGCTGATCGTGGTTTCGCCCTTCACCGCAGCGGGACACGTCTCCCACCAGTACAACGACCACGTCTCGATCCTCAAGTTCATCGAGTACAACTGGAGCCTGCCGCCGATCACAGGCCGCAGCCGCGACAATCTGCCTAACCCGACTCAGACCGGGGCCAATCCGTACGTTCCGACAAATGCGCCCGCTATCGGCGATCTGACGGACCTGTTCAACTTCGGGGGCAGTAAGAAGTAAGCATTGCGTTCCGGCAGCGTAACGCCGTGTCGCAACCGGATGGGCCTCAGCGCCAACCAGCCTGAGGCCCTTTCCGATTTAGCTCTGCGCCTGTCTCCTCGCCTGACTCCGCCACGCGGAGAAAATCGTATACAGTAGATCGCATCGCGAGGTGAGGACATGGCTATCGCCCCGGTGCACTCGAACGATCAGACCTTGCCGCAGCTGCCTTATGACGTCTGGAAAGACACTCAGGCCACGCTGCACATGTGGACGCAGATTGTGGGCAAGGTGCGCCTCGGCCTGTGTCCGCTGGTGAATCACTGGTGGAATGTGCCGCTCTACCTGACCGCTCGGGGTATGACCACGTTGCCCATGCCTTATGGCGACCGTGCGGTTGAGGTTTGTTTCGATTTCATCGATCACAAGCTTCTGATTGAAACCTCCGATGGCGCCCGGACGGAACTCGCGCTGAAACCGCAGAGCGTCGCTGACTTCTATCAGGCTTTCCTGTCCGCCCTGGCCGATGTCGGCGTCTCGATTAAGATCTGGACCACGCCCTGCGAAATTCCCAATCCCATCGCCTTCGAGAAGGATCGCACCCACGCTTCCTACGACGCGGAAAGCGCGCACAAGTTCTGGCGCATTCTCACCTGGGTCGACGCAGTGTTTAAAGAGTTCCGAGCTCCATTTCTAGGCAAGGCGAGCCCGGTGCATTTCTTCTGGGGAAGCTTCGATTTGGCGGTGACTCGTTTCTCCGGACGGCGGGCGCCGGAGCGGCCAGGCGCCGACTCCATCACGCGAGAAGCATATTCCCACGAAGTCAGCAGCGCGGGATTCTGGCCGGGTGGTGGCGACATCAAGGGCCCGGCATTTTATTCCTATGCCGCTCCCGAGCCGGATGGCTTTGCAGCGCAAGCCGTGCGTCCGCAAGCCGCTTTCTATCATCCGGAGATGAAGGAGTTCCTGCTGATGTACGACGATGTGCGGACCGCCGCTTCTCCCAAGGCCGCGCTGCTGGACTTCTTACAGTGCACATACGACGCAGCCGCAAGTCTGGGCCATTGGGACCGTAAGAACCTGGAGCGCTGACCCAAACTGCAAGCTGCGTCGAACGTCGCTAATTGCACTGGCGCAAACCTCGACAGTTATGCAACCGCGGCGGGCGCCCTGCTCCCCGGGCTGGGATATCTATCTTCACTCCACTGCCTCGCCCGGGCGATGCAGATGACGTGGAAGATGAAGAGCAACGGCACCGCGAACGTCGGAATCAAGCTCAAAGGCAACACGGTCATGGCAGCCGTCGTACTCCGATGCGGGTCTATGAAACTGGCCGTCGTACCCAGAGTAACTGCAGTCACCAGATCGAGCATCCCCAGCGCCTGCCAGAGGATAAAGCTTCTGCGGTGCGCGGGATTGGCGAGCTTCAGCGCCACCAGAGGTGCGGTTGCACCGATTGCGATGTCGCCCCAACCCGCCGGCAAGGCGAACACGCCGGGCAGAATGCCATGGGCGTAGAGGACGAGAAACACGAAACCTGCGGTTCTCCAGCTTTGCACCAGGGTCAGGGTCTGCGGGTTCAGAGAGCCCACGAATTGGCGGAGACCGGGTGACGCCGCGTACCAAATTGCGAACACAAGAATCGGGATCACTACTCCCAGGCCCAGTGGCAGCGGCGGGGCCGCGGGATCATTTCTGAACAGGTGCAAAGCCGACGCCACGAGTGCGAAGACAAACCATACTGCAATAAGCCCCAAGGTCAGCTTTCCGTAGTCTTTGGTCATGACAATTCTCCTTTTTCCGGGACCAAACTCGCGACTTTGTAAGTTAGGTTCAAGAGCGCGTGCCACGTGTCGTCGCCGAGCTGGCGCTGTACCTCCCCTTGCACCTTTTCCCAGGCCGGAAGAGCCCGCTGCAGTTGCTTTCGGCCGTTTTTTGCCAGCCGCAACAACCGCTCCCGGCGGTCGTCGCCGCGCCGTTCTGCCACCCAGCCGTGACGTCGCATGATTTCCAGCGTCCGCGTCAGCGTCGTGGTATCCATGGCCAGAATCCGGCCCAGCGTGCTCTGCGAGACCTCTCCGGCTTTAGACAGAGCTTGCAGGATGGTAAATTGGGTAGCACGTAACCCCAGAGGACGTAAGATCTCCTCATATTGTTGCGTGAGCGCGCGGGAGGCACGTCGCAGATTGGCGCACATGCAAGGCAGGCTAACTACGCGATCGCGACTTTCCGTCATGA
Source organism: Candidatus Korobacteraceae bacterium (assembly GCA_049798495.1). Taxonomy (GTDB): domain Bacteria; phylum Acidobacteriota; class Terriglobia; order Terriglobales; family Acidobacteriaceae; genus Bog-257. Next base: position 27,721 of record JBARGS010000057.1, on the reverse strand, counting down.
AAAGTTAGATGTATATACAGCTATCTTTGATTCAGGCCATTTTGGGAATGTCCCAGTCGAGACCACTTCTCTGTTATAAGGCTGGCCGGGCGCTGAGTCCGGGCGAGGGAAGGGGAAGGAACTGAATGTCAGCGAAGTGTACTCATCTCAAAGAGATCAAGATCACCCAAACGGACGTTCACGTCTGCCCGGAGTGCGTCGAGCTAGGCGACCGCTGGGTGCACCTGCGGTTTTGCCTGGAGTGCGGACACGTCGGCTGCTGCGACTCGTCCAAGAATAAGCACGCCACCAAACATTTCCACCGGGCGAAGCATCCTCTCATCCGCTCCATCGAGCCGGGAGAAACCTGGATATGGTGCTATGTGGATGAAATTTCTCCTGGTGAACTACCCGAATAGATCGCCGCCGTTCGATGCTGAGCGTTTCCGCCTTCGCGGTCCCGGCCGGAATTCCGGCTCTGGAGGCGGACGACGTGACCTCGATCACGTCCCCACGTGAGATTGGACACGTCTTTGGGTGGTCCGCCTGCCCTATGTCTCATCGCTTCGTGACCGCCCTCACTGCAGAACGTCCTCCTTGTCGTTCATCATGTCCGCAAGGAGAAAAGTGTCCCCACGTTATGGGTCTAATGACGCTTTCAACACGCTATGCAACGGGTCCTGATACTTGGAGCTGCTGGACGAGATTTTCACAACTTCAACGTAGTCTTTCGTGATAACCCGGAATTCCTGGTCGTAGCCTTCACTGCCACTCAAATCCCCGACATCGCCGGACGTAGCTATCCTCCGGAGTTGGCCGGCGCACTTTATCCCGACGGCATTCCCATCGTCGAAGAAGACCGGATGGAAGAGGTCATCCGCGAGAATGCAATCAAGGTCGTAGTCTTCTCCTACAGTGACATCGCCTATCCAATCTTGATGCATCTGGCCTCGCGTGCGGTCGCTGCCGGCGCCGACTTCTGGTTGCTGAGCGCAGAGCGCACGCAGCTTGTTTCCAAAGTTCCGGTGGTCTCGGTTTGTGCCGTCCGGACGGGCTGCGGCAAGAGTCCGGTCTCGCGCCGTATCGCCACAGACCTTCGCCGGTTGGGATGGAATCCAGTGGTGGTTCGCCACCCCATGCCGTACGGCGATCTGGCCGAGCAGCGGGCGCAACGCTACGGATCGCTGGCCGACCTCGAACGCCACAAGTGCACGATTGAGGAGCGCGAGGAATACGAGCCGCACATCGTGCAGGGCACCACGGTCTACGCGGGAGTGGATTATCACGAGATCCTGCGTCAAGCCGAGCAGGAAGGCGACGTGATCCTGTGGGACGGCGGTAACAACGACACCTCGTTCTATCGGCCTGACCTCGACATCGTTGTGCTCGATCCCCATCGCGCCGGCCACGAACTCGCTTACTATCCCGGCGAGGTCAACTTCCGCATGGCCGACGTGCTCATTATTAATAAGGTCGATACCGCCGATCCCGACGGCATCAAGACGGTGCGCCGGAACATCGCGCTGCACAATCCCAAGGCGCAGGTCATTGAGACGGCTTGCCGTGTCACGGTCGACGATCCAGAAGCGATCAAAGGCAAAACGGTACTGGTGGTGGAAGATGGTCCGACGCTTACTCACGGTGAGATGGCGTACGGCGCGGGAATTGTGGCGGCCAATCGCTATCATGCCGGCGCGCTGGTCGATCCGCGGCCTTATGCCGTCGGTTCCATCCAGAAGACGTTCGAGAAGTTCCCGCACCTGTGGAGGGTTCTGCCCGCCATGGGCTACAGCGACACCCAGCGCCACGAGTTGGAGGAAACCATCAAGCGCGTTCCCTGCGATCTGGTGCTGGTGGCGACGCCCATTGATCTGGCTCGCACCATCACGCTGGACAAGCCGAGCGTGCGTGTGCGCTACGAGGTCGAGGAGCTTGGCCGGCCGGCAATCACCGCCATGCTTGAGGAGTTTACGCAAGTTCACAAGCCCGCCTTGGTGGGAGCAGGGAGGCAGTCATGAAGGACTTCCTTTCGATCCGCGACTTCACGCCGCAGCAGATTCGGCAGTTTCTTCACGTGGCCACACAGGTGAAAGCCTATCCCAACGCCTATCACACGGCGTTGCAGGGCAAGACGCTGGCCATGATCTTCGAGAAGCCGTCGTTGCGTACCCGCGTCACCTTCGACGTCGGTATCGAGGAGCTGGGCGGTCATCCGGTGTATCTGTCGCCCGCCGAGATTAGTCTGGGCAAGCGTGAGTCGGTGCACGACATCGCCAAGAACCTGGAGCGCATGGTGCAGGGCATCATGATTCGGACCTTTTCCCACGATATCGTCGTGGAAATGGCCCGTCACGCTGCCATCCCTGTCATCAACGGGCTCACCGATTACAGTCATCCCTGCCAGGCGATGGCGGACTATCTGACAATGTCGGAGGTCAAGGGCCGCATCGCCGGGCTGAAGGTTGCCTACTTTGGAGACGGCAACAATGTGGCGCGCTCGTTGATGTTCGCGGGAGCGCAACTAGGTGCCGATGTCTGGGTGGCGACTCCACCCGGATACGAACCCGATTCCGCCGCTCTGGAATGGACGGAGCAACGTTGCGACGACACGGATGCGAGCTTCACCCTGACCCACGATCCCGAGTTGGCGATGTTGGACGCCGACGTGATCTACACCGATGTCTGGGCCAGCATGGGTCAGGAAACGGAGACCGAAGCACGCAAGAAGATCTTCGCGCCCTATCGGGTCGATGCCAAGCTGTTCGCCCGCGCCAAGCGCGATGCCATCTTCCTGCATTGTTTGCCAGCCCACCGTGGCGATGAGGTCACGGACGAGGTAATCGACTCTCCGCGTTCGGTTGTCTTCCAGCAGGCAGAGAACCGGCTGCATGTGCAGAAGGCGATTATGGTGGAGTTGATGAAGTGGAAGCGGGTCCCCGAGCGCGAAGTGGTGCGCGAACCGGTGCTGGAGTTGGTGAGGTAAGAAGCGATTCGCTAATCGCGGGAGGCTCTTAGCTCCTAGCCATTAGCTTTTAGCCATCGGGAACATGGCAATCCGTGACCGGCTTGAAGATCTTCGATGCGGCGGCGGTTCGCTTGTCAGCTTCAGGCGGGGATCTGGAAAGCTAAAGGCTAAGAGCTAAAGGCTAAGAGCCGAGAGCCCCCGCGAAGCGCATAGCGAAATCATGTCCAAGACTGCTCTAGTAGCGGTTGGCGGCAATTCTCTCATCCGCGCGGGTGAGAAGGGAACCATTACCGAGCAGTTGGCGAATGCTCGCCGCACCGCCCAGGCGATGATCGGTCTCATTCGCCTAGGATATCGCCTGGTCATCACCCACGGCAATGGACCCCAGGTCGGCGCGCAATTGCTCCGCTCGGAACGAGCCTCGGATGTGGCGTACGGCCAGACACTCGACGTTTGCGGCGCGGCCAGTCAAGGCGAAATCGGATACCTGCTCGCCCAGGCACTACAAAATGAATTGGCGACGGCCGCAATGGATATTCCGGTCGTGAGTCTGGTCACGCAGACCGTTGTGTCGGTCAACGATCCCGCGATGCAGCATCCCACCAAGCCCGTTGGTCCCTTCTACTCGCGCGCCGACGCGGAAGAGAAGAGGCGCTCGCTCGGCTGGCACATCGTTGAGGATGCCGCTCGCGGTTATCGCCGCGTCGTGCCTTCTCCCGAACCTATCGAAGTGGTGGAACTGGAGACCATCTGTTCGCTCGTCAAGCGTGGGGTGATCGTCATATCGACGGGCGGGGGCGGCATTCCTGTAATCCGTGTTGACGGGCAGTTGCAAGGCGTCGAGGCCGTGATCGATAAGGACCGTGCCTCCGCGTTGCTGGCGTGCGAGCTTAAAGTCGATCTCTTCGCCATTTCCACCGACACCGACTACGTTTATCTGAACTATAAGAAGCCCGATCAGATCCCACTGACGTCGGTCACCGCCTCGCAGTTGCAGCAATATCTGCTCGCCGGCCACTTTCCACCGGGCAATATGGGGCCGAAAGTAGAGTCGGTGTTACAGTTCTTGCGCAGTGGCGGCAAAGAAGCGGTGATCACGTCGTTTGAGCATCTGTGCGAAGCCGTCAGGGGATCGACCGGGACGCGCATCGTCCGCGACGATGAGCCCTCCAACACAGCAGCGTCCCTTGAATTGGAGGCGGCGGTTACCGGATAGATCATGCCAATCTTGCATCAGCCCGCTAGAGTGCACGAAGAGAGAGCAGGCCGCTCGCGAATGATGTTGAAGCATGTGGTCGAGTCGCAACAGTTCACGGTTCCTCTGCTCATGGAGCTGTTCGATCGCGCCCGGCTGATGGAGCGCATCGTCGCCCGCGGCGGCACCCTGGACTACCAGAACCGCATTCTCGCCAGCCTCTTCTATCAACCTTCGACGCGGACGCGTTTCTCCTTCGAGGCGGCGATGTACCGTCTTGGCGGCCGAGTGCTCTCGACCGAGTACGCGCGCGCCTTTTCGTCGGAAATCGAAGGCGAGCAGGTTGAGGATTCGATCCGTATCATCAGCAGCTATTGCGACGTGATTGTCATTCGCCACCACGAAGCAGGAGGCGCGGCTCGCGCGGCCAAGGTCTCGCCCATTCCGGTTATCAATGCCGGCGATGGCGCTGGTGGACAGCATCCCACGCAGGCTCTGCTCGACTTGTACACCATCTACCGCGAGCGGCCACTCGACGGGCTGAGCGTAGCCTTTATCGGCGAACTCGACCGCGGCCGGACTGTCCGCTCGTTGGCGTATCTGCTGGCAAAGTTCGAGCGCGTGAAAATATTCTTCGTCAGCCCGCCCGAGATGCAGATGAAGAACGACATCCTGCAATATCTCGACCGGCGCGGCGTGCGCTATGAACTGGAGACGGAGATTGACCGGGTTGTAGGAGAAGTGGATGTTGTCTATCAGACGCGAATCCAGCCGGCGCGACTTCCCAGGACGACAGGGGCGCAGCGCTACTCCATCGATTCCTCCGTACTGCGGCGCATGAGACCGGATGCCATGATTCTTCACCCGCTGCCGCGCACGGTGGAGCTGGATAAGACGGTAGATGATGACCCGCGAGCACTGTACTTCAGGCAGGCTGCCAATGGACTCTATGTACGAATGGCGCTGCTGACGATGTTGTTGGACAAAGAATGACAGCACTTAGCATTTGGCATTTAGCAGAATGCCCGAGCAGACGATGTGAGGCGATTGGCACTAAGTGACACATCGAATGGCAATTCAAGAATGGCCAGATGAGTTAATGTTCGCGTTCTGAGGCTAAATGCTAACTGCCAAGTGCCGAGTGCTGAAACGGAGACTTCATGCCAGTCATGAATGATTTGCAGACCAAAGACTTTATCGAGCTCGAAGAAAAATACGGAGCTCACAACTACCATCCGCTCGACGTTGTCATTACCCGCGCCGAAGGCGTGTGGGTTTACGACGTGGACGGGAAGCGCTATCTGGATTGCCTGGCTTCGTATTCCGCGGTCAATCAGGGTCACTGCCATCCGCGCATCCTGAAAGCCATGATGGAGCAGGCATACAAAGTCACGCTCACCTCGCGCGCCTTCCGCAATGACCAGCTGCCGCTGCTTTATGAAGAGCTCAACGAATTGACCGGCTTCGAGAAGGCGTTGCCCATGAACTCCGGCGCCGAGGCGGTCGAGACGGCGGTCAAAGCCGCTCGCAAGTGGGGCTACAAGGTCAAAGGCATTCCCGACGGCATGGCCGAGATCGTCGTCTGCGCCAACAATTTCCACGGGCGCACCGTCACCGTCATCAGCTTCTCCAGCGACGAGCAGTATCGCGACGGCTTCGGGCCCTTCACGCCCGGTTTCAAAATCATCCCCTTCGGCGACGTCGCCGCCCTGCGCGACGCCATCACGCCCAACACCTGCGCCTTCCTGGTGGAACCGATCCAGGGCGAAGCCGGCATCATCATGCCGCCCGAAGGTTTTCTCCGCGAAGCGTCCGACATCTGCCGCCGCAATCGCGTGCTCTTCATCGCCGATGAGATTCAGTCCGGGCTGGGCCGCACCGGGAAGCTCTTCGCCTACATGCACGAGGGCGTTCGGCCCGACATGGTGATCGTCGGCAAGGCGCTCTCCGGAGGCTTCTATCCCGTCTCGGCCGTGCTGTCGTCGAAGGAGGTCCTCGGTGTCTTCAGCCCCGGCGATCATGGCAGCACCTTCGGCGGCAATCCTTTGGCTTGTGCCATCGCTCGTGCTGCGTTGCAAGTTCTGGTTGAGGAGAAACTGATCCAGCGCTCGGCCGAGTTAGGCGACTACTTCCTGCGCAAACTGCAAACCCTGCGCTGTCCTCATCTGCGCGAAGTCCGCGGGAAGGGCCTGTGGCTCGGTATCGAGCTGAACGTGCCGGCCCGTCCTTACTGCGAAGGGCTGATGGAGAAGGGAATTCTGTGCAAGGAGACGCACGAATTCGTAATCCGCATCGCTCCGCCGCTGGTGATTACTCGCGAGGAGATCGACTGGGCCTTCGAGCGGATCAAGCGGGTGATCGAAGATATGCCATGAGATAGACGAGGATCTAGTATGCGTCGTCACGGCCGGTGGTGATAAGGCCTGTTATCGCCAACCGAGTCAACTTCCGTATTCCACACCACGCGTCCGAAACGAGTGTTCGGCTCTGCCGTCTTCTCCTCGTGATTCGTTCCCCCATTTGTTTCTCAAAACGACCGGGGGATGTTCCAATCCCACAACATGATCCCGCGCTTCGGCATAACGATCTCGGCCGCCCGCGATCGGTCGCTGTTACTGATTACGGACGGTCGCGGTCGTCCCGTCGAATTTCGTGATGTGAATGGTGAACGGCTCGTTGTAGCCCTTGGCACGGTCCTGAAGCACGCTGATTCCCACCATCTCCCCCAGCAGCAGCGACCAGAAGCTTGAGCTGCGGAAGTGGATGCCGGCGTGAATGCCGTGACCCTGGGTGATGTTCCAGCCGAGCTTGGTCAATTCCCCGTTGATGGTCAGGCTGCCGCGGTCGCTACCCGTGTACGGTACCAGCGAAAGCCCATCTTCGCTCGGCATAAGTATGTCTGAACCGGCGGCCTGGAGCAGCGGTCGTATCCTCTGGCTGCCATCGAAGAAGAACTTGAGCGCCGCTATGCAGGCGCCGCCGACGGTTCCGTGTCCGGTGGGATAGCAGGGATGCGTGGGCGCTCCCTCGGGGAAGGGTTGCGGAAGCAAGTAGCTGCCGTAAGTCGAGAAGACGATCGGCAAAGCCGCGGAGTTGAGCACGTCTGGGTGCAGCGCCGCCGCCGCCTGCGGCATCGGGTTCTGGTGGGTAAGGCGGGCCTGCACCAAAGCGCCGTACTCTTCCGGGCGCAAGCGCAGATCCACAATCCACTTATGAAACCAGGCAGCCTTCAGTGCCCGAGTCGCCATTTCCGCCAGCGTGCCAGCGGCGTCGGGGGCGCCCAGTGTGCCGAATCCCTTCTCGGTACGCGAGCCAATATACGGATTGCCAGGGTTGAAGGGTGCACCAATACCTGACAGGATCAGGAAGGCGGTAAAGTATGCCTGATAGAGCACGTCCACATGGGTGTAAGCAGCCAGATCGCGACCCATGCGTATGTAGCGAGAGATGGGGTCAAACGATAAGTGGAAATTCGGCTTGCCACCATTCTGGATGTGCTGATACTCGGTGGGATCGGTCATGAATTCCGCTCCCCCGTCGCCCACAGAGTTGAACCTCTGCAACTGCTGCGTCATCGGCTGGCAACCATAAAAGCAAGGCTGGATCATGAACTGCGACAGGTAAGGCCCCTGGACCGGACCGTCGCCAGCAACAAACTGTCCGCGGAACAGGTTTGCAGGGGTAACGGGATAGGGGAACTGGCTGTTCTGGCTCTGGACGTACGACAAGTTGTTCAGGTCGGCACACGCCTGGGCCGCCAGAGAACTTGCCGGATAGTCGGAGAAACTCACATCGCGCAGCAGGCCACCCCAGTAATGCTCGACCTCTTCGGCGGCGGTTTGAGCGCTGGCGACGCTGGGACAGGGCGGGATGACAAATGCGTGAGAGTCTCGTCCCTCCAGATCGAACGCCAAACATCCCTGCGGGCCGTTCAGTTGAGAGACTGGCCCGCCACCGCCCGGACTGCCAACCAGGATGTTCTCGAAGTCGGAGAACTGGCCGGTCTGCAATGCGTGCAGGAGGCTCTGATAGGACGAACTGTTTGGGATGCCGAGAGCGTCGTGCTCGAGGGCCTTGCTGTGGAAGGCGCTGTAGTCGCTGAACCTCTGCCCATCACCATTGTCGGGCATTCCGAGGAGGGGGCCCTGGTCCTGGCCGGCGGTGTTTTTGCGATAGTTGAGGCTGGCCGATCCGCGCCCCGCCGGACCATACGGGATGACCGAGGCCTCGGCTTCCCCGTGCTTTCCCTCGAACAAGGGTTCCAGCGGCAGGCCCACGGCCAAAGCCGCTGCCGTAGCACCTCCGACTGTCCCCAGAAAGAAGCGCCGACTGGTATCAGCCGGCGAATTCTTGCGCTTTTCTGCGTTAGGCTGAGTGTCTTCGTTTGAGCGAACCGCTTGAGCAAACACCCCTCGCAGATGCAGACCGCAATACCGGCCAATTCTCTCCTCCAAAGGCTGCGAGTACGCAGCAATCATGAAGTGTTTCCAGTACCCTGGTTTTTCGACTGAAGCGCGGATGTCGGCTTCGTCAGGTTGGGTATGTCGAATCGCGGATGAGGGTCAGACCGGACATGTCTGTCCAATAACGCACACTCGGTTCGCCATCGGATGATCGTCTTGCACCGAAGGCGAGGACGACGCTCAATCTGCCGATGGATTTTGTGATTCACTCGCTCCGCCATACAATGCTGACAAGGCTCGGGGAGTCGGACGTGGATGCCCTTCACGATTATGCGCAGTGCGGGACACAGCAGCGGGGCTTCGCCGCCGCATGTTCGCCGGAGTCCTGAGGCTGTGGAGAAAGCTTTCGAGCGTCTGCAACCTCTCCGCGACCGACAACCGAAAAGAGCCAAAAGTTCTGTCGCCGCCTACAAAAGCCCCCTACAGTAGGCGAAGACATGTCTGCAAGTTCTTGACGGGCCTGTAGCTCAGCGGTTAGAGCAGGGGACTCATAATCCCTTGGTCGGGGGTTCGAATCCCTCCGGGCCCACCAATTCTCTCCGGCAGTGGCTCGAGCAATCGCCAGGCATTCCGCAGCAAGCAGCTACAATTCTCAAAATCCAGTTGAGATCATCGTTTCGATATGGACTTACTTAGGGTTCCTGCGTCGGCATGCACCTCTTCGTGGAAGATGCGCTGCATGATCTGGTCGAGAGTTTTCAGCTGCGGTTCAATCATGCGGATACGAATCATGCGACCGAGTTCGAAGCATTGATCTGATTGCTGGTCATTGGCTGGCCATTTTGGAAGCCCAGAGGCGTTCGGATTTCCGGTTTTGGCGAACTGCACCCAGTAGGTGCGTATCGCCTCACCAAGACTTTCGTCGTCGTGGCTGTGCTCCCAGTCAGGGGGGAAGGAGTTGCTCAGAAACTCAAGCTCCAGGCCGTGATATGCGCCGAGATGCGCGTGCTTTCCCGTCTCCGCATACGTGAAGTAATACAGATAGGCATTCTGGCCGGCATGCCGCATGGAGCGGGCCATCGAATAGGCGCCATAGGCAAACCAGTCGCTCTGTAGTTGCACATAGCGGGCTGCGACGTCGGCATCCGACGGCACGGGATAAGCGCGAAACTCCTCATCGGAATACTTGCCGGTGTCGCCGACGAGATGCTCTTTGTACTCTTCAATCGTTGCCGGACCGCCGTGACCGAACACTGTAGCTTCGTTGGCATTGCTGCCCACCAGCACAGGGATGTGCATTTCCTGGCCTTTGGCAAAAATCAGTGCGGGCTGCTCCGGTATCACCCAGCCATCGACGATTGCGTCAAAATGAACCTGGCGATCCTGGCTCCATGCTTTAAGGATTTCGTCAGCGGGAATGCTGCGGAGCTTTTGCAATAAGTCCGGCGAGCCGGTAACTCCCAGGTCTTTCACCAGACGTTCTCCGACTCCTTCACCCGTGTCGGAAATTCCGTTGTACGGGATAGGCGTGCGAATGTCTTCATTGAGGGTGCTCTGACACTCGCCGCTCTCCATGATGGCTCGCTGGAACAATCCGGTTGCCAGCGGAGACGACATCAGCAGGCAGGCATCGACCGCGCCTGCCGATTGCCCTATGACAGTGACTTGATTGGGATCGCCCCTGAAGTGGGAGATGTTTTCCTGTACCCACTGGAGAGCAGCTAGTTGATCAAGCAGTCCATAGTTGCCGGATGAATGATGCGCGGATTCCGCGGTGAGCGCTGGATGCGCGAGGAATCCGAATGGACCGAGCCGGTAGTTGGCGCTCACCACGACCAGACCACGCGGGGCAAGTGCAGGCCCGAGCGGGATCATTTGGCCGTAGCCCTGGGTGTTGCTGCCGCCGTGAAAATAGACGAGGACGGGAAGCTTTGCGCCGGCGGAAAGTTGCGGCGTCCAGACGTTCAGGTACAGGCAGTCCTCGTTCCAACCAATGTAGGGAAACCATTTTGCGGGTAGCTGGGGAGAGGCCGCACCGAAGTGCGTCGCCTGGCGCGTTCCGCTCCACTTCTTCGCAGACTGCGGCGGCTTCCAGCGAAGATCGGCTACCGGTGGTGCGGCGTAAGGGACGCCAAGAAACGACGCGCCGCCTTGCGTTGTTCCGAAGTGCGCGCCTTCGAGCGTGCCGGCAGCGAGCGTGACCGTCGGAGCAGAGGCTTGCGGCGCGGCCATGATGCCTTCGTCATAGGAAGAAATGCAGAGCAGAAGCGCAATCAGCCACTGAATATGCCGGTACAAGACGATACCTCCTTAGTTGCGAAGAGCGGGGCGGCGGGCGTGGAAGCGGAATGCGTGCGAGTTCTCCTCGACTTGCAAGACTTCGAAGCCTGCGGCCTCGAGTCGCGCGCCGATGGTTTGGGGATCAACCGGGACGAGGGTGTCGCCGATATGGATCAGCCGCATGAACAGGCCTTGCAGGCTGTCGCTGCCGACGAAGACTCCGCCCGGCTTTAAGACACGCCACACTTCGCGCAGTAATTTGTTCTGTAATTCAGAGGAGGGGACGTGGTGCAGCATGGTGAACGACACTCCCGCCGAGAACTGCGAGTCGCGAAACGGCATGGCGGTCGCATCGCCGGCGATTACGTCAACGTTGCTGCCGCGCAGGCGCGAGCTCAACGATTCCGCCGACGCCGGGTCGATCTCGATTGCGGTGAGACGACGCACCTTGCTGCGTAACAGATCGGTGGTGAGACCGGGGCCTGGGCCAAGCTCAAGCACGCTCTGTCCCAGGTCGGCATCAGCAAGGACCCAGGGCACGCGCTGCTGGATCGTGTCTCGCCATCGTTCGGAACGGCATAGCCAATGATGTAAGCGGTTCACGGAATCCCCACACGAATCAACTTCGACTGAACTCAGATTAGAAGTTGCGGGCGGTGCGAGCTTTCGATATTGTGACAATAAATGTCGCCAAAGCGACAAAGCGCAATATTCGATCGTCTGGGGAAGAGCCGCGCTCAGATGGCCACCCTCACGCACGACTATCCCGCGGGACACCTGATCTCATTGCACTTTCACGATTTCGACCAGCTGGTCTATGCGTCACGAGGAGTGATGACGGTGCGGACGAGTGAAGCCTCATGGGTGGTGCCGACACACCGGGCGGTCTGGATGCCGGCGACGGCGCCGCACAGCATTACGATGTCGGGCACGGTGGCGATGCGAACGCTGTATCTCAAACCGCGGCTGGCCCGAACGCTCCCCCGAGACTGTTGCGTGGTGAACGTGTCTCCGCTGTTGAAGGAACTTATTCTGCACGCTTGCGCTTTTCCGGTGTTGCGGAAAACTATTCCGTGGCAGCGCCACTTGATCGAAGTAATCGTCGATCAGTTCGCAGCCATTGAGACGGTTCCGTTGCAACTTCCGAATCCCACCGATGCGAGAGTGCTGCGTATTGCAGAGATCCTGGCGGCCGACCCGGGTAGCCGCCGGCCGCTTGCCCGTATTTGCAAGTTAGCCGGTGCGGGCAAGAGAACTGCCGAGAGAGTCTTCCAGCAAGATGTGGGGATGAGGCTGGGGAAGTGGCGGCAGCAACTTCGCTTGATGCAGGCGATGCGCCTGTTGGCGGAGGGAGCGAAGGTGACGCACGCGGCGCTGGAGGCGGGTTGCAGCACGCCGAGCGCGTTCATTGCGATGTTCAGGAAGACGCTAGGTACGACGCCGACGTTGTACTTTGGGAAAGGGAAGATCAAGTAAGCCCATCTCATCAAATCATTCCGGTTCGTATAGTCCCTGCAATGGTAAGGCTCGGCAGGGTCTAAAGCCCAGCATTACTTGCGGCTTTCGGCACGCCTGAAGACGTGCCCTGACATACAGAGATTCATGAGATAGCCTGCACGTTCTCTTGCTGTCACTTTTTCACGAACAGCAACTCGCCGCCGGTCACGCGGCTCAGGTTGTCGAAACCAAAATGTTGTGCGGTTTGAATGATCGAGGACAGGGAATTCCATTGCATCAGGCCCGGAAGGCGTGCCGGATTGTCGCGGTAATCTTGCGCATGTTTGAGGAAGTAGCCGCCATTGGTATTCGGAGTCTTGAGGTCGAGAGACTCGGAATCGGCAACGTCCATCCAGATCCGCCCTCCCGGTTTGACGATCCGGGAAAATTCATTGAAGTACCAGTACACGTCGTACAAATTGAAGTGGATGAAGACCGACATGGAGCAGACGACATCGATGGAGGCGGCATCGAGACAGTCGAGGCGGCGTGGTTCAATCAGGTGGAAGAAACATTATGTAATGCCGAGCATTCGCGCGCGGCGAAGCTGAGATAGGCGGGGCTGATGTCGCAGGCGTGAACGTGCTTCGCCCGTTGCGCGAACCAATAGGTTCCAAAGCCGCAGCCGGAACCGAGATCGAGCACTACGTCGTTGCCGTCGATGCGAGCCTGGTCGGCGACGTAGTTGGCAAAATCCTTGCGCGACTCTCGAATCTCGGGGATGTGCTTTTCGGGCTCGGGGCCGAAGTTCAGTCCGACAAGGGCGATCAGTAAACTTCGGATATTGTTTTCGGAGAGATCGATCCAGTGCCGGAAGGTCGAGGAAGTTGTCATTGCACTTCAATGTAGGGAATCGCCACTGGGGTGTCAATTAAAGTGGGGCGCCGACTTTATTCCTTTTTGGTAGTGCATGGACTTATCGGAATCAAAATGTTTCATCACCAGATCGGTGCCTTCGATGGCGACGCGTTCGTTTTTGAAGAGAACCTGAGTGATGGCCTCGCCATTGATCTCATAGTAATCCTTGTCCGACGCGTTGATGGGGAAGGGGCCGGCATTCGTCTCGTACACGCGCACTTCAAAAGACACCGACTTCGGGTTGCGAGCATCGGGGAAGACGGCTGCACCGTCGGAATCCGTCATCGCCTCCAGGTGTTTTTCTCCGGCTTGCAGATACACGTGAATGTTCTCAACCCCATGGCCGTTCTTTTCCATCACCCACACTCGGATCCTGCCGGGCTTACCTGCCTCGCTCCGCAGCAGACGAAAGGGCGCTTCCTCCTTGCCTGAACTGTCCAGGACGACAGTGTTGCCTTCGTGACGCCAGGTTCCCTTCGCCGAGTAATCCGCGGCGCCGTAGGCCAGCATCCACTCGAAGCTGCCATCGGGCTTCAGCCAGAGGCTCGGAGCCTACTTCCATCACGCCCGTGAGGACATAGTGGCCGGCCACGTCGTCGGCCAAAGCGGGCAGAGTGCACATCGCCAACAATAACGCCAGCATCAACTTCATTCTTGTCCCCCTGCGCTAATTGTGTCGGTCGCGGAATGAATTCGGTGGAACCGCTGATCAGCGATACGGTGTTCTGCTATCGGAAGGAGTAGGAGCGACGAGAGGGCGAGCTGCGAGCCGCGAGCTAAGAGCTAAATCAAAAGCACAGTCTGTGAGGCTGAGAGCTGGAAGCTTGGCTTAAGCGCGGGATGATCTTCGGTTAATGGTACCTCTAGGCTCGTAGCTCGCAGCTAGTTGCTCGTCGCTAGCTGCTTCCTCGCGATCGGCAGGCGGATGGTGAACTGCGTTCCCTTGCCGACTTCGCTGCGCACGTCAATGCTGCCGCCGTGGGATTCGACGATGCGGCGGGCCAGCGAAAGACCCAGCCCGGTGCCGTGTCCCTTGGTGGTAAAGAATGGGCGAAAGATGTTGGACAGGTTTTCCGGTGCGATGCCCTTGCCTTGGTCGGCAACCGTGATCAGCACGGCGTCATCGTCGCGCTGGAGTGTGACGTGGATCGAGCCCGGCTTGTCCATGGCCTGGATGGCATTGAGCAGCAGGTTGAGCAATACCTGGTTGATCTGGTTGGGGTCGTGATCGACAAAGGGGATGTCTTCGCCTTTGTCCAGTTCGACCATGATGCGCTTGGTGATGGCCTGCTGACGCGCGAACATGACCGCGTGCTCGGCGGTGCTGCTGAGGTCGCTGATCCGGAACTGGGGCGGCTTGGGCCGAGCTGTTTCGAGCAGATCGGTCAGGATGCGGTTGATCTGGACCGCTTCTTCCTTCGCATCTTTGATGACCGAGCGGGCGGCGCTGTTGGGCGGAAGATCGCGGCTGACGATTTCGATGACGCCTGCGATTCCGGCCAGCGGGTTGCGGATCTCATGCGCCAGTCCGGCGGCCAACTCGCCTAATGTGGCGAAGTGCTCGGCGCGCGACATCTGCGTCTGATGCAGCAGGTGGATCTCCTCGCGGCTGGCCTTGAGCTGCGCCACCATCTCGTTGAAGTCGCGTCCCAAGTCACCGATCTCGTCGTTGCGATCGGCAAAGCTGACCGCGGCATCCATGTCGCCCAGGCGGACGCGGGCGATCTTGTCCTGCAGTTCGATCATGGGGCGGCGCACAGAGACCGAGAACACCATGATGACCGCCGCGCAGATGACGAAGGCTCCGGCGGTGGCGACAGAGATGACGATGTGACGTTCTCCAGCGGCCAGCGAGAGCGAAACCAGCACAAACAGCAGCAGCCCATTCAGCAGTACGGCGGCGATGGGCAGGATGGCCTTCAGCAACCAGTTGAGATGCCGCTTGCGCAGGATGGGAGTGCGCTCAGCTGCAACGTTCGCCGCCTCCTCGAGGAGTTCGTTGCTGGGCACGCGGATTGTGGCGGAGGACGTCATAAGTTGGCTCTTAGCTCTTAGCCTTTAGCTCCTAGCTGCCAGCTTCCAGCCTTCCAGTTCTTAGCTCCTGCTTTTCTCCTGCTAATAACCAGGAGCTAACAGCTAAGAGCTGGAAGCTAATCCAGGGCCGGAGCAACGAGCTGATTCTTTGGGGCCTTCTTTTCCTCAGTCCGTTGCGCGGCCCTGATTCCTCATGCGTACGCGTGTAAGCCGGGAAGCAGATACGTGACGCCGAGGAAGGTGAAGATCACGACTCCAAATCCCAGGATGGCGAAGTACGCGGCCCGACGTCCGCGCCAGCCTCTCGTGATCCGCATATGTAAGTAGCCCGCATACACGAGCCAGGTGATCGCCGCCCAGGTCTCTTTCGGGTCCCAACTCCAGTACGAGCCCCAGGTGCGGTTGGCCCAATAGGCGCCGGTGGCGATCATGAAGGTCAGCAAGGGGAACGCGATGCAAATAGTCTTGTAGGTCACTCGATCGAGCGTGTCGCCGGAGGGCAACAGAGCTTGCAGATCGGTGCGCCGCCACAACAGCATCAGGTAGAGCAGGGAAGCGAAAATACCCGTCACCATGCCACCGAGTAAGAAGGGGCTGGCGGCCAGGCTGGTCGGGAAGAGTCCATCCTGGTCGGGTGACGGGTAACTGGCATTGCGAACGCGGAGAGCGAACGCAGCCAGGACAACAACCTGCAACAGGATGCTGATAAATACGGCCCGGTTAGCGACGGAGAAGAACGACGCGTCTTTCTTCCAGCGGCCGACGAAGTAGAACAGCAGAGGAGCGACGCCAGCCAGAGCCGCGATCACGAACAGCCAACCCAGATCCGGCACGGTGACAAAGAGGCGCATGCCCCTGCCAAGAAACATGTCCGATTTGTTTTGTGGGTCCCATGCGGTGACGGAGAATCCGCCCCATTTTTCAAAGCGGGTGGCAACGATGGAAACGTAGATTGCACTGACCAGCGCGCTGGTCCAGGCAAGGAAGGTTTCGGTCTTGAAGTCGTCCTGGATGAGGAACATCATGGCCAGCGCGAAGCTTACCGCGCAGGCAGCGTAGGCCAGCATGGCCAGCGTGACATGAACGTGCAGCCAAGTGGATTGCAGCGCCGGAACGAGCGGGCGGACTTCGGAGGGCAGCAGCTGCATCAGGATGACGCAGACCACTGCGAGCGGCATGGTGATACTGCCGATGATCTTCACGCCGAACTTCTTCTCGGTGATGAGTGTCAGCAGAGCCACGGTCCAGACAAAGCTGAGCAGCATTTCATAGATGCTGGCAAAGGGCGGGCGTCCGGAGAGATACCAGCGATGCGCGATCGCCAGAGTGTTGGCGACGAGGCCGATTACGGTTGCTGAAGAAGCGAACTTGACATAGCGCGCCGTGCCGGTTACGCCGAAGCCCATGTAGAGGGCGCCCGCGCCGGCGTAGAAGATCAGCGCCACATAAAGAAGATTGCTTTCGCTGAACAGACTGCCGCCGGCTTTGGCCGCGCCCAGCAGCGCAACGATCAACAGAAATGCGACCGAGAGTCCCACCAGGACGAGCAGCGCATTGCCGCCGGTGGACTCAGGTTGCTCCATTTGTACGACTCGTGCTCGGGTTGCCATCTTGCTTTCCTCCGTCTATCACGTCGCGCAGCAACGCGTCAGGACCGGTTCCTATTTCACGCCTGCCAGCGTTAGGGCCGGTTGTTCTTTTCTTGCCGCCGGCGGTATCACCGCCGCGCCTTCCAGCTCGGTGCGAATGTTGTCCACCAACTGGTTGAACTTCTGCTCAAAGCGATCGCGATTCTTATTGGCCTGGCCTCCGACCCACAACACCAGCCGCCCGCGGGCATCGGGAATTGCAGCGATCCACACGCGCATGTGGACGAGGTAGAAGGCGACGAATAACCCGGCTCCCATCAGCAGAACGCCGCCCCAGACCAGCCACTGTCCCGGCTCGTGGGAAACTTCGAGGCCGGTGAAGTAGCCCATCTGCATGTCGCGATAGGCGAAGTTGTAGCTGGTCGTCTGGCCCTGCGCGTTTTCGTTGTAGGCGGGGAAGATCCACAGCGTGGCATCTTCGTTGGTTGTCTTGTTCTTAACGGACAGGCGAAACGCGGGATTCACCGGATCATCCGAGCGCTTGAAAACCTGGTTATCGCGAATGAAAAAGTCGGGAATGAATTCCGCGAGGGTGACGCTGGTGTTGACGTCGAGATCCAGCGGCTCATTCGGCGAGAGCGTGATTTCGCGAGGCGCAGCGTTCGTTGGTGTCGCCATGAGCTTGAGTCCATCCAGGTTGCCGGTCGGGCCAAAGGAGGACTGATAGAAGCGCAGGCCGTGATACACGAGCGGATCGTTGACCACGATTTGCTTCGAGGCCACGTCCTTGCCGTTCTCGACGATCGCCAGGTTCGACCACCAGCGTTTGGGAGAGCCGTCGGCATAGTTTTCCTGACCGGCGCCGTAGCACTTCAGGCTGAAGGGAATCTGTTTGGCGCCGCCTTTGCGAGTTTGAATGACGTTGCTGGTCTGATTCTTCTGCAGCGTCATGAAGCCGCTGAAACCGAAGAGTCCGTCAGTGATGCCGCCGGCGAAGATCAAAAGCAGGCTGGCGTGGACGATGTACACTGCCATTACCGAGAAACGATGACGTTCAGAATATAAGGAGGGTTCGTTCCTGTCAGTGGCGATGCGTTCGACCGGCCAGCCTGTTTTCTTCAGCGCTCGCTCGGCTGCATTCAATCCGTCTTCGGCATTCTTGATGGGTAGTTCGATTTTGTTCTTGAGGGCTGAGCGAAAGTGAATATCGGTCTTCCGATAAGGGCGCGCGTAGAAGCGCCACGCGTTGGGGAAGCGATTGATAGAAACCAATACGATGCTAAGACTGACGAGTCCGAGCAAGGTCAGAAACCACCAGGCATGAAAGACGTCCGTCAAACCCAGGCGATCGAGCCAATGCAACATTGCCGGCGAATAGGCGCGAGCGAGTTTGTCCGATTCGGTGGCGGGACGTTGCAGGATAAAAGTGCCCAGCGCAGCGGCGATGCCGGTAAGAATTAATAAGATGACGCCGGTGCGCAGGTCGGAGAAAGTCTTATGAATGCGTTTGAATATGGAAGATGGACTGACGGCCATGTGCGCTCCTTCCCGGTGAGCACTATGACAGGTGCACGTCGGGAGCCAGATGGCGAGGTCGATGTAAGTTATTGCTGGGGGTGGGATTGCGTGAAGAGGGCGCTGGCGGGTCAGTGATGTGAGTGAGGCATATCACCCATTACGGTGAGAAAGCGCGCAGGGCGGTGGGAAACGATCGGCCGACCACCTTCTGGTAGCTGCCTTTGTGCCTACATTCAAGTAATTACCTAGGAGCCGACTCAGGAGGTTTCGGCTGCAAGGCTCGTTCTACTGAAGCCTTGAGTTCCGGTAAGTCCTTCTTGACCATGCCCCAGACGATTTCATCGTTCACTCGATGATAGGCGTGCCGGATGATGTTTCCCATATTGCAGTAGCTTCGCCAGTCCTGGCCGAGATATTTCGGCCCCGATTCCTCGCCGAGACGCTTCGCCGCTTCCGTTAATATCTGTATCTGCCGTTCGACAGCCGATCTGGTTTTCAAATCGTTCTGGTATACCTCGAAAGCCATTTCGCCTAAGAAGGCGTCGATATGCGCGATGCTCTCGAGGATGTCTTGAAGGTGAGCTCGATCGTCTCTAAAAGGCAACAACGGCCTCGCTTAGGGCTTTGCTCCGAACCGGTTCGCGCATCCATTCGGCTGACGACAGATCGACCTTCACTCCCAAGAGGTCGCCTAACCGATTCTCAAGCCGGCTCATGCTCAAAAGGGTCAGGCTTTTTGATTTGTCGAACTCCGCCATCAAGTCCACGTCAGAATCGCGCGAGGCTTCGCCACGAGCAACAGAACCGAACAGGCGGAGGTGCACGATTCCCGCAGCCTGCAATTCACCTTGGTGCTCCCGGAGCTTGGATATGACGTAACCCTTATCCATAGCGCGATTCTGGCACATTTGTACTCGCGAAGACAATGTGTGTGTCGCTTGGGAGCTAGTCTTCAATTCGCTGCCTATCTAATCGCGAAGAAACTCGCCTGAAAACGTCTGTCGCCCCTGCGAGACTCCGCCCTGTGCGACTGAGCCTACCCAGCATTGAAAGGCTGGGCTAAGCTCTTCCGCGCCTGCGGCGCTCGACTGTCGGACTTCATGCTCCACTGCAAGGGTAAAGTGATTGTCACCGTGACGTCGCGGACTTCGCTGGCCTCTTTATCGAAGACGTTGATTCTCTCCACGGGCTGACTCACTGGGTTATTTCACGGTTTCGTGGGCGTGAAGACCCATTTTCCGCACCTTCCTGGTGCTTCTGGCGCCTGCTCGGCAGAAATATAACTCCAAGCTCATCAATCCCTTGCATTACAATTTGCGACGTCCGTCACTGCGGTACGTGACGTGCTCAATACACTAGCGTCGGGTGGAGGTTGGTTTTGAAGGCTGTCCGGTGGTTCCTGGTTCTGATGCTGATTGCGAGCGCGAGTTGGTTGTGCGCTGCGACCCATCCCGTTCCTCTCGACAAAAATACCGATTCGGCGAAGTGCATCGAGTGTCACGAAGACAAAGCCAAAGGCAAGAACGTCCACTCCGCCATCGCCATGGGCTGCACCGCCTGCCACCAGATCCGCAACACGAAAGATGTGACGCGGGTGACGCTGATCACGCCCACGCCGCAGTCCTTGTGCGTTACCTGCCACGCCGACAAGAACGCAGCCGACATCAAGGGCAAGGTCCATCCACCGGGCGTGCGCGATTGCCTCAAATGCCATGACCCGCATCAATCCGACAACAAATTTCAACTGCTAAAGCCGACCTCGGGCGACAAAGATCAGAACCTCTGCCTCACCTGCCACACCCAGGGGCTCAACGTTCCGGAGAAGGGCAGCCGTCATGCCGCGCTCGACATGGGTTGCGACACCTGCCACACCATTCACAAGTCCGGCGATCCCGCCAAGCTCGAGTTCTCAGCGCACCTGACGAAGACGACTCCCGCGCTGTGTGTCGATTGCCACGACCCCAAAGACGCGAACCTGATCAAGACGCACCAGGGCCAGCCGTTCGGCACCGCCAATTGCGTGCAGTGCCACAACCCGCACGAATCGGCGCAGGCGAAGCTGATGCAGAAGTTCACGCATCCGCCCTTCGCCGACAAGACCTGCGACGTCTGCCACGCGCCTGCGAAGGACGGCAAGGTTGTGCTTACGCAGTCGGACAGCAAAGCTCTGTGCGTGATGTGTCATAGTGAGCAGGCGGAAAATATCGAGAAGGCGAAGGTGCCGCATCCGGGCGCGCAGGGAGACTGCGTTGCCTGCCACAATCCACACGCGGGCACGACGCCGGGCTTCATTCAGCCCGATCCGGTGAACGCCTGCCTGGCGTGCCACAGCGACCAGGCGGAACAATTCAAGAAGGCGCATCTGCACCAGCCGGCCTTCGGACAAAGCTGCGCCATCTGCCACACGCCGCACGGCGGCGACAACGAGCACCTGCTGCGCACCAAGGACGTCAACACGCTTTGCCTGGAGTGCCACGGCGCCGACAGCCAGCCGCAGAAGCTGGAGTCGGAGCACCTGATCACCATCTTCAATGGACAGGTGAAGCTGCCGGACGACTACTTCAAGAAGAACAAGGCCATCGTGTTGCCGCTGAAGTATGGCTTGGGACATCCGGTGACCGGGCATCCGGTATCGAGCCTGATGGATCCCGCCAATCCAGGAAAAGTGAAGATACAGCTGAACTGCCTGACCTGCCATCAGCCGCACTCTTCCGCCAATGCAGACCTGCTGGTGAACGACCAGCCGAACACCATGGCGTTCTGCGATACCTGCCACAAGAATCGATTCGACATGACCAAGACCGGGGAGAAAAAGTGATGTCTCAACTCTGCGCAAACAAAGCACGTCTTTCCTGGGCAGCAATGGTGCTGCTGATCGCGTGGGGGCTGACGCTGGCTTCGCCTGTCGCGCTCCACGCCGGCAACAAGAAGAAGCAAGTCGCAACCGATCAGAAGCCGGCGGAGAAGAAAGCCGAGGTCGATGTCACCAAGCTGATGTGGCCGCAGCCGCCTGAGATCCCGCGCGTGAAGTACGTCAACTATTTTGCCGGGATGAAGTTCGACAAGGAAGATGGCACCGTCCAGAAGAAGAAGCCCAAGCAGACTTGGATGGACCGGTTGGCGGGCACGCAGTCGCAGGACGAGAAGTTCACCGCCAAGAACTTCCCCTTCCAGATGCTCGGGCCGTACGGCATGTCGACCGACTCGAAGGGCCGGCTTTACGTAGCCGATCAGAAGGTGGGTGCGATCTTCATCTTCAACACCGAAACTAAAGAAACCGAGATGATTCGCAACGGCTTCGAGGCGCACTTCGGTTTGATCAACGGCGTCGCCGTCGATGACGACGACCGCGTCTTTGTTGCCGATGGCAAGCTCGGCAAGGTGCTCATCTTCAACGCCAAGCATCAAGTGACGGATCAAATTAAAGACCTCGTCGATCCCGTCGGCCTTGCCATCGACAAAGACAATCGCCTGCTCTATGTAGTCGACACGCAGCAGGACCTGGTGCTGGTCTACGACGCCGACACGCTAAAGCCGGTACGCAAGATCGGCACGCCCGGCAAGAAACACACGCTCACCGGCCCCGGCGAGTTCGCTCTACCCAGCGACGTCGCGGTCGATAAGGACGGCAACATCTACGTCACCGACACACTGAACTGGCGCGTGGAAATCTTCGACGGCGAAGGCAAGTTTATCAAGCAGTTCGGCAAGCACTGCGACGCCATCGGCTGCTTCGAGCGGCCGAAGGGAATCGCCGTCGATGGCGACGGCCATATTTGGGTCGTGGACACCGGACTAGCTCTGGTTCAAGCCTACGATTCCGACGGCGCGTTGCTGGGCTTCGTCGGCGGACCGGGGCGCAACCTGGGCCAGTTCAATGATCCGATGGGAATCACCATCGACCAGAACAATCGTATGTTTGTCTCCGAGCAGTATCCCTGGGGACGCGTGCAGGAGTTCCGCTACATCACCGACGCGGAGGCGGAGCAGTTGAAGAAGGAAAAGGAAGCGGGCCGCAGCAAGCAGGCGGCAGTTTCACAGCCGGCGAAGCAGGCCGCAGCCTCGCAGCCCGCCGAGGTCAAGGCGGAAGCCAAGAATTGATCGAAGGGCCATCACGCAGCGCACGCCCGGATTCGCGCTCTCTCCTCAGCGGATCCGGGCGGACGTTGATTCAAGGGTTGTTTGCGGGCTACCTTCACGAAGGTTTCTAGCGGGCTTGAATCGCTTTGTATCAGGGCACGGTTTTAAGCTGCGCCGAATCTTTCTGCAAGAGAATCGGGCTTGAGCTCCTGCCTAATGTCGAAACCTGTGCGAAATTCCCGGTCAACCGACATCCTCCGCTCTGCACGCACGTTCTTTGTAACCACGAAAACGAGCATGGGACGAGCCTTGTTACAGTCAGAACGCGATGCAATGCTGTTCATCGAGGTGCTACGGTCGTATGTGGCATCCCGAAAATTCAAGGTGCATGATTTCGTGGTGATGCCAGACCATGTGCATCTGCTGATTACAGTCGATGACGGGATGGCAATCGAAAAGGCCCTGCAATTCATCAAGGGCGGATTCTCCTACCGATTAAGCAAGGAATTTAGGTATCCGGGAGAGATCTGGCAACGCGGGTTCTCCGAGGTACGAGTGAACGATCAGGAGAGCTTTTTGCAGCATCGAGATTATATTGCTCAAAATCCCGTGAGAAAGGGACTGGTAGACTCGCCGGAGAAGTTCCCATATTGTTTTGCGTACCTGGCAAAGCGAAAAGCGGCGGGGGCTAAAGCCCCGATTATTGATGATTGCGCTTACGGCACGTCTAAAGACGTGCCCTGATACGAACCTCCGATGCTTTCCATTTCGGGAATCCGCCTCGTCCCTTTCACCGCCGGTGCTTAGCCTCTGCAGCGCACTGCGGGATTTAACCTTCCCAACCGCGGAAGTGGTTGATTTCACCCAACCGGCCTGCCAAATCGCATCACGCGTTGATGTGATAACCGTCTCTAAACAACACTAAACAAACCACTTACTCGCAAACTGAGGCGGCGTTCAGTTTCGGTCAGGCAAATGCACTTACAGAAGACGGAGACCGACGGGGCCTGGTTTCCAAGGCATAGGACTAATGCAAACTGCAGTTACATATCAGGAGATCGATCTCATGAAGAAAGTAATGTTAATCACGCTCGTGATCTTCGCCGCCGCCAGTTTCGCGATGGCGCAGATCGGTGCCGCGCCGGCCACCGACGTACTCGGCGCTCACCTGAACTATGGCCGTGGTTGCGCGGCCTGCCATGCTCCGCATAGCGGCGCGTACGGCAACGGCTCAGCCAAGACCGCTGATCCCACCGCGGGCAACGTTGCCCTGTGGGGCCAGGATGTAGGCTCTCTGGTTGGTCAAACTCTCACCTTCGGCGGCACGGGTCCAGGCACAGGTTATTCCGAGACGCTGCCCGGATTCACCACCACCAATCCTGACCTCAACATCACTCTTTGCTTGAGCTGCCACGACGGCAACCTGGCCAAGGGCGCGATGATGAAGAACGCCGTCTACGAGACGTTGCCCCCGACCTACGGCACCTACAACACGATTCCGACCCTGCTCGGCAACGACGGGACAACGGCCGGCAACTACCTCAACGATCACCCGGTGGGCTTGAACGCTGCTATCAGTTGCGGCGGCCAGTACAACTGGGATTGCACCGTCGTCAACGGCGCCATCACTTATCCCGCGGGCACGAAGATGTATCAGTTCGTTCAGAACTACGGCTTCTTCGTCAGCCCCAGCAACTATAACGGCAACCCAGTCGTTACCTGCACCACCTGCCACAACCAGCACCTGATGAACGTAGTGAAGGTCACGACAGGCTCCAAGTCGGGTCTGCCCACTGGCTACTACAACACCATGTTCTTCGTCCGCGCGCCTTACAACCCGGCGAGCGGAACCGCTGGCTCCAACCAGACCGCGCAGTTCTGCCGCGAGTGCCATGGTGGAGAAGCCAACGAAATGAACAACGGAACGGCTGGAACCATCTTCTAGTCGTTGCTTGAACCCTGGGGAGAGAGACACTCTCTCCCCAAAATTTTCAGGGTGAGGAATAAGGGTGAGGAAATGAAGTACAAGCTCTCAATCTGCGCACTGATCCTCCTGGCTCTGGCCACTGCGTCCGCTCAAGTTGCGTCGCACGCTCCCACAGGAATGGCTCAGCCAGTAGTCCGGCCAGGAACTCCCGCTCCGGCCATGCAGGTAACAGGCAAGCCGGTGGCGCGCGTCAACGGCTCAGTGCTGACCGACCGCGACCTGCAGCGCGAAATGTTCGCTATCTTCCCTTATGCGCGGCAGCATAACGGCGCGATTCCGCAGGAGATGGAACCGCAGATTCGCAACGGCGCTATGCAGATGATCATCTTCGAGGAATTGGTTTATCAGGAAGCGCAGCGGCGCAAGATCACCATCGCTCCCGATCGCCTGGCGCGTGCCGACGCCGATTTTCGCAAGCAGTTCTCCAGCCCGGCGGAATATAACGCGTTCATAAAGGCCGAATTCAACGGCTCGGAGCAGGCGCTAAAAGAGAAGATTCGCCGCTCGCTGTTGATCGACACTTTGCTGAAGGGCGAAGTAAGTAACAGGTCCACCCTCTCTATTGCCGAAGCGAAAGCCTATTACGACAAGAACGGCGCCATCTTCGAGTATCCCGAAGGTTTCGCTATCCAGACCATTTCCATCCTGCCGCCGGATAAGGCCACGCCCGCACAGTTGAAAGAAGCTCGCAAGAAAGCCGACGACGCGTTGAAGCAGGCCAAGGCGACCAAGACCTACGAGGAATTTGGAATTCTGGCGGAGAAGGTCTCCGAGGACGACTATCGGGTAATGATGGGCGACCACCACAAGGTGGATCGCAGCAAGCTCCCTCCCGAGATGGTCAAGACGCTGCTGGCTATGCAGCCGGGTCAGGTCACGGATCTCATCCAGATCGAGAACGCGTACACCATCGTCCGGCTGAACAAGCACATTCCCGCCGGCAAGGTGAAGTTTGAGGACGTGAAGGTCCAGTTGATGAAGCAGCTGCAGACCAAGAAGACCAACGATGTCCGCGCCGCCTTCGACAAGAAGCTGCGGCAAACCGCCAAGGTCGAAGTGCTGTAACGGGGTGATGGCGTGCGGCGCAGCAATTCCAATGCGTGGGGCAGAGGAAAGCAAGTTCGGGATCAAGCTCGGGTAGTGCAAGCCTTCAGAGCCTGCCCTGAGCCTGCCGAAGGGTCCGCGTTATGCCGGCCCTTTTCAAGTCTCCGAGCCGGCTTTAGCCGGCGGCACCTCTCTCCAATAAACTCAGACCAGCAAATTCCTCGCGGGCTGAAGCCCGCTCGGAATGATAGAGAGATCACGCTGGCACGGGGCGCTGAAGCGCCGCACTACCCGGGCCGCACAGGCGCCTGCATTGCTTCCCTCTGTCTGATCATCCTCCTGGCCCTTCCCGCCGCCGCGCAACTCCAGGTCGGCGACAAGCTCAACATGAATCTGAATGGTGTCGCCCAGGTCGGCTACAACGACGTCTGGGGTAACACCCTCGACTCCAGCCACTCCCTGAACGTCGGCGGCAACGGCACACTATCCGGGTATTACTACGATCCCAATTTTCTGAACTTCAATTTTGCGCCCTACTACAACCAGTCCTCACAGAACTCCGCCTCCCGCTCCTTGTTCGACAGCAGCGGTTTCGAATTTAACAGCGGTATTTTCGGAGGCAGTCATTTCCCGGGATCGGTAGGTTTTTCGAAGAACTGGAATAGTGAAGGCAACTTCGGTATTCCCGGGGTGCCGGACTATACCACCCGGGGCAATGGCCAGGGCTTCAATATCGGGTGGGGAGCATTTATTCCCGGCTTGCCGAGTTTGAGCGCCAACTTTAACAACGGGTCTAGTGCGTACAGTGTGCTGGGCGCCGACCAGACCGGCAGCAGCGATTTCAAGAACTTTAATTTGCGCTCCAACTACTCGCTCGCCGGGTTCAATCTGAACGCTGGTTACAACATCGGAACGGCACAGTCGGAATTTCCCCAAATCTTTACCAACGACACCCTGGAGACCGTCGATACCAGTACGAATTCCTGGTTTGTCAGCGGTTCGCACAATCTTCCTATGCACGGATCGGCCTCCGCCAGCTATTCGCATTCCTATGTGGATTCCGACTATCTGGGCTATACCTTCAAGGGCAATATCGATTACCTCAACGCATTTGCCGGCATCAACCCCACGCAGAAGCTGAGCCTTTCCGTCTCGCTCGGTTATACGGATAATCTGACCGGCGCGCTTTACCAGTCGATTGTTCCCACTGGGACATCCGGATCGCAGACCAATTCGGTGGCGCAGGCGCAGACCAGCGGGACGACTTCGCAGCAGAGTGGCGGGGTTTTCCAGCAATCGCAGGAATCGTCGAATGCCTACTACATAACCGGGGTTGCGGGATACGCCATCGCGCCCAACTTGCAACTGCAAGCGCAGGTGCAGCGCCGGGAGCAGACCTATTTCGGAAAGAGCTATGGCGCCGACAGCTATGGAGTAGGAGCGATTTATACCCGCGCTTTGTTGGGCGGCTCGCTGAATGCCGGGGTAAACTTCGCCGATAATACTGCCGATTATCAGGGTGGCAATGCGCTCAGCTTCGCGAGCAACGTAGGCTGGAGCCGCGCCTTCGGGAGTTGGTCGGTTACTGGGGATCTCAGCTATGCCCAGAACGTGCAGAGCTTTCTCATCACCTATATGAATTCGTATTACGTTTACTCCGGCAACGTCCGTCATCGTTTCGGCCGGCTGGTTTGGAGCGCAACCGCCGGAGGTTCGCACAGCGCCATCGTGAATCAACCCAACACGGGCAACGGGGGAGAGAGTTTCTCCACCAGCATCGGCGCCCGGCGTTTGACCCTCAGCGCCAGCTACGCGAAAACCGACGGCTATGGGCTGCTGGGTGGAAACGGGATCACACCGCCGCCCAACCTGCCTCCGGGAGTGATTCCGCCGGAGTGGTTGCTTCTCTACGGCGGCTCCGGCTATACGTTTTCGCTGGGAACGACGCCCATACGCCGGCTGTCGATTGGCGCCAGCTTCTCCCGCGCCGACAGCAACACCGCCTCCGGTTTGATTTTCTCCGCCAATCACAGCGGGCAGATGTTTGTGAATGGCAATTATCAATTCAGAAAGCTCACGCTCACCAGCGGATATGGAAGGCTGGTGCAGGGCTTTAGTGCCTCAGGGTTGCCGCCTGCCAATGTAAACTCATTCTTTATAGGTGTTTCTCGTTACTTCAACTTTTTCTGATGGGTCGGCTTTGTTTTTGAAGGCACTACAGATCGCAATCGTCGCCCTGTTGCTGCTCGCAACCGGGGCAGCCGCTTCCAAGGAAAAAAAGCAGGTAACGCC
>JBARGS010000056.1:0-4116 GCA_049798495.1 Candidatus Korobacteraceae bacterium | reverse complement strand
TTTCCGATGCGCTGGGTGTTGAGCCCAAAGATGAAAAGGCATTGAGAGGCAGAGACCTATGGAAAACACGGAGATTCGCGGCCCGAAAGACACGACATTAAACCTTCGCCAGATTGAGGCATTCGTTGTCTTCGCTGCGATGCTACTGGCCATTACGCTGGAAGCTGCGTGTGTGTACTGGCTGTGGCTGCCCGGCACCGCGCGCTCACTCGGGGATACAGGCCAGCCTTGTCGGCCAATGGACGCGGCAGCCACTTTGCCCCAGTGCTGGCTGCTGGGAGCAGTGGCCGTACTCATTTATCGAATCGTCCTGATGCTGGTACCACGCGGGACCTGGGACATCGATGATTGTCTGCACAATCGACGGGCATTTGTGCGCCTCTGGCGATGGGTAGTAGCAGTAGGAGCGGTGCAGATGTGTGCAGTCTACCTAGATCGCGTCGTGACGGCGGTGCAATGATGCGCGACTCGTACGCTCACCGGCAACAAAATCCACCAGTTCTGGAGAGCATGGAAATCGTGGTTGCCCTCGTTCTCATGGCAGTCTGCTGGTTCGCCTGGTACGTGGCCCGCGAGCGTTTCTTCTTCACGAATCGCCAGATTGCCGAGTTGGCCTGCTACCTGGCTCTGGGCGGCTTGGCCAGCGTTGGCTCTACCATCCTGATTGCCACAGCACGTTCTCGGCGGGAGAAGCAGTGGCCACATCCACCGATGGTTGTCTCCCGCAAACTAGACGAACAGTTTACGGGCGAAGCTTGGAAACAAGATGCCGTGGTTCTTGGCTATGACATCCATGGTAAGCCGTGGTATTGGCCGGACAGAGTGCGCGTCATGCAGGGCATTGTGCTGGGCATGACCGGGTCCGGCAAGACCACGCTCCTGAAGAACATCATTGCCCAGGACATGGCGCGATTCTACATAACCGGAGCAGCGGATCCGTCTGACCATCTGCCCAAGGGAACGACAAACACGTCGATTGGTTGAGCGCCTTCGAATGGTGGATTCAGCATCACCGGTGATTTCGGCCGAATCGGCACCCCACGCCGTACCTTCCATGCCCGTAGGTTACTTCTGCCCTGCGCTCACTGCTGACGGAAAGCTGGATTGCGCGCCGAAATAACACTCAATGGACTGCAACTTTCCGTCCTTGATTCGGAGATACTCCACGTTCCGGAACGATTTACCGTCCTTGGTGTGGCAAAGATACTTCACAAAAGCATCCTCCGCGCCAGTGGTGATTCGCTCCAGGTCAAAATGTCCAATGAAATCGATCTGTGTTTCCCAGCATCGCGTTTTGAAAGTGCTCTTGCTGATGTGGTCATCGCCGGCCGCGCTTGTAAAGGTGAAGTCATCGGCGAGCAGGCTATCCACAGGGCCCCAGTCTTTCTTCTCCCAGGCTGCGTACCACTTCCGGACTATCTCCTCGTTCGTTAAGTTCTGCCCTCCCAATGCGCTGGCACTTGCCAGTTCCGGCAGGCTCACGGCAACCAGCGCGCAGGCTCCCGTTGCGAGCAGATTCCTGCGCGACACTGCGATCCTTGTCATTGTTCGTTCTCCTTTTCATGATGTAGTTTGAAGCGCTTCGCCCGAATCGCGATGCTGACTGTCCGAGCATACGAACCGGTTGGTATGTAGCAGTGCCAGAACTGCCCCTTGATTCACCAATGCGATCAACCTCGCTTGCGGTTGCCCGGCGCGCGAAGAGACCGCAGCCACCCCACGATATTTCTGATTCCCACTTCCCGGGGCTACGCCTCGTTAGCAAAGAATGCTCAAGATGCGAAGGTGTCTGCCCGCATCCGGCCCGCTGAGCACGATTGCCATGCCCGAGATTTGTCCGCGCTCGTTGATCTTGTTAGCCATGATTGCGAAGAGGCTGGCACTGGCAGGAAACAGCGTGTTGAGGTCGGGAGAGGCAGTGATACGGCACCCCTCCCTCCCCCAACCGGACATCCAGGTTTCCTGCGTCCCGGTGCCGCAGAATTAACCGTCAACTGTGATACCTGTTTACCCCAGAGCGGGCCTACGGCGTCCGCAGGAAGCCGTGAAATATCCCGTTCGCGTCCTGGTAGAATCCGGCGATCTCCCCAAACAGGTTGGGGGTTGTTGGAATGGTGCCCTCCTGAGCGGAGTTTTTTGACGCCCCCGGAGCGTCGAAGGTGGTGATGGCGCCGGAAGGACTCCGCACGAAGCCGTGATTCACACCGCTGGAGTCGATGTAATTTCCCACAATCTCCCCGAACAGGTTGTTGCCCTCAGGCTCGGTGCCTTGGCCGGAGCCTGTTCCCGCCCCCGGAACGTCGAAGGTGGTGATGGCGCCGTTCGCAAGGCGCACGTAGCCGTGAAACACGCCGTTCGAATCAATGTAAGGTCCCATGATCGCCCCCAGGTCGTTGATGCCTGAGCTCTCGGTGCCCTGGCCGGAGGCCGTGCCTGCGCCCGTAACGTTGTATTCGGTGAAGGTGCCATTCCCAGCGCGCACGTAGCCGTGGGCCACGCCGCTCGCGTCAAAGTACTCTCCTGTGAGCGCCCCCTCCAGGTTGATGCCGAGCACCGATGCGGTAAGGGTGAATACGGAGCCCGTGGGATCGTATGAGGTGTAGGTGGTATAAGGCGGAGCGGTCACGAAGCCGTGAGACACACCGCTCGCGTCAGTGTAGTTTCCGGCGATCTCCCCTTCCAGGTTGATGCTCGTCGCGAAAGTGCCCTGGTTGGCGCTGGTACCCGCGTCCGGTTCGTTCAAGGTGGTGAAGGTTCTGTAAGGCGGAGCGGTCACGTAGCCGTGAATCACGTTGCTGGAGTCACGGTAGAAACCCACAATCACCCCGAACGCGTTGTTGCTGAAAGCGTAAGTGCCCTGGCAAGTCTGGGGGACAAAACAGTTGGCACCGATGTCGGCTGTGCCTGCGCCCGGAGCCTCGAAGGTCGTGAAGGTGCGGGGCGATGTGCAGCCCGAAACGCACACGAAGGTGTGAACCACGTTGTTTGAGTCAGCGTAGAATCCCAGAACCGCCCCCTCCAGGTTGATACTTATGCCTGAGGAGCCCTGCCCGGAGCTTGTGCCTGCGCCCGGAGCCTCGAAGGTGATGATGTGTTGAGCGCTTGCTAAACCACATGCAAGAAGTAGAACGCTTACTACTTTGCAAAGCTGCAGTCGATTCATAACTCCTCCTGGGTTGATTTGAAATGAGTGGTCATACTGGAACTCCTTGGAAGCAGTGGCTAGTGTTTCGTTGTTTTGTTATTGGCTTGGAGACGGAAGGCGTTACTGCTGCCGGCTCCGCCTACTTGGCGATACCGCTGAGTCTCTCCCGCCGTTGCTTCCAGCCAGGCAGGAGAGGTTTCTCGTTTTAGCCCAGAGCTATTGACATCAGATTCATCTCTTCTTCTGTGCAGCCGACCAGTCGGTTTTGTTCGTCTCAAGAAAAACTTCTAGGCCTCAGGCTGTCCAGGTAGGCGTGCGTGCAGATGCGCGATCCTGGCGATTCACGCCGCGTGCCTACTCGTCGCGGTCTAATGGTTAATGTGCAAGCCGAAAGCAGAATCATGTGTTGTTCCGCGCATGGCGTGTACGAAAGCATTTGCGGCGCCATACACTTCCGCTACAGGCCACCTAAGCTCAGCTTTAGTTACGGCGTGAATGAAATCGGAGATGGACCACTCGCGGTGCGGTGCGATCTACACCAAAGCACTGCTTGAAATCACATTCGTTGCAGAGTTGGTTGCGGAAAGCCCGCGCACATCTACAAGAAACAAAAGTTTCGCAACAACAATTCTATGGAATAAGGAAGAATAAGATAGGTGTCATTTCGCACGCTATAACTAGTTGTAAATAGCAACTAGTTTTATTATTAGTACGAGAGTTTTGGCCGACGTGTCGCTTTCTATTTATAAACTTATTTTCATTACCTTTTTTCAGACATCCCACTGATCGCGCGACACATTCGCGGGTACATTGCTCCAACATCACTGGTTCTTATATGCCACTAGTCGTACAATCATTCAGGGCAAGAATGCTAAACCTGAATAGAGGAAGAGTGCGCAGGGATCACAGGTCAGCGTGCGTTATGAACCGAATGGTCGAGGTGATTGGCGACCAGTGGAGTCTACTCATCA
>JBARGS010000055.1:0-4386 GCA_049798495.1 Candidatus Korobacteraceae bacterium | reverse complement strand
ACTCTACCCTGATTTGCCGATGACCGGCGTCGGAGTAGGCGGAGATGACAACGCTGTTGCCGCGCGGTTGGGGCGGTCATGCCCGTTTGTAATCCCTTGTGTTTCTGGAGTTTCGAGGCGACGGATTGCGGAAGATAGCGCAGCAACCTTGCATCTTGAATTGCCGTCATATAGCTAGACACGCGCGACAAGGATGCCGCAGCGCGCGCAATACGACATCACATATAAGGAGTGAGGAGATATGAAGAAGTTGATGATAGCTGTCCTCGCGGTGGGTCTGTCTGTTCCTGCGATCGCATTCGCTCAAGATACTGCACAGCAGCCAAACAGCGCGCAGCAGAATAACAAGACCATGCAGCAGGGACAGAATCAAGCAGCCGAGACCGATCAGATGGGCATGAACACTCAACCACAGCACACCATGGCGGGAATGGTGAGCAATGGTGGGAAGACCCTGACCAGTGGCGACACGAGCTATCTGGTAAACAATCCCAAGGCGCTCAAGAAGTACGACAACCAGTCAGTCTCGGTTAAGTTCCAGTTCAATCCGAACAACAACAACACGATTCACATCCTCTCGGCTTCTCCGGCGCAGTCGCAGTAAAGCTGGATTACACGCGATGAGTTGTTGGTGCTCCTGCCGCTGCTAGCCCGCGGCAGGAGTTTTTTATTGGCTTGGTGCATTGCTCGCTAATGCCGCGTAATCATCGGGCATCCAGCCGGCGGTCGAGCAGCAAAGCCTTCCAGCGAGATCGGGGCATCTCCGGCTCACGTACAATCTGCCTTATGGAGCAAGTTGAGCGTACCGCGACCGGCGCGGACGCTGTGCTTATGAAGGGTTCGGTGCTAGGCGTGATCCTGCACGATCTCTGTGAGGAGATCAAGCTGGAGGAACTGCGCCAGATCCTGGGCGCCAAGCGGGTCGAACCCAGCTTCAAACACGCCACTCCCGAATACGTTCGCTTTGAGAAGCCACCGGTCGTCGAGCAATTGGAGCCCATCCTGTTAAGCAACGGCGAGAAGCTCACGCCGCAGATCAAGTATTACGACTACGGCGTGATCAGCGTGCTGCTGGAGCTGGAATTCGCTGCCGATTGGCGGGAGTTGGTGCAGCTGGCGGCGCGCTGGGTGCCCAATCCCGAGTTGGAGAAAGAGGCGCAGCAGATTGTGCGCGGACGGCTTGACAAGATCGCTCCCGCGCTCGTGCGGCCCTATAAGGAATGGCTCAGCGAGGACTATTACATCTTTCTGCTGTGCGAAGTGCCCGGCGAGCCCCAGGGCGCCGACCTGCTGGCGCAGCATGGCGAGCAAATCGCACAGATATTGCGCGGTGAGCGGACCGCACTTGCCCGGAGCGAGAACGAGGATGTGCTCCAGGCCAGCCTCTCGTACTATCCCAACGACCTGGTCGCAGTGGGATGGAATGCTGCGCTGGTTTATGACACGCCGTCGGGTGCGCAGACTTCCATCCAGATCCTGGAGTACGCTAACTCGCAGCTGCTGGAGTTTCGCTATTATGACGAACTGCTGACGCGCGAACTGGATCGCGTCTACGGCTCGCTGAAGCAGCGGCAGGGAATTCTGCGGCGCTGGAAGATGCGGTCGGAGGCTTTGCGGCTGAACGGCGTCACCGTCGAAGTGACGGAACTGGTAGAGCGCTCGGATACCGCGATCAAGTTCGTCAGCGACATGTTCTCGGCGCGCCTTTACCGGCTGGCCGCAGCCAAAGTCGGTGTTCCCGAATATAAAAACCTGGTTAACGAGAAGCTCCATACCGCCGAGGGACTCTATCGCTTCTTCATCGACGAATTTCATCAGAGCCGTGGTTTTGTGCTGGAGGTAATGGTGGTGATCATCCTGGTGATCGAGCTGGTGTATCTGTTCAAGGGGAAGTACTAGACGAGCATGGCTGGTTCGCGTTGCCGCTTCGACCTTTGGCGGAGGAGACACTAGGAGTTGCGGCGGATTGACAGCAAGCGCCGGGTGGGCTCACATTTCACCCGAGTGTCCCGGCCCCGCCAGCAAGATTCACGACGGAGGCGCCAATGCCCAAAGCGAAGGACGGACTACGAGAACGTCTGACCCGGTACAAGCAGATCCAGATTAGTGTGATCGGCCGTAAATCCGGGAAGACCATTTCTACCCCAGTGTGGTTTGTGCTGGAAGACAACACACTCTATCTGCTGCCGGTGCAAGGGTCGGACACGCAGTGGTACAAGAATGTGCTGCACAATCCCCAGGTTCGGATTGCGGCACGCGATGCTGCGGAAGACTTTCGCGCGGTTCCGATAACCGACGCCGCTACGGTCCGATCCGTGGTGGAGAAGTTTAAGGAAAAATATGGAGCCGGCGACGTGAAAAAGTATTATTCCAAGTTCGACGTGGCGGTTCGCGTGGAAGTGTAGCTGTTTTGCAACCCGAAGCTCCTGCTAGGCAGTTTGCTGAAAAGTCGAAAAGCAGATCCCCTTCGGCAAGCTCAGGGCAGGCTCTCGTCGGCCTGAAGGCCTCCTCGTGATGACAAGAAACAAGCCGCTTAGGGCTCCATCGCATGCCCGGAATGGGACGAAGCATTCACGAAAAATCACATCCCTAGATGAACATCTCTTCGCTGGGACCGCCGTTGCGCCGACGTTTCTGGCTGTTGAAGTAGGCGCCGACGCCGGTGCCGATAGCCTGTACGATGCCGGAAACCTGACGCACCGGTGACATCACCGTGTGCTGCACTTTCTCCGAAGTTTCCTCTACGCGATCCATGGTGCGGGTCAGCATCTCGTCGCCGCGAATCACTTGCAGGCGAACCCGGTCGACCACGTCGTTCACCGTGGCATCAATGCGCTCGATGCTGCCGCGCGTGGTAGTGGTGACGTGCGCGAGATTGTCAAGGACGACGTCGATCTTTGGCCGGGCAACTTCCAGGAAGTTCTTAACCTCCTGCTGGATGGTCTTGGCATTCTCGAGCAACGGAAGCACGCGCGCGTGCACGACGCTCGTGGTGTCCTCGACCTTCGCGGCGAGCGTCTCCATGCGTTCGCGAAGCTTCTTTAGGGTGACGAACATGGCCACGAGAATGACCATTTGCACGATGACTGCGGCCGCGATGGCGATCAAGATGGCAATGAAGATGGTCTGGTTGTCATTCATAACAGGGAACCGGAAACATGAGGCCACCGCTGCCCGCCGGTGGTGAGACAAATTCCACACTTGCGATCCGCGTGAACGATTGCGGACTCGAAGCTTCGCTCAATGGCGCCAAGCGCATACCATGCAAAGTTACGGAACGTTGGGAGTGGCCCCTTCCACGTCTTCGCTGGTTGCCTCGCGATAGGCTTGGCGTCCCGCCTCGTAGGCCGTACGGATCTGCTCCTTCTGCTGGTTCAGATAATCACGGCCCTTCTCCGCCCAAGTGCCGGCTTGCTCGCGCGCCTGGCGGGCACGCTCCTTGACCGTGTCACGGCTGTCTTCCGCGACATCGCGGAGCTGCTGGCGAAGCTCGTCCCCGGCTTTAGGGGCGTACAGAATTCCTACTGCCGCGCCAATACCTAAGCCCGCCAAAAACCATAGGAAACCACTACCGTCGCGATCAGACATGATTGCCTCCTTGCACAAACCTTGCGAGTCCGGATGTTAGCACCCAGATTGCAGAATTACAAACTCGTGCGGACCCGTGCGTGACACCCAATTGCTTGGATGCGGATCGGAAGCTTGGTGATCGCTACACAGCCGTGGAAGTCGCGATTTTGCTCAGCAGCGCGAGCTGTCCGGCATGATAGACGCTGTGCTCGATCGCACCGTGGGCTTCGCTGTAGAAGCTCCGCTTGCCGGCCGCGGTCAGGTCGTCGAGCCGGGCGGGATCAAGCTTGACGAGAGCGTCGCGAAAGGCTCGGTTCGAGGCGCGGAAGGCGTCCAGCGTCCGTTGCCAATTTTCCTCGGTCGGGGCGGGTATGGGAGGGAAGTTAAGCTCCTCGACCAGGCCGGCGCGCTCGCCTTGAAGACGTTTCGTGGCGACACCTTCCCAGAACGTCATGTGCATCACGATCTCCCAGATAGAATGTCCTTCAAAGGGAGGGCGGGCCGCGGCGGTTTCGGCGGAGACGCCGTCGAGGATTTGCCAAATGGGATCGCCGTGCCATGCTTCACCGTTCAGAACGCTGTCGTAGTGCTTCAGGATGCGGTCGATTTCAGACATGATTCTCTCCTAACCTTCAAAAACTATATAACAGGTTAGTTTCATGGAGCGATGTGGGGGTTGAAATACATGCTGGCGAGACGAGAGCGGTGCCAATCGGGATAACACGACACTTTTTTCGATTTTGAATGACAAATTTCCGCCCAAAGTCGTTTAGAATTCGTGCCGCAAGATTTTTGATCTCCCAGGAGGCGCTATGA
>JBARGS010000054.1:0-11100 GCA_049798495.1 Candidatus Korobacteraceae bacterium | reverse complement strand
GGACCGCGATAGGAGTGGAGCACACCGCTGCGGAAGGCGAGCTTGATGTACTTGTCGCAGACCGTCTGCTGCTGCTTTAGCTCGGCTGCGGTTTTATGCTGATCGGCTTCACTGACCGATGGCGCTGCGGCAACCTTGCTCGGGTTGGCGCTGGCGGGTTTATGGCTGACGTTGATGGCAACTATCAGTACCAGCACGCAAACAACAACTGCGATGATTGCAGTGTCTCGCACCATGGGAGGAAAAAATGCCTAATACTCGTAACGATGGAGCAATGCCTACTTCTGATCATGAAGCAAGGATGTGTACAATTCTTCGATCTTGGACAGCCAAACTCCGCGAACTTCGCTTGTTGGAGGAATCGCTTGAGGGTAGTCCTTTGCAAGCTCCGGATGCTTGCGAATCGCGGCCTCTAATGCCGCAGTCTTTTCAAAATCCTTGACACAACGCAGCGTCAACTCTTTCAGGTAGTCGAGTAGCGCCTGCGTAGATTCTTTGTTCATGCTCTAAGGTTGCGACCGACCGCCAGTTTCGTCTTTCAGAAAGCGTGGATCCGTTTCAGATTCTTGATCCACCAGCGGTTAACCCTGTCACGGCATCTTGATTCTGGCACGGGAATCACGGTACGACAAGTATATAGTTACCCAAATGAGAGCCCCGAACCACAAAGTATCAGGCAGCCATAGAGGTCCTTCGACTGCGTTCGATCGCTTTGCGATCTCACTTGGCTCAGGATGACACTCAAGAAAGATTTCCCGCGTGCCCGGCCGCGTGAGGCTATTGCGAAGAGCGAACTGCCAAAAGCGAAGAGCGAAAAGCGGCCGCTAATACACCCCGCCATGTCCCGTCGCATTCTCCGCGTTTACATGTGAGGTGATCTCATTGCGCACATCCCACAGCGCGCGGTAGAGCGGAAACTCCATGCGCTGCTTCAGCACTTCGACCGGCGTTCCCATGGTGCCCACCACGCCGCCACCGATGATGCGTTGCGCCAGCTTCAGGTGCGCATAGCGGAAGAGCTGAATGTGTTCGTCATAGTCGAGCAGCTCTTCGGCAATCTCGTGCAGCTCGAAAAATTCCGCGTGACGACGATAGAGTTCTTCCAGCGTCAGGCCCGCGTTCTTCACCTGATCGAAGAATGCTTCGCCCAGCCGCGGAGCGATATGCAGAAGAGCGAGAAACCCGGGTGAGTCGAGGCCGCTGCCGTGTCCCAGTCCGGCGCGGATCACGTGATACTCATACGGCGTGATCGTCTCCAGCAGCGCCAGCATGCGCAGGGGATGAACCAGCATTTTGTTGACGCGCCGCAGCAGCCGCGCCGCGTTCTTGAAGTCGCCCTGAAGAATGTAGTTCCGGGCGCGATCCAACTCCCACGCCGCGCCTTTCATCAGCAGCTCCGAGGCCTGGTGCGTGACCTGGAAGGTCAGCTCGTCGGGATGCAGCATCTCTTCCGGCGGCTTCTGCAGCGCCAGCAGTTCGTCGGTGCGCAGGTAGCGTTCGTAGTCGGAGGCGCCTTTCCCCGGCAGGATGGGTGAGCGCATGTCTTCAGTCATGGGCGTGGCTCCATTGCGGATCTTTTTCCGGCGGCACGATGGATCCATCGCGCATGTGAATGATGCGATCGCCATAGGTCGCGGCTTCGGGGTTGTGGGTAATCATCAGCACTGTCTGCCCCAGCTCCTGGTTGGATTGCCGCAGCATCTTCAGCACGATCTCGGAATTCTCGGAATCGAGATTGCCGGTGGGCTCGTCGGCCAGCACGATAGCCGGCTGATTGACCAACGCGCGGGCCAGCGCCACGCGCTGCTGCTCGCCGCCGCTCATCTCGGACGGGCGATGCTTCAGGCGCTTGTCGATTCCCAACAGTTGGGTGATGCGCGTGATGTACTCGCGCTCGGCGGGACCCTCGTGTACGCCGGCAATGTCGCGCGCGATGGCGATATTGCCCTCGGCGGTCAGCGTCGGCAGCAGATTGAATTTCTGAAAGACGAAGCCGATTTTGGACCGGCGCATGCGCGTGCGGGCCGAGTCGGAAAGATCGGTGAAGTTGATGCCGTTGATAATCACGCGGCCGGTGTCGGCGTGCGTCAGGCCGCCCAGAATATAGAAGAGAGTTGACTTGCCGCTGCCCGAGGGGCCGACGATGGTGACGAACTCACCCTTTTCCACCGCCAGTGACACACCGCGCAGTGCCGGAACGTCGACTTTGCCGATGCGGTAGGTTTTGCGTACATCCTCAGCTTGAATCATCCACGCCATGCGAATCTTTGATATTACACGAAAGAATTAGGGTGCCGGTGACGGCCAAGGAGCTTTGTTGCGTAGGTGGCGCCACCGGTTGAATACTCCCCACGGCGCTGCTTTTGCGCTACAAACCGATCATGCCAAGAACATCGTCGGAGATGAAGCACGCTCAGTTGGTTGCGCGGGCGGCGGAGTGGCTCCGTCACAGGTATGGATGCGGCATCGTCCTCTCCGAGCAGTATTGCTCGACCGGCGAAGTGCCCGACGTGATCGGCTGGAAAGCCTCCTGCCAGTCGGTGCTGGTGGAGTGCAAAGTCTCGCGTAGCGACTTCCTGGCCGATGCGGGCAAGCCGTTTCGCTTACGTCCGGAGGAAGGGCTGGGCAGCAAGCGCTTCTATCTGGCGCGCGCGGGCATGATCGTTCCCGCGGAACTGCCCAAGCATTGGGGATTGCTGGAGTGCAAAGGGCGCGAAGTGGAGATGGTGGTGAAGCCGGGAAGACTGGATCTGCGCAGTCCCGTCGGGCAAATGAAAGAGATGAGCCTGCTGCTGGCCAGCCTGCGGCGCGTGGAAGTGCGCATCGAGCCGCAGACCATCACCGAGTTTCTGAAGTGGAAGAACCGTATGGCGGAGTACAACGGCGGACGTCTGCCGGAAGGGATGGTTGCGCCAGAAGAAGAGCGGAACCCGTATGTAGCCTCGTGAGCCGAATGTTCTGAGGCCCCAAGCGGGCCTGGGGCACTCTTAGGCCACCGTCCGCTTCCTTGGCTGGCCCTTCATCGCAAAGAACAGAATGTACAGATAGCAAATCACCGGCAGGATGAAAGCGTGGTGCAGTCCGACGCGATCCGCCAGAACTCCCTGCACTTCGGGAATGATAGCTCCGCCGACGATGGCCATGATCAGCAGGCCGGAAGCTTCGCCGGTCAGCGGACCCAAGCCTTCGATGCCCAGGGTGAAGATGCTGGGAAACATGATGGAGTTGAAAAATCCCACCAGCAGCAGTGCCCACATCGCGAGATGGCCGAAGCTCAGCATCGACAGGCAGACGAGGCACGCCGCGACCAGCGCGTTGCAGCCCAGCACGATTCTAGTCGGAACCTTCTGTAGCACGGCGGAGCCGATGAAGCGGCCGATCATTGCGCCGCCCCAATAGAACGTCAGATACTTGGCCGCGACATCGGCCTTGAGATTCCCAATGTCGGGCAGGTTCATGTAATTGACCAGGAAGCTGCCGATGGCGACCTCGGCTCC
Source organism: Candidatus Korobacteraceae bacterium (assembly GCA_049798495.1). Taxonomy (GTDB): domain Bacteria; phylum Acidobacteriota; class Terriglobia; order Terriglobales; family Acidobacteriaceae; genus Bog-257. Next base: position 7,603 of record JBARGS010000054.1, on the reverse strand, counting down.
TACATAAGCGAAGATGCCCAGCGTTCCCAGCACCAGGTTGGGGTGCCGCCAGACGCTGTCGTTGGCGACCGCGTGCCCGCCCTCGGCCTCGGGAATGTGCGGCAGATTGAACTTGCCGATCACGATGGCGAGCACGACCAGCGCTAGCGCGATGATCAGGTATGGCAGCTTGACCGAAGACGCCTCTTGCAGGCGATAGGCATGCAGCGCTGCGGGCGATAACGCTCGCAGCTCGTCCTGGGTTTTGGGGATAGCCGCGCCGAGGATGAGCAGGCCGCCGAAGAATGGAGCGACCGTCGTGCCCAACGAGTTGAAAGCCTGCGTGAGGTTCAACCGGCTGGAGGCGGTGCGCGCGGGCCCTAGCACCGCGACGTAGGGATTGGCTGAGACCTGTAACGCGGTAATGCCGGCGGCAAGAATAATTAGCGCCGCAAGAAACAGCGGAAATGACGGCGCGCTGGCGGCCGGGATAAATAGCACCGCGCCCAGCCCCATGGTGACAAGGCCGGCGACCATCATCTTCTGATAGCCGATGTGCTCGATAATCTTGCCCGACGGAATCGAAAAAACAAAGTAGGCCGAGAAGAAGCAGAACTGGATCAGCATCACCTCGGCATAGTTCAAGTCGAAGATCGACTTGAGGTGAGGCACCAGGATGTCGTTGAGGCAGGTGAGAAATCCCCACATGAAGAAGAGCGTGGTCACCATCGCCAGCGGTCCACCGTAGTTCCGGCTGGTGTCGGTGGAGCTGATGGTTGTCGAGTTCGGCTGCGTGCCCAGTGCCATGATTTCCCGTCAGGCTGTTAGATGTCGAAACCCGCTACCACGTCCGTTGCATGGGATGCGCCTCGGTATTGAAAACCGACTTGTGCAGGTCAAGCGTCGACTTGGGAGCATACAACAAGTAGAGATACTTCAAGGTTTCGGCCAGGAAGAAGCTCTCCATATCGTCGCGTTGCTGTTTCGTCTCCACGCTGATCAGCGCGGCGTACCCGGCCTCAGTGCGGCAGTACTTGCGCAGGCTGTCGTAGAACGTCTTGCCCATGTCGAGATACTGCGGCTCGCCGGTGAAGAAGTACAGATAGTAGGTCGACTCGATGATCTCAGGACGAAGCTCGTATCTCGGGTACGTGATCTTCATCGTCGAGTAATCGAACTCCTCGGGCTCGATGCCGAAGGTGGTCCACATCTTATAGCTGGACTGCTGTAGCCGCGCGGCGCGGTCGAGGTCACCGGAGAGCGCCAGCACGGCAGGGAAGAATGCATCGAGCGCGCCATAGTGAGTGGAGACGCGTTGGCCAGTGTTCATATTGACCTGCGCGTACCATAGACCGCTGGCCGCATCGTCGGCGACGTACTTGTTTACGGCAGCGATGCCGGTCTTCCACATGCGCTCGCAGTCTTTGTCTTGGAAGAGAATCGAGCACTTCAGCAGATACTCGTAGTAGGAATCGATGCCGCCGCTGATATGGCTGATAGGATCGACCCACTTGCCGGTCTCCACATCGATCGTCGAGCCGACCAGCCCGATGGGCGAGCGGCGATTGTAGACCTCGACCAGCGCGTGCTTCGCCTTGTCGTAATAAACCGGCTTGCCGGTCAGCTTGCTCAGCGTTCCGAATTCAATGAGCAGGGAACCGATCTCCGCGGGATTGCTCTCCGCGCCCCGCACCATCCCAGTTTTGAGATTCACAAAGACATACGGCATGCCGGTGGGCGAGTTGAACGCCGGCAGCAGGCGTTCGCCGAGGTCGTCAGCCAGCACCAGCAAATGTTTGTCGCCGGTGAGTTGATAGCTGCTGAGCAGGCCTCCCAGCAGGCGAATCGTGATCTCGAAATTCTTGACGTAGATGTCTTTGTCGAACGATAGCTGCTTGTCGATGAGCTCGCGATCTTCCTTCGCCTCTTTCTTCAGGCCCATGAGCAGCATCGTGTCCAGCGCGTCCACCGGCGTCATCAGCAGCGATGTGCCGTACCAGTCGCGATAGCCCTTGGTCAGCGGACGCAACTCGTCGTGTCCCCAGGCATATTGTTTGTAGCCGTTCCAGGCGTGCAGGAATTCCTGGCGAACCGCATCGGCCATTTCGGCTTTCTGCTGATCGCACCAGGCTGCAGAGGCTGTGCTTGGCGGCTTGGAGGGCGCCGTGGTCTGGGCGAATGCTGAAAGCGTGGTCAGGGTCAGCACCAGCGGCAAAATTTTTCTTGCCAACCTTCCGGCGATCGCGTCAGATCGCAAGCAGTTCCTCCTTCACGTGGCGAACCAGCTCGCGGTCGGTTCGGTCGTAGACAGACTCGGATGGTCCGGCAGGATGTCCGAACTGGATCGCCGGACTTCCCAGCGTCGATGTGTCCTGCTGCTCGGCGAACGCGGTCATGTGGATCTGCGAGCTGCCAGTCGTCGCTACAAATTGACGAACATTGTCGTGCCCGATGCCGGCCCCCGGCAGTACCTCGATTCGGCCGCGGGCGCGATCGATGAGCTGCTTGATCAGTGCGGCTCCCGCCGGCGCGCCGTTCTTCTGCCCGCTGGTGAGCACGCGGGTAATGCCCAGATCGATCAGCTCTTCCAGCGCGCGAAAGGGATCGGGCGTGACATCAAAGGCGCGATGAAACACTGCCTGGCGCGCCCCGATGCGATTACGCAGCACGCGTGTGCGATGAATATCGACCCTGCCGTCGGCATTCAGAGTGCCGAAGACGATGCCGTCGGCGCCGTGTTCCAGCAACAGGTCGGCATCACGCTCCATCACTGCAAACTCGGTCGCCGAATAGCAGAAGCCTGCCTGACGCGGCCGGTTCATGGCCATCACCGGAATTCGTGTCTGCTGTTTTACCTCCAGCAGCGAACCGAGCGACGGCGTGAGTCCGCCGAGATACAGCGCCGAGCACAACTCGACGCGGTCCGCACCGCCGCAAGCTGCTTCGAAGGCGTCCTCGGCCGAGCCACAGCAGATTTCCAGCAGGATTTGTCCCACGATGCAAATGTCCCAGCCGGAGATAGCCCGGCTGGGTTCTACTGTAACAAGTTAGCGGCCGACGGTCTCGGTCGTCGGCTCTTCCTCAGGTTCCTCGGCCGAGCCGGAATCCGGCTGCGCGCGGAAGCCGGCAGCTTTGCCCGACGACAGCGGCAGGATGTCGATCGCCAGATCCTTCATCTGCCTCCACGTCGGCCGTTGCCGGTCGGTGTAGCTGGTGCACTGGTAGACCTTGAACGGCACCGGCATCAGCTGGTCATAAGCGAAGTTGCAATAAACCAGCTCCTCGCTTTCGCGGAAGCCGCGCAGGATGTGGGCGTGGACGCAGGTGCAGCATTTCGATTGCGCCTCCATCGGTGGCGTCCCGTTCTTCACGTAAATCGTAGTCATAGTCTCTTTCTATTTCGCTGCAAGTCCGGCAATGACGCGCGGACAATAGGCTCGTCCGTGCGTTGATTGGGGTTGCTTCGTTACCCGATCTTGATCACGGTCACGTTTTGCCAGTGGCGGCGTGCTGGACGAACGAAGCCCACCTGCCGTTCCGGCTTAGCAGTGCGCCGGTCGAAGTAGGCCGTACACTCGCATACCGTGAACTTCACTTCGCGCAGCAAGCCTGCATAGTTACAAGAGGTGGCCTCTTCGCCATTGAAGCCCTTCTGCGTCACCGCATAGGCACACGTGGGGCAGAGCGCCTCGCGTTGCTTGCAAGTTCCGAGAATGTTCAAGGTCAGCATGGTTCACCTCAAGGCGACGGCTGTTACGAATGAAAGTCTGTGCCGCTGTATAGCGGGCTGAAAAGCAGATCCCTCGGGACGACAAAAAAGAGTAAGGGACCCGTAAGGGCACAGCAAAGCGCCCTTCAAGATCAACGAAAATTTTGGCTTGCGGTTACGCTGGTGGAAGCGCCGGACTAACTCGAAAGACTGACGGAGGACGGAGCTTGCCTCATGGTCCTCGCGAGCCAGTGCTGGCTGCGATTCCTTACGCACGGTAATGTTATGCGCGCAATCATGGGACTTTTCTCCAGAAGAGGTTCTACCTTGCCACAACTTTGGGTCTCAATGCAAGCATTAACCGGTCAAAGTTTGAAATCAATATTCGGTGGAGATCCGCTCCATCATGACGGCAAAGGTAACGCCGCCGGGGGCCTGAGGATCGGAAATCGCGGTCATGAGAATCGGTTTCCAATTTGTTCCGCTGGGGAGCAATTCAGCGTTGATGGCTTTCTGGTCGCCGCAGATGAGTTTGTACTTAGTTTGCTTTTCATGCCCCATACGCGTTCTTTGTCTCCTTCAATTGAGCGGTAATCAGAATTTACCGAATCGTAGTGAACAGCCAACCGCGGGCGAATCGGGAAAATGCAGCAATCCAGGATTATCCCACCATGCGGGATTTAATTCTCGTCCCAGCCAGGAAGCGTTAAGCTCATCGTAGTCAGTTCCAATCGCGGAGATGGCTATGGACGGTTCGCGCAGTTTCGATCTCTACCTCGAGCCCTGGCTGACAGCTCGAGTTCCGGGCATGGCGGCCTACGCCCGCCAGCTCGCCGAGTTTCATGATTGGGTCAGCACCGCGGTCGATGCCCAGGCCAACTACACCGACCGTTACGCGCCTCCCGCGCTTGAAACCTACGACCGCAATGGCGAAGTTATCAACCGCATCGTTACCAATCCCTGGTACGAGGAGCAGCATCGCGAGCTCTACCGCCGCGGCATTGTTGGACTGCCGTATGCGGAGCAGGCGCCGCATCTGCTGACCTTCGCGATGGGCTACGTTCTGTCGCAGGCGGACATCAGCCTGCACTGCCCGGTGACGCTCACCGGCGCGGTGGCCTACGTGTTGGGATCGCACGCGCCCAATGCGGTCCGGCAACAATTTTTGTTCGACGTAGTTCGCATGGATGGACAAGCCAAGACCGGCGGCACATGGGCGACCGAGCAGCACGGTGGCAGCGACGTTGGCGCGACCACGACCAAAGCAGTGCGCAACGGAGATCGCTTCGCACTGCATGGGCTGAAATGGTTCACCAGCAACGCCAATAGCGGTCTTGCGGTTGCGACGGCGCGTCCTGAAGGAGCTGCGCCTGGTTCGTCTGGACTCGGCCTGTACCTGGTGCCGAGTCATCTCGGCGACGGGGGAACGAATCACTACCGCGTCCGTCGCTTGAAGGACAAGCTGGGCACCAAGGGCTTGCCGACGGGCGAGATTGAGTTGCTCGGCGCCGAAGCGGTGGAGATTGCACCTCCGCCCGACGGTTTCAAGCTGATGATGGAAGCGCTGGAGTACAGCCGCGTTCATAACGCCGTGGGATCGGCCGGAGTGCAGCGGCGGGCGTTGCGCGAAGCGCTGGCTTGGGCGAAGACACGCCGCGCCTTCGGGCACGTGCTCTGCGAGTATCCCATGGTGCAGGACGAACTGCTGCGCATGAGAGTGGAGTTTGAGGCGGGCGCACTGCTGGCCTTCGAGGCGGCGGTCGCCTTCGACGAAACACAGCAGAACAGCGATCGCCGTACCTGGTTGCGGCTGGCAACGGCGCTGGCCAAGTACTTGACCGCGGAGTACGCAATCTCCGCATCGCGTGCGGCGCTGGAACTGATCGGCGGAAATGGCTACACCAGCGACTATCCCGTCGCACGCCTGTTGCGCGACGCGCAGGTGCTCACAGTTTGGGAAGGTCCAGCGAACATCCAGGCGCTGGAGCTGCTGCGGCTGCTGGGTCCGCGCTATCGGGGGTGGGATCAGTACAAGAAGCGCGTGCAGGTCATCTTGCAAGCCATGCCGCAAGGGCTCGGCAATCTGTGTGACGCTTTGCAAACCAGGATGCAGGGCGACCGCGACGCAGTTGCTGTAACTCTCCGCGATGAACAGAGCGCGCAAAGACACGCGCGCCAGCTGTTGCATCGCCTGAGTCAGAGCCTGGCCTTCGCGCTTCTGTGCGAGGCGGCGGCCAAAGGCGAGCCAGTGCAAGCGCATTCGGCATGGAGATACTTCGAGCAGATTGAGCCACGGGCCTTCGGCGCTGAGAATGACGAAGCGCGTCGCGGAGTGCTGGAGTTGCTGGAGGAAGATGCTGTTGCGGCGGAGAAGAGAGCGTAGCTTCGTAACGTTAAATGCGTTCGCCTTCCAGCGGCGCCCGCAGCCGACGGGCCGCCTTGATCTCATCCCAACGCACCCAGGCGATGTAGAGCACGACGAGGATGTTGATGCCGAGGATGATCCAGTGCAGTTCGTTGGGATGGCGGATCAGTTTGTAGAGTTCGAAGGGCAGATAGATACAGCCGGAGATGATGGCCAGCCACTCCGCCCACACCCGCTGCTTCCACAAGCCGTAACCCTCCAGGAATCGCAGTGAGGCGTAGGCGATGGCAATGCCCGCGATCATGGCGATGCTGGTGCTTGAAACCTTGTCGGCTGCGTGTAGAACCTGGCGCGACCAGTGGTGGTTGTACGGGTTGATGTGGAAACGAAACAGGATGTGCTCGGCCGCTTCCTCGAAGTCCACGTCGCGCCGGATCATGTGGATGAATACATAAGCGCCGAGCAGTGCCACGCCTCCCTTCAGCGCCTCCACAATGGCGACGGTTCGCAGCCCGGCGCGATGTGCCGGGCGATGGGAGAGACTCTGTCCGCTTGTGGTCGTGGTACTGATCATTGCCGGGACTAGCCGATGCGCGCCATCCGCACAACGTACATTATCAAATGCGCCCGCAGGATGCCGCACTTCCTGATAGCGTTCCATAAGAAGTTCGAAGCGCCGCCGACTGGGAGGGTTTTCGCCGGATCGTAATCGTTTGGTGCGAAAGGCCGAAAAACGGAGCTAAAACTCACGCCGGGCGCAACTCGCCAGCCCGTACCAGCTCCAGCATCTGGGCCGTGGTGGAAAATTTCTCGCGACAGCGTTCGGCGGAAGCGCGAGCTACTTCGGCGGCGTCAATGCGCTTCCATCCAGCATAGTCCACCCATGACACGCCACGTTGCCCCAACAGGAGCCGCAAACCTTCTCCGCCGCGCCGCTGTCCATCGTTGACTTCCTGCGCCATACGCTGCGCCACCTGTTGTGCCTCGACGCGATTCGTAGGAATTGTCCCGGAAGGTCCGCGCTTCGCCCAGCCGACGACGTAAAGCCCGTCTTCGACTTTGCCGTTGTCATTGGCGAAGACGCCATTCGCTGGCTCAGCGGCGCAGCACGCCCGGGTTTCGTAGCCAATGCAGGTCACGGCAAGCTGAGCTGGAATTTCTACGATCTCCTCGCCTGAGGAGCGGAACTGCACTGCGCGCAGTTTGCCGTCTCCCAGAAAAGCGGTGGGAGTCAGGTTGAAGTGAAAATTGATGCTGACCGGAGCCGTGCGGGCGTTGCCGGCAAAGCCGCGCAGCGTGTTCACCACAGTGCTGTCTCCGGCGAGACTCTCGGGATCAGCCACGACGGGCTGCGCACGCTGCAAAGTGCCGAGTTCGGCGAGTTCGTGATCGTTGAACTTGGCGTCGGCTGCGCTGCGCCGGCCGACGAGGTGAATCGTCTCGATCGGTTGCCCGGCCAGCCACGCCACTACCTCGGAGGAGAGATCAGAGCCGGCTAGTTCGCCAGCGTCTTTGGCCAGGATGCGCGCGACATCAATGGCTACGTTGCC
>JBARGS010000053.1:0-11144 GCA_049798495.1 Candidatus Korobacteraceae bacterium | reverse complement strand
GCCGAGCAGCTTGTACTTTCGAAAGCCCTCAAGCAGACGCAGTTCTATCTCACGCTGCGCCGAACCTCGAACTCGCAGCAACTGGCCAAGATCGATCCCGACACTGGTCTGCAGGAGATCGTCGGGCCGTCAGTGAACAAGGTCATCTCTGTTTCCGCGCAAAGGAACTTTCCCGCCGGAGCGCTCTATGTCTCCTACGCGCAGGCCGATGCCCGCGACGCACAGACTGGCGAACCGATTCCGGAAGCGCCTCGGCTGATCTGGGATGTCGTGGGGTCGGTTACCAGGCTACCGCTGCGGTTGCAGGCTCGCGGCGAACTCGAGTACGTGCGGGCCAAGCCGCTGGGCGATGGATTCATCGGCGTGCCGGTGACGGAGTTTCGCGGAGCGGTGCTGCGGCCATTTCTGGAGAACCGGATGTCGCTTGCGGCAAACTTCCTCATCGCCAGCGGCTACACCGGCCAGACGACGGAAGTACTCTCCTATCCAGCCAACATCGCTCCGGTGGAACAAGTCGTCGGCGTACCGCTGAAGTCCTACATCAGCGCAAGCTGGACGTTGTACTTCAAATGAATTGATGTTGACGGCGAGCGCACCGCCCGCGTACGGTCACCGCAAGGAGCGAGACCAAGCGATGAAAGACCAGGCACGCAGCACGCAGCCGGTGAACTGTTGCCGGCGAATCAATGTCGACGGACATCGGCAGCTTGTCTTCGAGACGCCGGCGGGTCAGCGGATCAGCCTGCAAGACGGTCCCTCCTCAATTCTGATCGAGGACAGAAACGGCAACTCGGTGCGCCTGGAAGCCGGCGGCATCACCATCCAGGCCGCCGCGAGAGTAACGGTGAGCGCGAGCATCGTGGAACTCTCGGCCTCGGAGGTCATCGTCAATGCCCCGATGACAAAATTCAATGGCACAGTTCAAGCCGAGACGATCATCGCTACCGAGATTGTTCCCGGCAGCGGCAATGTGTGGTGAGGGGAGGCTTGTTGTTAGCCTTCCCTCCCGGCTTTAGGCTGTCCGATATTTTCCAAGACTATTTCCTCGTGTCGTCCGACCGAGGACTTCGCACCCTTGGCTTGTCATCCCGACCGAGGACTTCAGTCCGAGTGGAGGGACCTGCTTGTGACTTTCGGCCGAGCTTCGAAAGGTTTGCATCCTGCGGGAAAACTACTTCAAGATCGCAGCATTTAGGCATAGACTTTCGTGTAATTGAATCAAGGAGTACGCAGTGAAACTATCTGGCCTGGCTGTGCTCTGCCTTGTTGTCTGCACTGCTCTATTCGCTCAAGATCAACCTGCATCCTCCTCGCAGCCTGCTGCTCCTCCAAAGCCTGCAACAACCCCGCTTTCGAATAAATTTGCTCTGGATGACGGCACCCCGATCAAACTGCGATTGAATCGAACTCTCAGTTCGGCGGATGCGAAAACTGGAGACAACATCGACTTCGAAGTCCTCGAAGAAGTAAAGGTCGGGGATGTGGTCGTGGTACCGAAGGGCAACATCGCTATCGGCACTATCACGGATGCGGAGCACAAGAAGCGCATGGCACGCGGCGGCAAGCTCGATATAGAGATCGACTACGTGAAGCTTGCGGATGGCGAGAAAGCTACCCTGCGGGCCGTGAAGGAGATGAAGGGCGGCGGTCATACCGGCGCTATGACCGGTGGAATGGTCGCGACCGCCATAGTGGTTTGGCCAGCCGCTCCCTTCTTTCTGTTCATGCACGGAAAGGACACCACCATCCCCAAGGGAACAGAAATCACCGCGTACGTGAACGGAGTGATGCCACTTGATCCGGCAAAGTTTGGAGCCGTGACCGCACCCAACACCGCGGTTGCTTCGGCCTCCCCCGCGTCCGCGCAAAGTAGCCCAGCTAGCGCTGAGCTCGAAATTACTTCGAACCCAGCGGGCGGCGAGATCTCTGTCGACGGTAATTTTGTTGGAGATACTCCCTCAGAATTGGCCGTTGCAGCCGGAGTACACACGATTATGATTTTGAAGCACGGCTATAAGCCTTGGGAGCGAAAGCTCACCGTCTCCAGTGGAAAGGTAACCGTGGCTGCAGATCTGGAGCAATGATTGACTCGTCGCGGCGTAGATTCTCGCTTCGTAGTGGAAGAGCACTTTCGTCCCTGCCGGACTTGGCATTCTCTACATACGCCTACCCAGCCTTGAAAGGCTGGGCTAAGCTCTATCGTCCCTTTCGGGACTCGCGAATAGGCCCGCGCCTCATCCTTGCTACAAGTAAAAAGATGGGGACATCGGGAGGATCCCCCTCACACTGGCATTGCGCATGACGGAGGCAATCACGAGAGGTTCCGATCCTCAGAAAATCCCTTCTTTCTCCAGATCCTTCACCACCACCTGCACCACTGCGTTGATTGCCTTGTCCACTTTCTTGGGATTGGGATTAAACGTCTCGCTGATCCCCGTCCACACGAATTCGCCCTCGGGTGTCGAGGTGCCGTAGAGATTGGTTTCCACGCGCACCGTCTTATCCTCCCGCAGATAGTCGGGCGAATACACTACCGGATAGACAGCGCCATAGTAGCCATAGAACGAGTTGTAGTAAGGATAAGGAACGGTGTAGGCCTGGCCGGGAATGTAGGTGACGTCGGTCTTCACGCTCACCAGCCGCGATACCAGGACGGCGTCGATGTTGTGCTCCTTGATCTGCGCCTTCAGGTAGTCGGGATCCATCTTCGCCGACTTCGGGCGCAGCAGGATGTTATGTCCGGGCACGGCGTGTACGCCGTCGCGCTTGAGCTGGCTGGCCATCGCGTCTTCGAAGTCGGAGCGGATCGCCGGGTTGTCGCTCATCCCGATGACCAGCACCTTCTTGAAGCGCTGTCCGTTGTAGGTCGGACTCTTGACGCTGGCCACTAGTTTGGTTCCCTTGCAATTGCCTGCCGCCGATGCAGCCAGCAGGAGTGCGATCACCATTGCGATTCGTTTCAAATGACCTCTCCGTTAGGCCCGACGTTGGCAGGCTCTGTGGATATCCCAGAATATCGCCCCTAAAGGGGCTCAGGATTTGTATGACAAGATTACCCAGGACTTCGTCCTGAGCTAAACTGAGTCGTCCCACCTTGTGGGACTCAATTTTTGGTAGCGAAAGCTCGTTCGCCCACGACTACGGCCACCAGCTAGCCAATGTCAACAGAGCCAGTCCGGCACTCACCAAACGTTCATTTTGCTTGAGAATCTGTTCCAGAGGATTGTACAGGGGCAAGACGTGCATCGCAGCCGGAGAACTTTTCGCTTCCGGGTCCACTCTTCCATCCCACGGAACGCGATTTAATCAGTCTTGGGAAGGACCGCAACTACCCCTTAGGTTGGGCTGCCGTCGCCACACTCTGCGTCTGCTTGGCTTCCTCGATCAGGTGCTCGACCGCTGCCTTCTGAGGGAAATTGGGATTCACCTTGAGCAGCGTCTGCCATTCGACGATGGCGCCTTTGGCATCGTTCTTCCCCTGCCACTTGATGATGCCGAGGTTCATCAACGTTCCCGCATGCTTGGGATCGTAGGTCAGCGACTTCTGCAATTCGGCAATCGCGCCGTCCACGTCGCCGTTGTAGTACATGCAGGAAGCCATGTCGGTGCGGATGGGAACGTTCTTCGGGTCGATCTCCAGCGCCTTCTTGAAGTAGACGATCGCGTCTTCGAACTGATGCGCCGCCTTGTAGGTGACAGCGGTCTTGTTGAGCGTGTCGACGTCCTTCGGGTCGGCCTTGAGCTTGGTCAACAGCGGCGCGGCCTGCTTGTCGGCCATGCGCTTCATGTCGGCCAGGCTCGGCATGGCTTGCTGGCCCATGCCAGCGTGAGCGTCCTGCGCCTGTTGTGGGGTGGCGTTCGCGGATGCTGCAACGGTAGGGGCCGGAGAAGCAGAACCGCGCACGAAGTATCCGATGGCCAGTCCGATGACCAGGCAAATCACAGCCATGGTGTAGGTTTGGACCGGCTTCCACAGGGCAGTCGTTTTTTGTGGCTCAGGCGAACTGTCTTCCATGTCACCCCACTCCTAACGTTCCGGGAGCAAGGTGGCGCTCCGCGCTCGGAACTCTATAAGAAGTGCATCTGGCCTGCCAACCTGCCGAACGGAGCTACCGGTTCGCTCCTTCTTGTGCTTCAGCCACTTAGAGCTCTCGAAAGTAGGAAACGGCGCCAGCCCAGCGCGATCCGAAAGCGTCTTACCCCCCACAGCCGTGTGATTTGGCGCGGTGTGGGAGGGGCCGGTGCCGGTAAGGAGCGGCTAAGAAGAGGACGCTCCAATACTTAAGAGCCGATTGAATTTGGCACAGGAGGTGCTACCTCTTCTATAGAACCTTCTGACTCCGGCTGTACGGGCTCTGACACCTGATTCTCACGCTGGCCTTCGAATCAGAGCAGCTGTCGCGGTGGGAAACACAAAGAATGACGACGACGCGAATAGGCGAGGCTGAGGCGCAGTGTTCCGACCTGGGGCCATGCCCAGCGGAATCATCGCTGCTTGTCCCAGAGTCGAAACCGGTTCCGGCTCGCCGAGGCTATCTCGAATGGGCTATTCCACTGGCGCTCGTCATCGTGATGATCGCGCAATTGTGGTCCAGCGTCGCGCGGCTTTCCATCACCTCCGACGAGGTTGACCACCTGCACGCCGGCTATCGCTATCTCCAGTGCAACGACTTTGGCTGGAACCCGGAGCATCCTCCGCTGGTGAAGATCATAGCGGCACTGCCGCTGATGGCAATGTCCATCAAGGATCCGATTGCTCATCCCTGCGGGCTGGCCAACAGCAAGGAAATTGATTTCGTCGCCGGTCATGAATTCGTCTTCGCCAATCCGGAACGGATGCTGACCGCGGCGCGATGGGCCGTGTCGCTGTTCTCCATTCTTCTGCTGCTGACGGTGTGGTTCTTCGCTCGCAAACTATTCGGGCTGCCTGTCGCCATCATCTCGGGAGTGCTGGTCGCCTTCGACCCCAACTTTCTGGCGAATGGGGCGCTGGTCACAACCGATGTTGCCGCGGCGCTGGCTTTCCTTCTCGCGGTGTACGCGCTCTACCGCTATGCGAAGGAGCCCAACACCACACACTTGCTGGCAGTTGGCCTGGCTACAGGCTTTGCATTATGCTTGAAACATTCCGCCGTCCTCCTGGCCATTATCCTGCCTGTGCTGCTGGTAAGCGATGCGCTTCTCTTTGGCGAGAATGAGCGTGCTCGCACGCTGTTGCGTCGCGCAGGCGCGCTGGTCGTCGTGGCCGCCATTGCTTTCATTGTGCTGTGGGCGTGCTACGGATTTCGTTACGCGGCGCGACCCGGCGCGGCTGCAGTCTGGAGTCCGCCTCAACTGCCTCGGGCTCACAGTACGATCGCAACCAAATTCATCCCGTTACTTCAGAGCTGGCGGCTTATGCCGCAAGCCTATTTGGCCGGACTACAGGACGTGCTCGTTCAAGCGGAGGTCGGAGAAACTTCATTCCTGTTGGGGAGGTTGTACTACAAAGGAACATGGTTCTACTTCCCAACCGCGATGACCATCAAATATACCTTGCCGGTGTTGTTGATGGTGCTGCTCTCGGCTCTGTCGTGGCGATTCTGGAGGGGGAAGACAAGAGAGTTACTCTTCCTGATTTTGCCCGCCCTGCTGTACCTGATATTCAGCATGAGTTCAAAGCGAAACATTGGCAGCCGGCACCTGCTGCCGGTCCTACCGTTCCTGGTTATCTTTGCCGCTGCCGGCACTTGGAACCTCGTCTGCAATCGCAAACGCGCGATCCCAATATTGTTAGCTTTGCTGGCCTTTCACGCCGTCAGTTCATTTCGCGCCTATCCAAATTATCTGAGTTACAGTAACGAGATTTGGGGTGGACCAGCGGAAACCTATCGGTACCTTGCAAACTCCGATGTGGATTGGGGACAGGCCCAGAAGCTGGCTGGCGAGTACATTGCCAAGACCCATCCGGTGAATTGCTTCTTGCTTCGTACCTATCACAACCTGAATAGCGACTACGCCATTCCCTGCGGCGGCATCTCGGAGGATCAATGGGACCAGGTCGAGACACCCTATACCGGCACAATGATCGTGAGTAGTTCGATCGTGGACGGAGTTGAGCTAGGACACATGAGCGCTCCAACCCGCCGCGTCTTCAAAGACCTCAAGCCTGTAGCGAAGATTGGCGGCAGCGCGCTGCTCGTCTACCAGGGGACCTTCGACTTGAGTCCAATTGTCGCTTTTCAACTCCTGACGCGCGCCAGGAATGTCGGAGAACAGGATCCTCTGACCGCGCTTGCGTTGGCAAAACAAGCTTCGCAGACGGATCCCACGAACGGTGACGCACATGTGGTGATGTGTGCGAGCTATAAAAACCTCGGTCAGATCGACAAAGCGGAGCAGGAATGCAATCACGGCCTCGATTTGGTCCGCCAAGATCCTCAGTACGGACCTGATCAGATTCGATACCTGGAAGACTTCATCGCTAGAAATGGCCTGCAAATCTACGGCAGCCCGACGAAGCGATAGGCAAGAACATTCTTGGGGCGTGCTGGGCATCGCACATCGTTGGCGTTCGTAATAGTTCACTACTACGAGTTCAGCGCGACGCTTTCACCACGGAGATCACGGAGGTCACAGAGAGATTCCAAATTTTTCTCTGTGCTCTCCGTGTCCTCCGTGGTGAACTAAGAGGCAGACGCGTGCACATAGTTTCCCGCCAGTTATCCGGGTTATGGTTTTCCACCGGCAGCAGGAGCGCTGAATCGTGACCTTCGCTGACGAGTTGCGGCCCCTAGCGCGGCTGCGCTGGCTACAGTTGCTGGTGCTGAGCGGATTGCTGACCACAGTCGGCATTCTCGCCTTCAATCTGAAATTCTCGGTGCTTGATCTCGACATCTGGTGGCACCTCAAGACTGGCGATTGGATCCTGCAACACTGGGCTGTTCCGCACAGCGGCCTCTTCACCTGGACCGCCGCGGACCGCTCGTGGGTCGCCTACAGCTGGGGCTACGAAGTGTTGCTGTCGCGCGCGTATGCGTGGTTCGGCCTGATTGGGATTGGACTGTATGGAACGCTGCTGACCGTCGGCGTCGCCTACTCCATCTACTGTATGCTGCGCCGCCTGTCGGGAAACTTCTGGCTGGCATGCCTGCTGGCGGTGATCACCTGCTCGGCATTTCTCTTTAATCTGATGCCGCGGCCAGTCTTCTTCTCCATGATGCTGTTCTCGGTGACGGTCACGCTGCTGCTGGACGCGAATCGTAGCGGGCGCGTGCAACTTCTCTACTGGCTGCCGCTGATTTTTGTGCTGTGGGCGAATCTGCATATCCAGTTCATCTACGGACTACTGGTAGTCGGGATCTTCGTGGCGGTGAATCTGGCGGAACGGGTTGCGGCGTCGCTGGGGTGGAAACCTGGCTGGCTGCAAGCTTCCACGCTTCCGCCTGCGACACTGGCTCTTGTTCTCGCGGCGTGCTTCATTGCAACTTGTATCGGGCCGTATTCTTTTCATCTTTATGGAGTGATCTTGCAATACGCGCACGCGAAGGTTCCCTACCGCATGATCATGGAACTGCAGCCGCTGAATTTCCGAGCCGGCAGCCATTATGTACAACTGTTACTGATGGCGTTCGCGTTCTTTGCCGCCGGCCGGCAGAAGAAGATTGATGTGTTCAAACTGGTCTTGCTTTCTGTTTGCGGAGTGGTCGCCTTCCGCACCATGCGCGATGCCTGGTTCATCTGCATCCCGGCGGCCGCTTGCATTGCTGACACTCTCCGCAGCGAGAGCGAATACGAAACGGGTGAAAGCTGGCTGCAGACATTCGGCGTGGCGGCCGTGGTCGCATTGTTGCTTGCGGTCTTCGCGCACAGTGCCGACTTCACGACGCGCGGCCTCGATCGCGCCATCAGCAGCTTTCTTCCCGTGAATGCCGTCAATTATCTGCGCCGGCATCCGGCGCGGGGACCTGTCTACAATACGCTGGACTGGGGCGGTTTCCTCACCTGGTACATGCCAGATCGCCCCGTCGCTATCGACGGCCGCACCGATCTTTACGGCGATGATCTCGAAGAGTTGTTCTTCAGCACGGCCAATGGCGCAGCCTCGTACGCCGACGATCCCTACTTGAACCAGGCGGGCGTGGTGATTCTGCAGAAGGACAAGAACCTGGCTACCCTGTTGCAGTCCGATCCGCGCTTTCAGCTGGTGTACCAGGACGCGATGGCGGTGGTGTTTGTGCGGGCAGGACAAGGGGCCGTGTCAGCGCCGTAGAACACTTCACAACCCGCTAGTGCTTGCCCGGCACGGTGACACCGCTCTTTTTGTTCTTCAGGCTGTATTGCGTTACCGAACCATCCGCGTTGTGCGCGGTGTTGTGGCACACCAGGGTGCAGGTGTTGGTAGCGCGCGAGTACGACACCGGCGTGCCGCTGTTCTGGGCGACGACATTGATGTCGAAGTTCACCAGTCGCTCGCCGGAGATGGTTCCATTCCTCGCGCCCATGCCGTGCGCGGTGTGGCAGACGGAGCAGGAGAAGCCGGTGTTGATGTGCGAGCCGTGCTGGTTCCAGCTGGCATTCGATACCACGTTGCTAAGGTCGTGGCATTTGCCGCACATTGCGTAAGGACCGTGGACGGTGAGGTCGGGATTGGGGAAGAGATTGGTGATCAGGCCGCCCGGCGTCGCTGCCTGGCTGAACTCGTAATCGCGCTCCAGGATGTGGGTGTGGGCCGAGCCGTGCGGACCGTTGGGACCAGTGCCGCCAAACTCGCGATTGTCGTCGCTGTTGTGGCAATCGGTGCAGAAGATCTGGCTGCCCATGACACGGCCATTGGTGGTGCCGCCGCGCTCATCCAGCATGGTCTGAAGCAGGCTGGGCTGCGGCAGCGGGCTGCTGCGTCCGTGGGTTACCGGATGACTCGAGGACGCGGTGGCGGCGAACTGGGGAATCACATTCAGCGGATCGCCGGCGGAAACCACGCGCAGCGGCAAATAACCATAAATAGGATTGGAAACCTTCCCGGTGCTGGTGCCGTGGCAGCGCAGGCAGTTCTCATACTGGTTGACCGACGGATTGACGATGGTCGTGCCATCCGACGCGCTGATGCCGGCAATGCCGGCCTGCGAAACGCGAACGGCCGGAGGGATCGTGAAGGTGGTCACGGCCTGCGAAGCGTGACCACTGTGGCAGTCGACGCAGGTGGCATGGCGATTATTGTTGAGCAGCGTGTTCTCTGCCGCATCGTGGGTGTTGTTCCCTGCCGGGAAGGGGTGTCCCACCTTGGAGAACTCGGTGAAGACGTTGGCGATGGCGGGCGTCAGATTGGTGCCGCCACCGTGGCAAGCGATGCAATCCTGCTCGTTCAGGCCGTGCAGCAAGCGCGCCGGACCCAGCGCATTGTGCGGCGTGTGGCAGGAGATGCAGGCGTTCGCCGCCACCGTTCCGTAGCTGCCGAGCCCCGCGCCGGTGGAAACCTTGTTGGTCGCGAGATTGTGGGCGCTGGTGCCCCATCCCGCCAGCGGATTCACCTGGTTCGACAAAGTGCGATTGGGATCGTGGCAGGCCAGGCACATCTGCGCCTTGGAGCTGTCGCGCACCAGGAAGTTCTGCGAAAGCAGATCAATGGCCTGCACGTGCGGATTGTGGCAACTGGTGCATTCGATGTTGCCGTTGACCAGGTGCACGGCGCCGGTGGGATCGCCGGTCTTGCCTTGCGCCGCCAGCGACGCTACCAGGTCAATCGTGTCTTTGATGGGCAGCTGCAGGCTGAAGGGATGCGAACTCTGGAGATTGGTGCCGAAGACGTCCTGCGGATTCATCGCGCCGTACATGGTGATCTGTCCGGAGACGATGGTGTTGCCGACGGCGACGGTTCCGTCATGGCAGCTCAAGCAGAGATTGCTGTCCGAGCCCAGTACCGGCTGCTGTCCCCTCTGGTGATAGGTGCTGCTGTTGTAGAGCTGATAGGTGGCCTTGGTCTGCGTCTGATTCCAGAGCGCCACGCCGGTCGCCAGTCCATTGTGGGGAGCATGGCAGTACGAGCACGACCCGGGGCGCCCTCCGGTGATTGGAGACCTGCTGCCGGGGGAGAGGTCGTGAATGCCGATGACGTCGCCGTTAATCTGCGCCGCGACAGGGCTCGCCGCCAGCACAAGCAGCGCCGAAGCCAGCAGCAATGCGCGCTTCACTGCACGCCTCCCTTGGCTGTCTTGGGCAAGCCGTAGTAATGGAAGACCTGCACGCGCCGGTTGAACGAATCGACGACAAAGATGCGATCGTCCTTGTCAATGAAGAGTCCGGCGGGAAGTTGAAACTCGCCTAATCCGGTGCCGCGGTTGCCGAAGGTGTAGAGCAGCTCGCCTTCGCGATCGAAAACCTGCACCACGCCCCACAGCCCGTCGACCACATAGAGATCGCCTTCGGAATCGAATCCAATCCCCTTGGGACGGAACATCGTGCCCGACTGGTCGCCGAGCGTGCCGATCTGATATTGGAATTGTCCGGAGCGGTCCAGCACCTGCACCCGGAAGTTCATGGCGTCGACCACGGCCAGGTCGTTGCCATGCAGCCGCAGCTCGGTAGGATAGTTGAACTCACCCTTGTCCTCGCCGGGGCCACCGATGGTCTGCAGGACGTTGCCCTGCATGTCCGTGACGAAGATCTTGTTGCGCAGCGTGTCGCTCACGTAGATCTTCTGTTCCGCCGAATCGACGGCGATTCCCGTGGGCCGCTTGAAATAGCCTTCTCCGCCCTTCAGGCTGCCGATGGTGCGCTGAAACTTGCCGTCGGCATTGAAGACGAAGACCTTTCCCGACTCCGAATCGGTGACGTAGATGTTGTCCTGCGCGTCGACCGCGACACACTGCGGCGTCAGCATGGGGTTCTTGCCCTTGTCGGCGCGGAAGAGGAACTTGTACTTCTGCTGCTGGAAGTCGAAGATGTGCACGCCGAAGGCGCCGGGGTCGGTGATGATGATGCGGCCGCGCGAGTCGGTCACGATGCTGTAGGGCCGCATGAGGGAGTGGAATTCCGGCTCGCCGGCCACGAAATCGAGGACCTTCTTCCAGAAGCCGCGTTTGGGCTGCACTTCACGCGCGGAGTGGAAGGTGCGCTCGAAGGCAAGCTTGCGGCCGCCCAGCAGCGGCATCTCGGGAGGAGTGGGC
>JBARGS010000052.1:0-2101 GCA_049798495.1 Candidatus Korobacteraceae bacterium | reverse complement strand
CGGCACCATGTACTTCGACCAGGCGTACGCTCCCTTCGGCGAGAACTATGCCGGCGTAGGGACTGTGGACCGCAGCTTCACCGGGCAGAACGAGGACTCAGTGAGCAATATACTGGACTTCCCGTTCCGCCAATACACTTCGACGCAGGGTCGCTGGATGGTCCCCGACCCGGCGGGGCTGGCGGCCGTGGACATCACTAACCCACAGACCTGGAACCGTTATGCCTACGTGGCCAACAATCCGCTGAGTTACATTGATCCAACCGGTGAGTTCCTGGGCGTTCCATGGACTGACTTCAGCGGCCTACAGACACTTCTCTGCGGGGGTGCGTGCGGATTTAGATGGTTCTATCCATTCTTGGATGGGGAAGGACCTCATGGAGGCAAGGGGAAGCCGGGCAAATCCAAGCCAACCCAGCCGCCAACTCCGAAGCCAACACCTACTCAGCCCCAGCCAGCAGCGCCGTGCACAGGAGGAGGAGTCGCGGTGGTCGCCGGAGCAACTGGGGCCGTCGGCGTCCTTGGGGCTGGAGCAGCCACAACGGGCACTGTTGGCGCAGGTGCATTCGAAAGTACAAGCTCCGGACCATCGGTGGGCGCTGTCGCCAGCGGAGGTGGTGTCGCTTATGCTGGAAACAGCACGACCGGCGCTCCCACCCAACCGACCGACCTTAACGATCGTTCTGTTTCGGGCGCTTTTGGTGGCGCAGGTGTGGGCATAATGGTCACCAACGCTGGTTCAGCACAAGCGCTGCAGAGCACTACGACAACTTGGTCATTTGACATCGCCTTCGAATTTGGAGGCTCGATTCAAGTATCTTCAGGAAACGGTATCTGGGCGGTCTCTGTTACGCTGGGACCTGGATTAGGCTTATCCTTCACCGAGATGAATACCGCAACAGCGGCGACTGGAGGTCCTTGTGGAGGCGGCTAGTTGTGAACAGATGAATCACTCGCCAAACTGCGGATATGTGCGAACGCTACGTCGGACTAGTGTCCTGTCATTGTTGCTGGCGGTCCCTGTTGGCGTAGCGGCGTTGGTTTTCAGCTATCGCTTACTAGGGAACTACGACATGGGTTTTGTCCTTGCTGGCTTTTGGATCGGAATTTGGTTCACCGTCACGATCGCACTTGCTCTGTTGAAATGTCCCAGCTGCGGTCGGCGATTTACCCGTTTCAATCTTCTCTGGCCAGTAACCTGTGCCCGTTGCGGATTTAAGTGCTAATAATGTCTGCAGCTTCAGAGTCTAGGCCTAGCCAGGGATAGATAGAAGGAGGGTGAGAGGCAGATTGAGAGACACGACACCCCAGAATGGGTGCTGTGCGGTAACTTCCAGTTACCGCGCAGGAACTTGTTGAAGGCGAGCAGCTAAAGGAAAAATCTCATCCCTTCGATTGCCGTCCGGCAACCACGAAGTTAGCGCCAGCGAACCTGTTGATTTTTATAACCTACCTGCTACTCTGCGGCTTCTAATCCAGGATAGGAAGAAATCCATGGTGAAGCCTCCGCTGCGCACGAAATCCATCGGCACCAAGGTCAGCGAGGAAGAATACGCGCAGCTGGAAGCGGCGGCGCGGACGCGGGGTCTGACGCTGGGGGAGTGGTGCCGCGAGGTCATGCTGGCGAACGCCAACGGGCAGCCGCCGAAGGCTCAGGTGGGGGTAGCCGAAGTGCAGGCTCTCATGGCCGAACTGGTGGCGCTGCGGACCATCCTGTTGAACCTGCACTTCCGGATGGCGAAGGGCGAGCCGATCACGGCAGAGGCCATGCAAGAAATCATCGACCGGGCAGACGCGGGCAAAGTGAGGAACGCACGGGAACGGCTGGAGCAGGCCGCGAAAAAAAATCCTGGCGGGTGGCCCAGGTAAGTAATTCGGGTGCCCCACTCAAGCCGCTTTTGCTTGAGTGGGAGGTCAATTACAATCTCTCCACCAACCGCATCTCCGGCTGGACTTACGACTCCGACGGAAACGTGCTCAACAGCGGAGATCATACCTACACCTACGATTCCGAGGGGCGTTCCGTGGCTTTCGACAACAGCTCAGTGCAAAATATGTACGACGCTTTCGGACGGTTGGTGGAGCAGAACAAGAACGGCGT
>JBARGS010000051.1:0-61659 GCA_049798495.1 Candidatus Korobacteraceae bacterium | reverse complement strand
GTCGTTTCATTATCTCGACAA
The DNA here is from genome assembly GCA_049798495.1 of Candidatus Korobacteraceae bacterium. Classification (GTDB taxonomy): domain Bacteria; phylum Acidobacteriota; class Terriglobia; order Terriglobales; family Acidobacteriaceae; genus Bog-257. The sequence goes on along the minus strand of JBARGS010000051.1, from coordinate 61,638 downwards.
GGGGATCATGGCAATGATTGGCCGCAATGCCGCCATCGCCGAGGTCGGCGAGGACCGGCACGAGTTGAACGGCGCGATCGCCTATGCCATGTGGCTCGGCGTTCACCTGGCGCTGCTCACCACACTGCAGGTCAAGGTGGAAACTTTCGTCGAGTGGATTTGGGATTACTTCCTCGGGGTGCGCGGCTCGCAACTGCTCGACCGTTCCGACGCGGCGCGAATTGACTGGTACGGCGATCAATCCACGGCTACCAAAACAGTCGCAGCAAAGTAAACGAGGTATTGGGGCAATGATTCCACAGCAGGCGCGGGACAACACCAGCAAGATCGATGAACTGGCCATCAACACTATTCGCTGTTTAGCGATCGATGGCGTGCAGAAAGCTAACTCCGGACATCCCGGCACGCCGCTGGGCGCCGCACCCACTGCGTACGCGCTGTGGCAGAAGGTACTACGCTACGATCCTGACAAGCCTTTCTGGCCCAATCGCGATCGCTTCGTGCTCTCCAGCGGTCATGCGTCGATGCTGCTCTACGCGCTGATTCATCTGGCCGGCATCAAGGCTGCACAACCCAGCTACGAAAAACTCGGCGGCGAAGCGGTAACGATTGACGATCTAAAGACCTTCCGCCAGGCCGGCAGCCGCTGCCCCGGTCATCCTGAGTACGGCTGGACCACGGGGGTCGAAAGCACGACAGGACCGCTCGGTCAGGGCGTATCGACCAGTGTCGGCATGGCGATTGCCAGCGCGTGGCTGGCGGCAACCTACAACCGTCCGGGTTACGAGCTCTTCGACTTCAACGTTTACGCGCTGTGCGGCGACGGCGACATGATGGAAGGCATTTCCAGCGAGACGGCATCGTTGGCCGCTCATCTCAAACTGCCGAATCTCTGCTGGATTTACGACAGCAACCGCGTCACCATCGAAGGCCACACCGATCTCGCCTTCACCGAGGACGTCGCGGCACGCTTCATGGGATACGGCTGGGAGGTCACGCGCGTCAGCGATCCCAACGATATTGAACTGGTGGAGCGCGGGCTGAAGCGTTTTCACGCGACGAACGATCGGCCCACGCTGATCATCGTACACAGTCATATCGGATACGGGGCTCCGCACAAGCAGGACACGGCGGCGGCCCATGGTGAGCCTCTTGGTCCCGAGGAAGTGCGGCTGACCAAAGAGTTCTTCGGCTTCTCGCCGGATGAATCGTTCGTCGTGCCTCCCGGCGTGCGCGAGCACTTCGCAGCAGGCATGGGGGCGCGCGGCGCGCAGTTGAGCAAAGAGTGGGATGCGATGTTCGCGCGTTACAAAGCGCAATATCCCGATCTCGGCGACAACATCGAGCGGATGCAGCAGCGCGATCTGCCTCCGGATTGGGAGAAGGCTCTGCCAACATTCCCTCCGAGCGCGAGCGGCATGTCGACGCGCGACGCCTCCGGTAAGGTGCTGAACGCTGTAGCGCAGAAGATTCCCTACGTACTGGGCGGTGCGGCCGATTTGTATCCCAGCACCAAGACGCGATTGGAGTTCGAATTTGCCGGCGACTTCCAGGCGGAAGGTGAGCTGGGCAACTACAAGGGCCGCAACTTCCACTTCGGCATTCGCGAGCACGGCATGTGCGCGATTGTCAACGGCATGGTGCTAACCGGACTGCGCGCCTTCGGCTCCGGCTTCCTCATCTTCACCGACTACGCGCGCGGCTCGATCCGGTTGTCATCGCTGATGGATATTCCGGCGCTGCACATCTGGACGCACGACACCATCAGCCTGGGCGAAGATGGGCCAACCCATCAGCCGGTGGAACAACTGGTGTCGCTGCGCGCGGTGCCTGGCTTGATCGTCATCCGCCCCGCCGACGCCAACGAGATGACCGAAGCCTATCGCATTGCGCTGTCTTCGAAAGACCGGCCGGTGGAGCTGATCTGTAGCCGGCAAGCGCTGCCCATTTACGATCGCACCAAGTTCGCGGCCGCCAGCGGGCTGGCCAAGGGCGCCTACGTCATGGTCGACGCCCCCGACGGCAAACCGGATGTGATCCTCATCGGCTGCGGCAGCGAGGTTGGGCTGTGCGTAAAGGCCTGGGAGCAACTGACGGCAGAGGGTGTGAAGACGCGCGTGGTGAGCATGCCGTCGTGGGCGCTGTTCGACGCGCAGGATCAGGCGTATCGCGAGAGCGTGCTGCCGTCGTCGGTGGGCGCGCGCGTAACCGTGGAGGAAGCTTCGCAGATCGGATGGGAGCGCTATGCCGGGCGCATGGGAATCGTGCTGGGAATGCATACCTTCGGCATGTCGGCGCCCATGAAAGTTGTGATGGAGCATTTCGGATTCACGGTGGAGCATGTGGTGTCCGCCGCAAAAGAGTCGATAGCGCGGTCGAAGTGAAGCACGACGGAACCTTGTGAGAAAACCGCCAGGCTCTGTGGCATATGCGCAGTGCCGCCCCTGAAGGGGCCCAAAACTTTCTTGGGGGAGGCTACCCAGGACTTCGTCCTGGGCTGAACTGAGCCGTCCCGCGTTGCGGGACTTGGAAGCTTAAACGAAGCTGGGCAGGAGCAAGCTAATGCCAAATGGAATGTCCGACGCCTTCGTCTTCTTCGGCGCTACCGGAGATCTGGCCTATAAGCAGATTTTTCCGTCGCTGCAAGACCTGATTCGCGACGAAGGATTCAATGTCCCCATCATCGGCGTCGCCAAGGCCGGCTGGACGCTGGACCAGCTGAAGGCTCGCGCCAAGGACAGCCTGGAGCAACACGGCGGTCTGGAGCAGGCGGCTTTCGAGAAGATGATCGGCTTATTGCGCTACGTGGATGGCGACTATGATAACGCGGCCACCTTCACCGAGCTGCGCAAACAGCTGGGTCAGTCGCAGCGTCCGCTGCACTATCTCGCAGTCCCGCCAAGCCTGTTCGGAACGGTTGCCGACGGCTTGGCAAAAGCGGGCTGCGCCAAGAACGCGCGCGTGGTGGTGGAGAAGCCTTTCGGCCATAATCTGCCGACGGCGCAAGAGCTGAATCGCATCCTGCACAAAGTTTTTCCGGAAGAGAACATCTATCGCATCGATCACTACCTGGGCAAGGAGCCGGTGCAGAACATTCTGTACACGCGCTTTGCCAATCCCGTCTTCGAGCCCATCTGGAATCGCGAATATGTTCGCAGCATCCAGATCACGATGGCGGAAAACTTCGGCGTCAGCGATCGCGGCAAGTTTTACGATGAGACCGGCGCGCTGCGCGACGTGGTGCAGAATCACATGCTGCAGGTGATGGCCAATCTGACGATGGATCCGCCGACCGGTGAAGATCACGAAGCCGAGCGCGATCAGAAAGCTGCACTGCTGAAGGCGGTGCGCCCGCTGAAGCCGGAAGATGTCGTGCGCGGGCAGTACAACGGCTATAAGAAAGTTCCGGGCGTCGCCCCCGGTTCCACCGTCGAGACGTTCATCGCCCTGAAGCTCTACATCGATACCTGGCGCTGGGCGGGCGTTCCTATTTACATCCGTGCCGGCAAACTAATGCCGGTTACCTGCATGGAAGCGGTCATCGAATTCAAGCGTCCACCGCGCGAGACCTTCCATGAGATTGTGCCGGTGCGCTCCTCGCACATGCGCTTCCGGGTCAGCCCCGACATCAGCATTGGATTTGGAGTGCGCGTCAAAGTTCCCGGCGAGCGCATGGTGGGCCAGGATGTCGAGTTGAACCTGAAGAGCCATGCCGTCGAGGAGATGCCTCCGTACCAGCGACTGCTGGGCGATGCCATGCGCGGCAACGGCGAGCTGTTCGCGCGCCAGGACCTGGTGGAAGCGCAGTGGCGCATCGTGCAGCCGATTCTCGACAATGTGACGCCGGTATACGTCTACGAGCCGGGGACGTGGGGTCCGGACGAAACCAATCAGCTCATCGGCTCCGACGGGCCGTGGATCGATCCCAGACCGTCGCAAGAGGAGAAATGAGAGCGCCGCAAGCGGTTCAGCCGCGGTCCGCACGCCGCAGCGCAGCGCCGCGCAGCAAACCGGCGGAGGTGGTCTTTCTCTTCGACGTCGATAACACGCTGCTCGACAACGACCGGATGCAGAGTGACCTGTTCCGTTATATCGAGCGCGAGTTCGGCAAGGAGGCGCGCGCGCGGTATCTGGCGATCTTCGAGGAGCTGCGCAGCGAGTTAGGGTACGCGGACTATCTCGGGGCGCTGGAGCGCTACCGCCTGGAGACGATGCACGATCCACGCTTTCTGCATGTGTCGAATTGGTTGGTGGAGTACCCGTTTGCCGCGCGCGTTTATCCTCGCGCTTTCGATGTGGTAAAGCGGTTCAAGCGCTGGGGACGGGTGGCGATACTGTCGGATGGCGATGCGGTTTTTCAACCACGCAAGGTAGAGCGCTCGGGATTGTGGCGAGCTTTTGGCGGGAATGTGCTCATCTTCATACACAAGGAGCAGGAGCTGGAGTGCGTGGAGCACTTCTATCCCGCCAAGCACTACGTCATGGTGGATGACAAGGTGCGTATCCTGCAGGCGATTAAAGATGCGTGGAAGGACCGCGTCACCACGGTGTTTCCGAAACAGGGTCACTATGCGCGCGACAAGAAGGCGATCGCGCAATACCGGCCTGCCGATATCAGCGTCCAGCGTATTGGCGACCTGCTCGACATGGAACGAAGCGCATTGATGGGCGCGTAGTTCGGAGGTATCACGATGAAAGCCGCGCAACAACTGCACGACCTTGGCCAGAGCCTGTGGCTCGATAACATTACCCGCGAGCTGCTCGACAGCGGCACGCTGAAACGCTACATCGACGAACTCTCGGTTACCGGGTTAACCTCGAATCCCACGATCTTCGATCACGCCATTACGCACAGCAAGTCCTATGACGACGAGATCGCGCGGCTGATGGGAAGCGGCATGAAGGGTGAGGACGCGTTCTTCGAGATGGCGATCGAGGATTTGCGGCGCGCCGCGGACCTGTTCGCGCCGATTCACCAGCGCACGTCGAGCGTAGACGGCTGGGTGTCGCTGGAAGTGTCGCCGCTGCTGGCTTACGACGCCAAGACGACGGTGCAGGTGGCGAAAACGCTCCATCAGAAAGCGGCGCGACCCAACTTGTTCATCAAGATTCCGGGGACGCCGGAGGGACGCACGGCGATTGAGGAAGCGATCTTCGCAGGTGTCTCCGTCAACGTGACGCTGCTGTTCAATCGAGAGCACTATCTGGGCGCGGTTGAAGCCTACATGCGCGGGCTGGAGCGCCGCGTCGAAGCCGGGCTCAGTCCCGATATTCGCTCGGTAGCGTCATTGTTTGTCAGCCGTTGGGACAAAGCCACCATGGACAAAGTTCCCGGCGAACTGCGCGACAAGCTTGGCCCGGCGATCGGCCAGCAGGCTTACAAGGCCTACCGCGACGTGCTCGACTCGGATCGCTGGCAGCGGCTGGAGAATCTGGGCGCGCGGCCGCAGCGACTGCTGTTTGCGAGTACGGGAACCAAGGATCCCAAGGCGTCGGACGTGCTCTACATTGGAGCGCTGGCCGCACCGAATACGGTCAACACCATGCCGGAGGAGACGCTGCTGGCTTTCGGCCAGCACGGCAATGTCACCAAACCCATCGCCAGGGACGGCGGAGACTGCGAGCAGGTATTAGCAGCCTTCACCAAGGCGAGCATCGATCTGGCAAAGCTGGGAGCGGATTTGCAGTCCGAAGGCGCAAATTCGTTCGACGATTCCTGGAAAGAGCTGCTGGATGCGATTGAAAGCAAGAGCAAGGCGCTAAAGTAAGGCGGAGATAATGCGGGCCTTCAGCCTGCTGAAGTTGTGTACCACAGAGTAGGAGTCTAAGATGCCGGAGCCAAAGATGACGACCAGCCAGCGACCCATCGATACCCCCGCCTGGAGTGCGCTCCAGGGACACTACGACAAAATCAAGGACGTGCATCTGCGGCAGCTTTTTGCCGATGACCCACAACGTGGGACACGGCTTACCGCCGAAGGCCCCGGGCTGTATCTCGACTATTCCAAGAACCGGGTCACGGACGAGACGATGCGCCTGCTCTTCCAACTGGCGCGCGAGCGCGGCGTGGAAGAGTGTCGCGATGCCATGTTCCGCGGCGAGAAGATCAACATCACGGAAAAGCGCGCCGTGCTGCACGTGGCTCTGCGCGCTCCCCGCGGCACGAAGATCGAGGTCGATGGAAAAGACGTTGTCGCCGACGTGCACGAAGTGCTCGACAAGATGGCCGCCTTCTCGAATCGAGTGCGCAGTGGCGAGTGGAAGGGGCACACCGGCAAACGGATCAAGAACGTCATCAACATCGGTATCGGAGGATCGTATCTCGGGCCGGAAATGGCCTACATCGCCCTGCGCGACTTCACCGATCCGGCGATGAGGTTTCGCTTCGTCGCCAACGTCGACGGCGCCGCATTTGCGGATGCGACGCACGATCTTGACGCCTCCGAAACGCTCTTTATCCTCTCGTCGAAAACTTTCACTACGCTGGAGACCATGACCAACGCCGCAACGGCGCGCAAGTGGATTGTGGATTCGCTGAAGAACGACTCTGCCGTGGCCAAGCACTTTGTCGCCGTGTCGACGAACGCGGAGGGAGTCTCGAAGTTCGGCATCGATACGGCTAACATGTTTGGCTTCTGGGATTGGGTGGGCGGACGCTACTCCATGGATTCGGCCATCGGGCTGTCGACGATGATCGCGGTTGGACCAAAGAATTTCGAAGAGCTGCTCGCCGGCTTCCACGATATCGACGAGCACTTCCGTACCACGCCGCTGGAGAAGAACCTGCCGGCCATCATGGGACTTCTGACAGTGTGGTACAACAATTTTTTTGGTGCACAGACCGTCGGCATCATGCCGTATGCCGACAACATGAAGCGCTTCCCGGCTTACTTGCAGCAGTTGCAGATGGAGAGCAACGGCAAGCACGTCGACCTGCAAGGCAATCATGTCGACTGGCAGACGGGGCCGATCATCTGGGGCGAGCCGGGCACCGACGGCCAGCACTCGTTTTACCAGTTGATTCACCAGGGAACGAAGCTCATCCCTTGCGACTTCATCGGCTTCTGCCAGCCGCTGAGTCCGCTGAAAGAGATGCACGACCTGCTGATGTCCAACGTTTTCGCGCAGGCCGAGGCGCTGGCTTTCGGCAAGACCACCGAGGAGCTGAAGGCGGAAGGCTCGCCGGATTTCCAGACGCCGTTTCGCGTCTGCGAAGGCAATCGGCCGACCAACACCATTCTGGCCGACAAGCTGACGCCGCGGACACTGGGAACGCTGGTGGCGCTGTATGAGCACAACGTGTTCACGCAAGGCGCGGTGTGGAACATCGATTCCTTCGATCAGTGGGGCGTGGAGCTGGGCAAGGTACTGGCTAAGCGAATTATCCCGGAGTTGGAGAGCGAGGCTGCGCCGGCCCTGAAGCATGACAGCTCGACGAATACGTTGATCGGGCGTTATCGCAAGGCGCTGGGGAGAAGGAATTGATTTTCTCGGATATCCCGGTGTATCGCCCCTGAAGGGGCTCGGGATTTTTGAGACCGCTACCCAGGACTTCGTCCTGGGCTGAACTGAGTTGTCCCGCGTTGCGGGACTGATTTCTTGACGCTTCGGGCCTCCTCGCTAAAGTGCCGTCGGGAAGAAAGAAACGAACAGAGCTTAGTCACAGCGCTGAAGCGCCGGCCTAACTGAGACAACGCAATGAAGGCATCGCCCGCACCCGACACCCAAGCCGCGCTGAAGAAGGAGGCGGCGGAGTACGCACTCCGTTATGTCAAGTCCGGCATGACCGTCGGACTGGGTACGGGATCGACGGCGATCTTCGCTATCCGGCGAATTGGGGAACTCTTACAGAGTGGGACACTAAAGAAAATCGTGGGCTTTGCGACTTCCCGCGGCTCGTGGGATGCCGCTGTCGGCCTCAAGATTCCGATGTTAACCGACGATCTACCCCAGAACATTGACGTAACCATCGATGGCGCCGACGAAGTCGATCCGCAACTCAACCTGGTGAAAGGCGGCGGCGGGGCACTCTTGCGTGAGAAATTGGTCGCTCAGGCCACGGCGCGCGAAATCATTGTGGTCGATGAGAGCAAGCTCTCTTCGTGCCTGGGGACGAAACACGTTTTGCCCATCGAGGTGTTGCCTTTCGGATGGCGCTCGCAGGCGCGCTTTCTGGAATCGCTGGGAGCGAAATACGTCGTACGGCAGACAGCCGATGGCAAACAGTACCACACCGACCAAGGCAATCTTATTCTCGATTGCGACTTCGGACCCATTGCCGATCCTGCAGAGCTGGCGCGAAAGCTCGAGGCGCGGGCCGGCATTGTCGAGCACGGATTGTTCTTGAATTTGACGCATCGGGTGATCGTCGCGAGTGCAAGTGGGGTTCGCGAATTGACGCGCGCATGAGTTGACACAACGTAGTCTTTGACGAACGATGCCACCCAAAACCACACCGCCTAATCCACCTCCCGCAACCAACGCCGAGCAAGTTCGTTTGGACGAGGCCGCGCGCAACGTCAAAGACTGGCGTTGCTGGGGCACATATTTAAGCGAGCGCCAATGGGGCACGGTTCGCGAGGACTACAGCGCCGACGGCTCGGCGTGGGATTACTTCTCTCACGAACATGCCCGCAGTCGCGCGTATCGCTGGGGCGAAGACGGCATCGCCGGCTTCTGCGACTCCAAAGAAGATTTGTGTATCGCCCTCGCGCTGTGGAACGGCAAAGACGCAATCCTGAAAGAACGGCTGTTCGGCCTGACCAACGGGCAAGGCAACCACGGAGAGGATGTCAAGGAGCTTTATTACTATCTGGACGCGACGCCGACTTGCTCTTACGCGAAGATGCTGTACAAGTATCCGCAAGCGGCGTTTCCTTACCAGCAACTGCTGGAGGAGAACAAGCGGCGCGGACTGAACGATCCCGAGTTCGAATTGGTCGACACCAACATCTTCGCCGACGACCGCTATTTCGACGTGTTTGTCGAATACGCCAAGGCTGATTCCAACGACGTGCTGATGCGGGTTACTGTCTACAATCGGGCGCCGGAAACCGCGACACTGGTGCTGCTGCCGCAGGTCTGGTTTCGCAATACCTGGAGTTGGGGCCGCAATTCAGCAAAGCCTTCCATTTCGCAGATCAGCTCAACCCGTCTGCAGGCTACACATCCCACATTGGGGGAGTTCTGCATGGAGGTCGACTGTCCGCAGGGATTTCTGTTCTGCGAAAACGAAACCAATGTGCAGCGCGTCTTTGGCGGCGGCAGCCACAGCGGCTACTTCAAGGATGCCTTTCACGACTACGTGATCGACGGGGCCAAGGATGCCGTGAATCCCGAACAGCGCGGCACCAAAGCCGCCGCGTTGTACCGCCTCCAGATTGCTCCGCAGGCGAGCACGACGGTACGTCTGCGCATGCGGTCGGGCGAGCCGGACACCGACGCTTTCGCGTCGTTCGAACAGGTCTTCGCCGATCGCATTCGCGAAGCCGACGAATTTTACGCTGCCGTTCATGCTGGTCTGGATGATGGTGACGCGCGGCGGGTACAGCGGCAAGCGCTGGCGGGGATGTTGTGGAACCGGCAGACCTATCATTACAACGTCTTCGATTGGCTGCAAGGCGATCCCGGACAGCCGCCTCCGCCGCCGCAGCGGAATAGCGGCCGAAACCATGACTGGGTGCACCTGAACAGCGACGAAGTCCTGGCGATGCCCGACAAGTGGGAATATCCGTGGTTTGCCGCGTGGGATTTGGCATTTCACTGTGTCGCGCTGTCGCTGGTCGATGCCGAATCGGCCAAGCGGCAACTGGTTCTGCTGGGACGCGAGTGGTACATGCATCCCAACGGGCAGTATCCCGCATATGAGTGGAACTTCGGAGACGTGAATCCTCCGGTGCATGCCATCGCGGCGTGGCGTATTTATCGTCTGGAGCAATTGCGCACCGGCAAGGGCGATCGCTCCTTTCTGGAGCGGATGTTCCACAAGCTGATGATCAACTTTACCTGGTGGGTGAACCGCCAGGACGATCAGGGTCGCAACATCTATCAAGGCGGATTCCTGGGCCTGGACAACATTGGCGTATTCGACCGCTCTGAGCCGTTACCCACTGGCGGGACGATCGACCAATCCGATGGCACGGCCTGGATGGCGATGTATGCGCTCAACATGATGCACATTGCGCTGGAACTGGCGCGCGACGATTACATCTACGAGGACGTAGCCAGCAAGTTCTTCGAGCATTTTTTGTATATCGCGCGGGCCATGTCTGACATTGCGGGACAGGGAATCGGGCTGTGGGATGAGGAAGATAATTTCTACTACAGCGTGCTCAACCTGCCGAACGGACAAAACGTTCCCTTGCGGATTCGCTCCATGGTGGGGCTGATTCCGCTATTCGCAGTCGAGGTCATCGAGCAGGATCTGCTGGATGCCATGCCGCATTTCCAGGGCCGGCTGAAATGGTTCCTGGACAAGCGGCCGGATCTCGCGGCACTGGTTTCGCGCTGGCATGAGCCGGGATCGCAAAGCCGGCGCCTGCTGTCGGTGGCTCGCGCCTTCCGCATGAAGAAGATCCTGCAATACATGCTGGACGAGAACGAGTTCCTCTCTCCCTATGGGATCCGTTCCGTCTCGCGCTATCATCTGGACCATCCGTACGTGATCAACATTCGCGGCACTCGTTACGAAGTGAACTACGATCCGGCGGAGTCGCGCTCGCGTATGTACGGCGGCAATTCCAACTGGCGCGGACCCATCTGGATGCCGGTCAACTACCTCATCGTCGAGAGCCTGCGCCGCTTTTATGATTACTATGGCGACGGCTTCAAGGTGGAATGTCCCACAGGGTCGGGCAAGTATCTGACATTGTGGGAGGTCGCTGAGGAGCTGGCCGGGCGGCTGATGCGCCTTTGCCTGCGCGACGCAAACGGCAAGCGGGCCTTCGCAGGCGATAATCCGAAACTGCAGACCGATCCCAACTTCCGCGACCACCTGCAGTTCTACGAATACTTCAACGGCGACAACGGTGCAGGGCTCGGCGCCAACCATCAGACTGGCTGGACCGGGCTACTCGCCAATCTCATCGCCGAGCACGGTGGGGCGCGCAAGGTGAACCCGGACCGCTGACTCTCCGGCCCTCTCGAAAAAGTGTAAGTAATCTGCAAGACGGTTGCGGCTTGGTGCGGTAGCCTGCATTGGGATGCTGCTCGATCAGCCACTTACGCGGGCGTGTGTAAGGCGCGATTCTCTACCTGGCAGGCCCGGCCCGCTTGTGCTTTTGCTGGCTCTGGGAATCGTGTCGCTGACAGCGACCTGGTACTTTGCGCTGGCGATCGCGCCATTCCGGCTGGTTGCCGCCGATTCGCGAACGGTCCCACGGGATTTGTATCCCGCCTGGTACGCCAGCCAGCAGGCCGTGCTGCACCATGCCGATCCCTACAGCGCGGAGATCAACCAGCAGATTCAAATCGCAATGCTCGGACACACCGTAGCGGACAGCGACACCACCAATCAGCAGCGATTCGCCTATCCGTTCTACGCCGTGCTGTTCTTCGCTCCTTTGGCGCTGCTGCCGTTTCCGGCGGCCCAGGCTGTCGCGTTGCTGGCCTCGGCCGCGCTCACAGCTCTGTCGGTGTTGTGGTGGTGGCCGCGAGCCGCTTCTGCCAGCGCGAGAGTGCTCGCAATACTTTTTCTCTTCGCCAGCTATCCTGTCGTCCTGGGCCTGCAACTGAAGCAGCCGACGATGTTGATTGCTCCCCTGCTGGCTGCAGCTGTGTATAGCGTTCGCTCGCACCGGCTGGTGCTGGCAGGCTGCCTGGCGGCGATCGCAACCTGCAAGCCGCAACTCGCCATCGCCGTCGTCTTGCCGCTGCTGGTGTGGACGTTGGCGGAGTGGCGATCCCGCAAGGCATTCCTCCTCTCCCTCGCCGGCTGCGTCGCTGCGCTCCTCGCGACATCCTGGCTGATGATGCCGGGATGGCTGCCCCGCTGGTGGCACACCCTGCACGCTTACGCGCACTATGCCGGCGCGCGACCACGGCTGTTCTTTCTGCTGCCAGCGAGCGCGGCGTGGCTGGCATGTGTCATCCTGATCGTCGCCGTCTGCTGGGTCAGCTGGCGCTGGCGCGATTCCGATCTGCTGTTCGCCGTCGGCTTCTCCATCGCGGTCTTTCAACTCCTCTTTCCCTTCCAGATCTACAATGAGGTTCTGCTTCTTCCTGCAGTGTTCTGGCTGATGTTGCCATCGCAGCGGCAGCAGGCGAGCCAGCTGTTCACGCTGCTACTGGCTTGCCTCTGGATCGTCCTCAGCGCCGGTTGGATCTCCGCTCTCGCGCTCACCGTCGCCGACCTGCTTCATGCCGGATCAGCCGCGCGCTTCACTACCTTTCCCAAGGTGTCGGTGTGGTTGCTGCCTTACTTCGTGTTCCTGGCCTTCGTGCTGCATGTCCTCGCGGGTCTTTCTGTCTTCGAGGGCAGGCGTGAAGCGCATTCCTAGCACCTTCGCGCCAAATTCCCGCATTTTCCGTGCAGATTCTAGAAGCACCTGCAAAATCGTGGAATCAATACTTTCCTACTGAGACTATTGTCTCCCCTATGCACAGCGCCAGCGCCCAACGCTTGCTGGGGTGGATGCATTGGAGGGAAATGAAATGAACACTGTCACCTTGAAGAAACTGCTCCGCGACGAATCCGGACAGGACCTGATCGAGTATGCGCTCGTGGCTGCCTTGATCGCGTTGGGGGCCATCACCGCGATGAAGGGGCTTGCTACCGGTATCAGTACTGCGTTCAGCACTATTTCTAGTGATCTGAGCAGCGCCGTCAGTTAGGGCCAACCAACCCTGCTCACGGTTCCGCTGGCAGTGCTGTTGCTCGGCTGGTGACGTGCGGGGCGACGAAGAGGGGCGTCGCCTCGCACCCATCCGGCAAGGCTTGCTTGCTTGCGCCCTCGCAAACCAACGGCAGCATCGAACTGCCGTTGACCACGCCACAGGAGGCACTCACATGAAACTCTCAGTTCTGCACAACCTGCTTCGCGACGAATCCGGCCAGGACCTGATCGAGTACGCTCTGGTCGCAGCCTTGATCGCTCTCGGAGCCATTGCCGCGATGAACGGCGTCGCCCAGGGCATCAGCACCGCCTTCAGCACCGTTTCCAGCGACCTCAGCAGCGCCGTCAGCTAAGCCCGATTGGCCGGCCGCGCGCGTCAGAAGTCGGAGTCGTTCGTACTTCGTCTGCGAGATGTGGGGCAGTGTACCGGAATGCTGCCCCCACAATCGCCCCCCCGCTCGTCCACTCCACGCAGGATGACGCCCGCGTGATTGTTCCACGTGGAACATATGTCGTAATACGATAGGTTCCCACTCCGGGAATTCTCCCCCACGCCGCCTTCACTTCCCTTGCCGACTCCTCCACGGACACATCTCCTTACCGCCGGCCCGGCGCTGTTCCAAATCGCCGCGCCTCCACCTCCTCGCGGACTGAAGCCATCCGCCTTTCGTGCCGATAGTCTCTCCAGTGCAGTCTTGCGATTACATCTGGCGGGCCGTGACTCCGCGACCGACAGTACTCGGCCCTATCTCCTGCAATATCCTGCAAGCCTCGCCCCTTTTCTGGAAGGCACTTGCCCGCCCCGGGTCCTACCATAACAGCGGGTTTCGTGCCCCGCTGAACACCAGCTGAGCATTCGAGCCATGGACGAAGCCACTCATCACCGGCACCTCTTGCAGCCGCGCCCTTACCCCGCGCTGCTCTCCATCGTTATCCCCATGTACAACGAGGAAGCGGTGGTGAATTTCCTGCGCGGCGCGTTGCGCGTCTTCCTGCGCCAGGTACACTGTCCGGCCGAAATCATCCTGGTCAACGACGGCAGTACCGACACGACGCTGGAGCAGATCGCTGCCTGGGCCGCCGAAGATCGTCGCGTCAAAGTCATCGACCTCTCGCGCAACTTCGGACACCAGAACGCCTCCACCGCCGGGCTCGACTTCGCCACCGGTGACGCCGTCGTGCTGATCGATGCCGATTTGCAAGACCCGCTGTATGTCATCGAGCAGATGATTGAGCGCTACTGTGACGGCTACGACGTGGTCTACGGACAGCGCGAGTGCCGCGAGGGCGAGACCCTATTCAAGCGCGCCACCGCCTGGCTCTTCTATCGCCTGATGCACACCCTCGTCCACAAGGACCTGCCGGTCGACGCGGGCGACTTCCGTCTGATCTCGCGCCACTGCCTGAACGGCCTGCAGCAGATGCGCGAGACGCACCGTTTTCTGCGCGGCATGGTCGCCTGGGCCGGCTATCCCCAGATCGGAGTGCGCTACCGCCGGGCCGGACGCGTCGCCGGCGCCACCAAGTATTCGCTGCGCAAGATGCTGAAGTTCGCCTGGACAGCCGCGACTTCCTTCTCCACGCTGCCGCTGAAAGCCAGCATGCTGATGGGAGTCGTCATCACTCTGCTTGGTTTGGAAGAAGGTCTGCGCGCCACCCTGGCCCACATCTTCCACTGGTACGCCGTTCCCGAATGTCGTCGTTCACCGTGTTGGTCAACGTCATCGGCGGCGCCATGCTGATGAGCATCGGCTTTCTGGGCGAGTATGTCGGCAAGCTCTACGAACAGAGCAAGAACCGGCCTCTCTATCTTGTCTCCCGAACCTTGAATGTCCACGAGGCCGAAATGTACGCGCCCGTGGCCACCCTGTCGCGCGTGGAGCGCCGCTGATGCCGGCCGAATTCGATCAGCTCGCCGCCGGCTATGACCAGTTGCTCAGCGATCCCTGGCGCGACCGCTTTACCGGAGCCGAAACCGGCTTCTTCCATCTCCGCAAGCGCGATCTCATCCGCGATTATTTCTGGAGACGCGGCATGGACACCCGCCACCTGCGCTACCTCGACCTCGGCTGCGGCAAGGGCGAGCTGCTGTCTCTGCTGCGCGGCGACTTCGCCAGCGCCGCCGGTTGCGATACGTCGTGGCAGATGCTGGCTTCCATAAGAGATATTCAGGTCCGTTTGCAACTGGAGCCCGACAAGCTTCCCTTTACCTCGGCTGAGTTCGACTTCATTACCGCGGCATGCGTCTATCACCACGTGCCGCCGGCCGAGCGTCTGGCGCTGACGCTGGAAGTCCGCCGCCTGCTGCGTCCCGGCGGAGTCTTCGCCATCATCGAACACAATCCCTACAATCCGGTCACGCAGTTGATCGTGCACCGCACTCCGGTCGACAGCAACGCGATCCTTCTCAGATCCGCGGAGGCGCGGCAACTGATGCGCGAGGCACAGCTGATACCGGAGGCGCCAACCTATTTCCTCTACACTCCCGAGAAGTTCTACAACCGCAGCGGACGCTCGCTCGAGCGTTGGCTCGCGCGCCTGCCCCTGGGCGGCCAATACGCCGTCTTCGCCATCGCCCAGGGCTGAGCTGCGGGAGCGGCTTGCTGTTGTCCCCGGTTTGAAGGAGCGCACCTTTACAAGCTGCTGAAAACTCAGGGTCGGATGCTTTGTGTCAGGGCACGACTTCAGGCGTGCCGATAAGCCGTTTATTTTTGTTATTCCGAGCGGGCTTCAGCCCGCGAGGAACCTGCTTTACGACTCTTGCGAAGCCCCCCCTTGATACAACGCGCTTTGGGCGGCACTCCCGAACCCTCACCGCGTACACACCATAATCAAGTGGGTATACGGAATCCGCAGCACATCCTCGCGAAGATCGCCTTGCACCTCGCCGAACAACCGGTGCGCCAGCCCTTCATACTGCTCCCGCGTGCGCACGAACTGCCCGCGATCGCGCGACAGCAAATATCGCTTGGCCGCGGACTGGTGGGGAACATAACAGCCGTCGTTGGTAATCAACCGCCCGCCCGCCCGCAATGCGGTGTATCCCAGACGAAACAGATCCGTGGCCTCGGCGTCGTCCAGATGATGCACCAGCCCCAGCGCGAGCACGATATCGAACTCCCCAAACTGCCGCACGGTGTGATCACTGACCCGTTCGCAGACAAACTCGCCGCGCTTTCCATAGCGCTGTCGCGCCGAGGCGATATAAGAAGGATTAGAGTCAAAGCCCATATACCGGCACTCCGGCAGAAACGGCAGCATGTTCCCCGGCCCGCACCCAATGTCGAGAATGCGCTCCCCCGCCTGGGGACGGATGTACTCCTCCACCAGCACCCGGCTGCGATAGTTGGCCCCAATCAGCTTGTGATAGGACTCATAGAAGAAGGGCCAGTCGAGGATGGGACGAATCAGCTCAAGCATCGGTGTTGTTACTCAGAATACGTAGCTGAGGCAAGTGAATATTCCACGATTTCGCCGGAGCTTACACAATTCTGCCGCCGACAATAGGAGATTTTGAAACATCAGATGGACGCTGATCGCTATTCTGAAGGTTGGAACGTGCCACATGGCGACCGCCGCGCTGTAACGCACCGCCCTGGAGGGCGGTTGCGGCGTGGCTGGTGGATGCCGTCCCGCATCGAGTGCGGCGGCGAACGTATCAACTCAAGTTGCAACAGCCTGTCAGCGATTACCGATAACTTCTTGGTTAGTGATTCTTACCACTGATGTACTGCCGGATGCTTGAATCGGCGCCCGAAGCGCCTCTCGATGCAATGCCTCTCTCGTCAGAGACAGGATAGGGAGAGACCTCTGTGGGATGTGTGTCTGGTTGCACTAGCCAGATATGCCGTCCGTGGTAGTAACGGATCAGTTCGAGATTGTTTGCGGTGTCCATTTCGCGGGCCCAGATCACTCTGGAGTCATCGATATCCGGCGCGTTGTAGACCCATTCATTAAGGGGGTTATGGTCCGAACAATATCTGACGATAACTAGCTGTTGGCCAGGGAACCGCTCTAGTTTTTCCTCCACATCTGCCCTCTCTTGGCCAAACGCAATCGGGCCGTACCATTCGATATTCCATGCGGAGACCGGCCACTCTGGGGCGCTGAGGTGAAGCGGTACGGCAAACAACCGTATTCCTGCGAGCACAACGCACAGCGATACGATCAGCCGCACCAAGCCAATTCCGACCGGGTGCCCATTTATGGTTGCGAGGCGGAGGTGGCGCATCGCTTGTAAGCCAAGTGCGTAGAACATCGCCGTAAAGGGAGCCAGGTAATGAGGAATGAGAAATATCTGCACAACCATGCCCACCATCATTACCGCAGCGCAGACAACTAAGAACCGGGTGCGGCGATCCACCAGAACACGTCGAAACATCAGCAAGGGCGGCAGCAAGGCGATACCTGCAAAGAACGAAGTTTCACCGATCGCCTTTAGCACTGTTTGATAGAAAAGGTGCTCACGAATGCTCTCGTATGGTTTGAGTTCAATATCATTGTAAAACTGCCGCATCACGTCGTGTCGATAGACCGGCTCAGGTCGGGGAGATTGCCAGACAAAATACCGCGCCATAGCATATGTGGCGCGATTAGCCGTGTATGGCAGAGTAAAGGGATTTCCAAACACACGATAGTTGTAGTATCCCATCCATGCCCCGGCGACTAAGACAATGGCAAGAGGGGCCGCGGTGAGGTGAACCAGCGCGGCAGATCTCAGTTGGTTCCTTCCGGAGCAGAGCCGGTAACCCAGAACAGCGCCGACCGGAAGGCAAAGCAGTAGGCCTTCGTAGGGCCGCGTAGTGCCCAGAAGCACAATTCCCAAGGCCAGTAGCAGGCTGTAGCGAAGCTGCGGCTTCTTCAAGAATCGTGGCAGCGAGCCTAGAACCAGAGCACCGCCCAGGGCGGCTATCGACCCTGCACCCATGTACGTATTGATCCAATAACTGAAGAGGCCGATGCGCAGAACCGCCAGCATGCCGCCCAGCAGGGCCCACGTCGGCGGAAGCCAACCCTGAAGCATCCAGCAAATCGCGGCGCTCATCAATGCGGTCATGCACAATATGCCATACCAAGGATGCCCTGTCAGCACTTTCGCCACCGCCAGTATTAACCCCTCTGCCGGGAAGTACATCGACATATAGCTCGGCTTCATGCTGATTTGCATGCTCTCGAAATGAATCCACAATGTGGGGGTAGGATTGGTTAGTCTCCCTAGCGCGAATGTATCCGCAGCGAGAAGGAAGCTGAAGTCGTCCGGAAGAAATGGATGTGGGGCGGCGCACAAAGGAAGAATAGCCAACCGCGATAGAAGAGCCGTGAAACCGACGACCACAACAGCTAAACCACGTCTTCTCGCTAACCTTCCAAATGCTCGTTCGATACGCGAGAATAACCTTGCGCCTAACGTTGGCCAACCGAACGCTACTGCGCATGCAATCAGCGTAGCGCCTCCTTCGACCATCATTAGCGACGCTTGGCTACTTTGGGGAACAGTAGACAGAAGCATGACAGCATCACCCCAGACTGGGACTTTCTGTCAGACCGCGTATTTTGCCACGCGGTCGATGGCAGGGAACTCCCCGCATAGTCATCACCAAACTTGTACCCAGTACCACAGTCGCCGCGAAGAACGTCAGCAACGATCGCTGATATGCGCCAGAGACAAAGGGCACAATAAACACGGCCGAGATTGCGAGCAGCGCGACCATTGGCCACGCACTTATTCCGCGCCATCTCACATCGGCAGCAACGAGCAGGAACGGAAGGATCAGCAGGGATAAGTCATGCAAGTAGCAGTGATAGCTAGTCATTACGGTTACCGTAACGACTAGCGCGCAAGCCAGTCCGAGGTTTCGAGAGGCCTGAGTCTTGAAGGCGATTGCAGCTAGAATGATCAGCGCAAGACTGAAAACGAGGATCAGCGGTTGCAGAATTCCATCGGGAAAGCGCGTTCGGAGAAGAAGATACGATATGCCCCGTATATTCGGCATGGCGAGCGGGTAGTCGCCGCCTGAGCCTTGTGGCAGCCGTCTGAATTGCAACACCGCTTCTGGAAAACCGAGGGTCGTGCGTACACCCAACATCGACGCTGAGGCCAAGAATAACGCAACGGACGCTCCAAGGAATCCAGCTACTGCTCGCCACCTGGCGGCAAAGACCAATGCCACCAACATAGGTAAGGCGAGCTGCGGCTTCCACATCGCAATCGCCAACGCGCAGCCAGCGCTTCCTTCGTTTCCCTCGACGAGTTTAGCGATAACCAAGCCGAGCGCCAACAGAACCATGATAGAACTTTGCCCTTGGATAAGCGCAAATTCCGTTGGAAGAAATAGCGCCGGCGCCACGACAGCATAGGCCAGAAGCTTTCCACGCCCAAGTATGCCTAGCATGGTGAAGGGCAGGCTTAGCAGCATGGCTGCGTTCAAGGAATACCAGGCAAGCTCCGCTTGGTGATATGGCAAAAGCGACAGGGGAGCAAACACCAGAAGCACAAAGGGAGGGTAGTTGAACGGCCGATACTCAAGCCATTTTCCCGGAGCGATTTCCTTTTGCAGCTCGCGATCATACTGGCGCTGTGCACTGACGTCGTAGATCTTGGCGGCCGCGCCGGACACCACCATCTTGCCTGACCGGTAATAACAGGAAAAATCCACCGTCGGATTTGTACGAAGGACGACGGGGCGTAGATACAGGTAATTCAACGTGTAGCAAGCTAATGCCATCAAAACTGCGGTAAGAAGAACGACGAGTTCCCTGGCATGTCTCTTCGCGCCAGAACGCCCGTACTTTGAGCGTGTATTTCGCCCGTTAAAGTTCGGATCGCTAACTCGATTACCTTGCCGCAAGGATCTGGCCCTTTGCCATATCAAGAAACACTTCCCCTCTGTAATCTTTATCGGCGGCCCAACCCGTCAGCGTGAGGCCCGGACGTGGCACTCCGCTCACTGCTTCCTCCTCCCGTCCCGGGATTCTCCATTCCTACCGCCGGCGGCGCGGCGATGGCCGCTCCCGGCGACAACCGGAATGACAATCCTTCCCGGTAGATCTTGTTGGGCAGGATCAGCAATGTCACGAAGGCCAGGTAGAATCCCGCCAGCGGCAGCAGCAGCAGCATGGGGCGGCCGTCGCTCACCAGGTTGGCCAGCCCGATGAAGGCCAGGATCCCCAGCGGCACCACGCAGCAGAAGTACACCGGCGCCGACAGCGGAAACTGCACCAGGCTGCACAGTCCGGCCACCGCGATCAGCAGCATCAGTTGCGAGCGCTGCTTGCCTTGTCCCTTCTTCGTCCCGCTGAGCAGCAGAAACACTCCGATGGCGGTGGTGATGGGGATGGCTGTCGCCGCCGACACCCACACCCAGCGCGCGAACTCGGGATGCACCAGCGCCAGGTTCAGCGATTCGGCTCCCGCCAGGCACAGCGCCACAAACGCCAGCCGCCGCGCCGTGTTGGAGCGCACCTCGGCGTTGATGAGCAGAATCACCAGCAGCGGTATGGCGCACAACGCGCCCACCGGATTGATCGCCGAGTGAAACGCCGCCTGCCAGCCGATCGCCGGCATCACCAGCGTCTCCAGAAACCACTTGCCCAGCGTCCCGCTGGAAACATACGGCGTCAGAAAGACGATCACCGGAATGAACGCTCCCAGCAGCAGCGGCAGCAGGCGGCCTCCGATCTGCCACAGGCGCACCGGCACGGGGAAGCGCGGCATTCCCCACTCGCGCACGATCAGCAGAAACGACAGCGCAATGCCGGGCAGCGCGAAGTGGTAGACCTCGGTGATGTTGGCCCGGCTGCGCAACAGCAGCAGCAGAATGATGTCGAGACCCACCAGCACCAGCGTCAGCAGCACGGAGTAAGTCGAGTCCGGGACCTCGTGTTCGCCGTAGCGGACTTCGTCCTGCACGCTCTGCTCGTCGAAGACCAGGAACAGCACCGCCGCCAGCAGAAAGTACAGGCCGGAGACCTTCATCAGGAACGACAGTCCGGCCAGAACGCCGGCCACGAAGACCCAGCGCGAGCGGCGATTCTCGATGTAGCGGAACAGCGCCGCGGTGCCGAAGGTGGCGAAGTACAGCCCATACCATGTCCCCAGCGGACTGGGATAGATGGGCACACTCCACACCGCGGCCAGCAGCGTAAGCAGCGCCGCGCCGATGGGCGAAGTAAGCTTGCGCGCGATGTACCAGAACGACGGCAGCCAGGCCACAAAGAACACCAGCAGCATCAGCCGCAGCGAGAGCTCGCGGTCGCCGAAGATGCGCAGCGCCAGAGCGTGGAGATAGACCAGCCCTCCCGTGTAGGCGTAGCTGAAGTTGGCGTGCGGCCGCTGCCCGTGCAGGACGAGCTCGGCAACGTTCTTCTGCACCGGGTCGTCCGCCAGGTTGGAGTCGACGTTGAGCCGCACCGCCAGTAACAGGGTGCTGACCACGATGACGCCGAGCAGCAGCCATTGGGAACCGCGGCTTGCCGTTCGCGCGTCCACCGTGCGCAGCCCGGCATGCGCCGCGGAGCCCGCTATCGCGCGCTGTGGGTAATTCTGCATGTCTTCCCCCTACAAGCCGTTTTGAAGGGGCGCAGCTTCAGCTGCGCCGTCGCAAGTCCCTTTGTCATCCCGAACCGGCTTTCGCGGGTGAGCCTGCCGAAAGCATCTGCTCTTTCAATCTTCGGCAAACTGTTCCGCCGCCAAGGGACTTCGCCGTCACCCGATCAGAGTCAACTGGCTCGCGATGAAATTGCCGTGTCCGGCGTCTCGCCTTCATCGGCCTTGATGAAGCCCTTCTTCTTGTAGGCAACCCGCATCATCAGAATGCCGGCCGCCAGCCCGGCGAGAAATCCTGCCAATACGCGAATGAACATTAAGCTCACGGTGATTCTCCTTTGCTTGACCTGTCGGTCGTGTTAGCGGACGATGCGCAACCCGGGACGGCCTTCGACTTCGCCCACGCCGCCCAATCCCTCGCGAATACTTCCGGGTTCCTGCACCGCCAGTTGATCGTTGACTCGTGTGCGGCTGTCGCGAATTGCGCCTACCGGCAGCTCGAGCACCTTGTGCACTTTGAAACCGACCGCGGCGATGCGGAACGGGCCCAGGTTCTCCCACACCCCTCGCACGCAGAGCTGGCGGTCCAGCGCCACCACGTCGATCGGAAACCTCATGCCGAATGTGTGCACCCCGGACGACGGCTCGATCAGCAAGCCGCATCCTGGACGCAACCCTGAGTTGCCTAGCAAGCCAACCATGCGCGACCAGGCGGTGTTGGCGACCCGGATCTCCGAGCCCAGCACCGTGCCCCGCGTGACGTTGGCAATTTCCACCTCACGCGATCTCTGCATAACCTGCTCCCGGCGTTATGCCATCTTTTTTCTGCGCATGATCAGAACGCCAAGCACGATCACAAACAAAATTCCCGAGATCGCTCGAATCAAAGTTACGCTTTCCATGGTTTCCCCTCCTTGTGTACTGCGGTTGTGAATTGCGTGTTACTTGAACACGGTGTCCAGACTTCTAACGATGGTGATCATCGCCGGCCCCAGCAGCACGATGAAGATGCTGGGGAAGATAAAGAGCACCAAAGGAAAAATCAGTTTGACGGTGGTCTTGGCCGCCATCTCTTCGGCCTGCTGCCGGCGGCGCAGGCGCAGGCTGTCGGAAAATGTGATCAGAGAGCGCGCGATCGGCGTGCCGAAGCGGTCGGTCTGGGCCAGCATTCCGCTGAACGCCTTGATGACGTCGAGCTTGGTGCGATCGGCCATGCTGCGCCAGGCTTCGATGCGCTCCTTGCCGGCGCGCTGCTCCAGGTTGATCTGGTTGAACTCTTCCGCAATCGCGGGATGACTCAACGCCAGCTCCTGTCCTGAGCGCAGCAGCGCCTGGTCGATGCCCAGCCCCGCTTCCACGCAGATCACCAGCAGGTCGATGGCGTCCGGCATGCCCAGACGAATCTGCTCGCGGCGGTGGCGGATAATCTCGGTGAGCGCAATGTCGGGAGCCATGAACGCCACGCCTGCCAGGCCCATCATCCAGAAGCCGGTATTGCTGGAGATGAAGCTGGCCCCAACCACCGCAGCCAGTGGACCCAGCAAGCGGGCAGCAAAATACAGTTCGGCATAACCGGGCGATCGCAGCCCGGCGTTAATGAATCGCTCCTGCAGCTTCACGTTGTCGCGCAAGCCCAAGCGGGTACGGATAAAGCGCAGGGCATCGGCCAGGCCCTCGAAGGCCGAGCGCTTCGGCTCGTCGGTAGTAAAGACCGTCTGGCCGCGGGTCAGGTCGAAGACGCGCCTCGCCTGCCGCGACGGCCGCAACATAAACAACACGATGGTCAGCGCATTGGCAAAGAATGCGGTTGCGACGATGCACGCGATTACCAGAGGATGCATATCCCTTACACCTTCACGTTTACGATCTTGCGAATGATGATCCCGCCCAGAATCATGAACGTCAGCCCCGTATAAATCAGTTTGCGGCCCATCGGATCTTCCACCAGGATCCTGGCGTACCCGTGATTCGAAATGTTGATCAGGAAAAACATGATGATGGGTAGCAACGCCAGGATGACGCCGGTAAGACGGCCCTGCGCGGTGTAGATTCGCACCTCACCCTCGATCCTCATGCGATCGCGAATCACGGCAACCGTGCGCTCCAGAATGTCGACCAGGTTTCCACCCGTCTCTTTCTGCACCAGCATGGCGGTGACGACGAATTGCAGGTCGGCCGAAGGTACGCGGCGCGCCAGTTGCAACAGCGCGTCGCGTTGCGGCAGTCCGAAATTCTGCTGCCGGTAGACTTCGCGAAATTCGGTGCGCACCGGTTCCACGGCTTCCTGGCCAACGATCTCGATGGCCGCGCTCAACGAATGTCCCGCACGCAGCGCGCGGCAGACCAGATCAATCGCATCGGGCAATCCCTGGTTGAAACGCCGCATGCGCCGCGCCCGCTTGACCTGCAATACGAAGAAAGGCAGCGAGGAAAACAAAATGCCCAGCACGACACACACTGCCATGTCGGGCAGCCACACATACGACACGGTGAAGCCGAAGGCGGCGGAAGCGACCGAGCCGCCCAGCACCATGGGGACGGTCCACGAGCTCTCGGCCTGCGTGATCAGCAGCTCGATCTTGTGCGCGACATTCCATCGCTTCAGCAGATTATCGAGCCAGTCAATTTCGCTCAGCTTGGTACGCCGCAGAAACTCCGGTATGCCATCGCCGAGGTAGACTTCCTGCACCGCCGATGCCTGGATTCCCGCCACGCGCCCTTCGATAGCGCGGTCTGCCGCCGTCGGACGCGTCAGCACCAGGATGGCCGACGCCGTCAGCACCAGTACGATCAGGAATGTGAGAATCATCAGCATGATGGCTTTTTATCCCCTTAAATATCCGCCGGGCTTCCCAGCGACGCGGTCGCCAGGCAAAGCAATACGGCGATGGTGGACGCTATTACCGCGAGCATCGAGATCATCTTTCGTCCTCCTCTTGTACATCTCATCCGAGCCGCCTCGGCACCGGGTGGAGCACGCCTTCAGGCGTGCAGTACCAGCGACAGTTCCTTGTATTGCGCTTTAGCGCCTGAGGTAATGTTTCGATTACCTCAGCGGCTAAAGCCACTCCTTTCCCCCTTCCAACTGCACCGCTGAAGCGGTGCTCCACCCAATAAGCCGTTCTAGACCTCTTCCGACATGTCGAGCAGACTCATGGGAATCGGAATGCCCGACGCTTTCAGCTTCTCCGAGAACTTGGGAACGATGCCGGTGGCATAGAACCTGCCCAGCACCTTGCCGTTCATTCCCACCCCGCGTTTTTCGAACAGGAAAATGTCCTGCATGCTCACCATGTCGCCGCTGCTGCCGGTGATTTCCGTGATGTGCGTGACGCGCCGTGTTCCGTCGCTCATGCGCGAGACCTGCACAATCAGGTGAATGGCGGCGGCGATCTGCTGGCGCACCGCTTTTTCCGGCAGGTTCAGGTTGGCCATCATGCACATGGTTTCGATACGCGACAGCGCATCGCGTGGGCTGTTGGCGTGCACGGTGGTGATCGATCCGTCGTGACCGGTGTTCATGGCCTGCAACATGTCGAGCGCTTCTTCGCCGCGCACCTCGCCCACCACGATGCGATCGGGCCGCATACGCAGGGCGTTGATCACCAGCTCGCGCTGGCGGACGCCGCCCTTGCCTTCCACGTTCGGAGGCCGGCACTCCAGCCGCACCACGTGATCCTGCTTCAGCTTCAACTCGGCCGAATCTTCGATGGTGACAATTCGCTCGCGCACGGAGATGAAGCCGGAGAGAACGTTCAGCAGGGTCGTCTTGCCGGCGCCGGTGCCGCCCGAGATGATGACGTTGAGCCGCGCCTTCACTGCCTTTTGCAGAACGTCGAGCATCTGCGAGGTGTATTCGCCGTAGCCCAGAAGGTCTTCTGCGGTAAGCGGCGTTGTGCCGAAACGGCGAATGGAGACGATGGGCCCGTCCACAGCGAGCGGAGGAATGATGACGTTGACGCGCGAACCATCCAGCAGGCGGGCGTCCACCATGGGCGACGATTCATCGACGCGCCGGCCAACGCTGGAGACGATCTTGTCGATAATGTGCATCAGGTGGGTGTTGTCTTTGAAGGCGACGCTGGTCTTCTCCAGAATGCCGCCGCGCTCCACGTAGACCGAATCGTAGGTGTTCACCAGGACGTCGTTGACCGTGGGATCCTGGAGCAACGGCTCGAGCGGGCCCAATCCGAAGACCTCGTCCAGCACCTCGTTGGCGATGCGTTCGCGCTCGGTGGCGCTGAGCGGAATACCCTGCTCGCTGACCAGCGGCAGGATGAGGGTCAGCAAAGTCTGCCGCGCCTTCGTGTCCTGCATGAATAGCAGCTTCTCGAGATCGACCTTCTTGATCAGCTCACGATGGACAGCAGACTTCACCTCTTGCTGGGCCCTTCCCAGCAAAGGTTGCGGACCGCGTTCCATCGCACCGTTACCGCGCACCGCACTGGATGGCATGGTGACCATATCAGCCAAGATTCCTCCGCCACCGCTGGAAAGTTTTCGTCCTCATATCACCTCCACAGCGAGAACTTGCGTTTGGACTCTTCCCGGCCTAACTCCTGGGTTACCGGAACCAGGCTGGAGGTCCATTTCTTCATCTGCATCACAAACTCTGACTTGCGCTCGGGCCCGACCGGCGTGCCGGTGTTCATGGCGCGCATCAGTTCGGCCGGCTGGTTGGGTATGGTGATCGACACCGGCTGGCGCACCGCCTTCTCGATCTGCTCCAGCGTCACCGCGCAATCCGAGGTAAAGCGATTGACCACCACCTTCACCTTCGGGGGCGTGATGTTGCACTGCGCCAGACGGTCCACATACCGCGAAAGATCGCGCAGCGCGGGAACGTCGGGTGTGGTTACCAGGTACAAATCGTCGCAGCAGTCCACCGTCACCAGGTTCATGTCACTTAAGCCCGAAGGACAATCCACAATGACGTACTCGTAGACATTCGCCAGGAAGCGTATCGAGCGCTCCACCGCATCGAGCGGAACATGGATGTGCCCGTTCAGGATGGAGGGGCCTGGCAGCACATCCACACCGCTGCCGTGATGAGCAACAAAGCCCGCCACCAGCGTCTGGTCCAGGCGCCCGACATTGCGCACCAGTTCGTAGAAGTCATAGGACGGACCGTCCTGTCCGAGATAGAGAGCGACATGTCCCAGATGCTGGTGCTGATCGACAATCAGCGTCTTCTTGCCGTGCAGCCGCGCCAGATAGGAGCCGAGATGCACTGCCAGCGAGGTTGCTCCCGCTCCTCCCCGGCACCCCAGGAAGACCAGAATCTTCCCCGACGTTTTGACTTCGCGCGAGCCCAGCATCCGTCCGCAGACACGCTGCAGCGATTCGCAAACGTGCTCGATGGATACCGGCTTGGAGAGGAACTCATTGCACCCGGCCCGCATGGCTTCCACGATCAAGGCCGGGTCGGACTGCTCCGAGGTGGCAATCAGCGTCGTCTTTCCACGCAACATCAGGTTGATCGAGTTCGCCGTCTCGGCCGCAAGCTTGCGGTCCTGATCGAAATCGATCACGCACACCGAAACTTCCGCCTTTTGCAAAACCAGCAGAGGCTGGAATTCACCTTCCTGGAGCGAATAGCCAGGCACTTCGCCGGCAAACGTTCCGTGCTCCCGTTGCGTGGCCGCTTTCACCTTCTCGGCGGTCTCAGAGTTGACGCCGATGGTGATGACGCAAAGCCCGCTCTGACCGTTACTGGGAACTTCCAACTTCACCTGATGCTCCCTCTTGCCTGGTCCCAATCACTGTTTCTGGTTGTAGCTTCTGGGGAGATTCTTATCGAAGTTCCCCAATTGTCCCGGTGGCACAACCCATTTCGGATTCGGTGGCGCCGGTTGGTCGCTGGTAAGCGGATTGACGATGGTCGGTGTCACCACCACGATCAGCTCCATCACCGAATGGTTCAGGCTCTTGGAACGAAACAGTTGCCCGAGGATGGGCACGTCAGCAATGCCCGGCATCCGGTTCAGCGAGTCGGTCGTGCGATGGTCGAGGATTCCCGAAATTCCAAACGTTTGCCCATCTTTGAGCTCTACCTCGGTCTCCGCCCGGCGCGTGGACAGCGAAGGTATGGTGTAGCCCGCGATGACGACGACATTGCTGTAGTCCAGAGCGCTAACTTCGGGAGAGACCTTCAAACGGATGGTTCCATCGGGATTGACGAACGGTACGAACTCTAATTTCACTCCAAACTGGCGGAACTGAATGGTCACCGTCGCCGTACCACCGGCGCTACCGGGCTGCACGACCGGGAAAGGAAATTCGCCGCCCGCCAGAAACTTTGCCGGCTGGCCATCGATAGTCATCAACGTGGGTTCGGCCAGTACCTCCAAAATGCCTTTGGTTTGCAGGTCCTTGAGGCTTGCTCCGACTCCGTTCTTGATATTGAAGTAGAAGAGGTTCAGGAAGTCTGAAAATGTCGCGGTCTCGCCACTGCTGCCGCCTCCGGTTTGAAAGGAGGGCGCGCCGAACTGCTGCGTACTGCCGGATCCCACGTTCGAGGAGTTGAGCCCGAACAGATTGACGCCGAATGCATCCAGCTTGGAGCGGTCCAGCTCCGCGAACCTTACCTTCAATTCCACCTGCGGCCGGTGCCGTGGATCGACTACCAGCGAATTAACGATCTCTTTGGAGTAAACACTGGCCAGCTTGGAGGCGATGTCTCCCTCCGCATCGCTGCCCACCACTCCCGACAAGAACAGCTTTCCCTCCTGCACCTCGACGTTGACTTGATCCTCGGGCAGCGCTTGCGACAGCGATTGCCGCAGCCCACCCACATCCACGTCGGACATCACCGTGAACACCGTCGAGTTCCCGCTTTCATCCCACACCACAACGCTGCTGGTGCCGGCGGTCTTGGCGGTGATCACCAGGTCGGTAGGACTGGGGGTCATCGACTCGATCACGGTAGGGTTACTGATGTAGACGCGGCGCATGCGTTCCGGCGTGCTCACGAAGACCGATCGGCCGACAATCACGTGCAGAGTTTGATCTCCCCCGTCAGGGCTCTCCGGGCCGCTGGGAGCCGCGGGCGGCGCGGCGGCGCCGGTCGGAACTCTGGCTTCCCTGTGCGCATACGCCGAGGCCGCCGGCGCTGGCGACGGTGCGAGAGAAGTGTCCGGCGCTTGCGTGGTTTGTGGCATCTGCGGCATCTGCGGCGCAGTCATGCTCGGGGCGGCCGCTTGTGCCGGCAACATGGCACCTGCCGCCTCGCTGGCCGCCTGTCCCGCCAGCGTTCCACTGGCCAGCGCGAGCAGCACAACCACACTCAACATTCGTGCCCAACGATGTATCGTCCGCGTGTCCATGAGTGTCACTCGAATTGGGCGTTGACGTGTTTATCGCCCATGATGGTTTCCACTACGTAAGGTTGCTTGGTGGGCGTGCGCGGTGCGCTGGACACGCTCGCTTTATGTACCGGCGCATCGCCCGACATCAGCGACGCAATTTGTACTGGAGCCACCTTGACCTGAGTGCGGTCAGCACCGTTGCGCAGTACAAACTCGATGGCGCCCTGCGTCGTCGCCAGCACAAGCCTGGTCGCATCCTGCGGCGACAACAACAACGTGACCACGTTGACCGTCTGCGCCTTGCCTGTGGGATCAGGTTCGATGTTCTGTCCCGCAGTCAGTACCTCGACATCCTGCAAAACAATTTGCGTTGTGGGATTGGGAATCTTGTCCGACCTCAAGGTCACCAGCACGTCGACATGCGATCCCGGAAACAGGAAGCCGGCCACGCCCACGATTTCATCGGAGCGTACCGAGATGGCGCGCATGCCTTCGGGAATCTTTACGGTCAGCCCGATGCCCGAGCCGGGTGCGGCCAATTGTGATGGGAGTAGCGGCTGTCCAGTAGTGACGGGATAAATGGTGGAGCGTCCGACGACGTCGTCGACTTTGGTGAAGCCGCCTTGAATGGGAAGCGAGGTAGGCCAGTCTACCAGGACAAGATTGTCAGCCTTGAGTACTTCGCCGGATTGCAGAGGATGAGCCGCGGCAACATATTTCTGAGTGCTGGGCGCCGTGCGGCTTCCTAGCTTGCGATTGACGAAGTAGGTTACTGCGAGAGACAGCAATAGAGCGACCGCGAGAGCAAGGACGAGGCGGCGTGGGTTCATGTTTCTACCTCAGCAACACAGTGCAGAACGCCAACGCGGTTCCGGCGGCGATAGCCACGCCGTAGGGCATGCGAAGGCGCTCCGCATTGGCGACGTTAAGGTCTGAATGCGGACGCAGACCGCTGGATCCATGGTGAACAACCAACACTCCGATGTTGGTCAGGGTTTCTTTCAGGCGATGATGCGAAATAGCAACGATGATGGCGAATACTCCGCCCATAAGAGCGGTGGCAATAAGAATCTCGGGAAGATAACTAAGACCTGCCAGACAACTGACCGCGGTCATCAACTTCACATCGCCGGCTCCCATCCCGCCGGCCAGGTGGAATAGCAGAAACACGCCGCCGCCCACTAATCCTGCCAGAGCCGCCCTTCCCATGGAGTGCCAGTGCTCAGGTCCGACGATGAAGTGCAGAGCCAGGCCGGCAAGGATGGATGGCCCGGTTAACCAGTTGGGTATGCGGCGGGTGCGAACATCGCGGAAGGCTCCCACACTAGCGCAAACTAGTGCCAGCCCGACGAATGTGGTATCTAGATCGAACACCGGCGAAAGGTCCCTGTAGGTAGCTACGTTGAAATAAGTCGTTGACGTCGGATCTCCCGCGAGCGAGAGAAAGTTTCATCACAAACAAGGCGCTCGGTTGTGCGGCCGGCACAGCCCTCCGGCCGCACAACCGGCCTTGTCCATCCAGCAGGACCCACCGATGGATCCTGCCGGTGAAGGTTCGGGTTACGCGACTGCACTGGACAGATCGCTCGAGATGGTGCTGAAGGCGCTGCTCAGGCCGGTGGCAAGGCCCTTCATAGCAGTGATCGCGCCCAGAGCAATCAAGGCCGCGACTAATGCGTACTCGATCAAATCCTGGCCGGACTCGTCATTTAGCAGGTTCTTCAAGTTGGCGATGTAGTTCATTTACTTCCCTCCATTGGCGTCGCCGCACTGGAAGTCCTATGGCGGCTAAGCAAATGGAGCATACCGTTGCAGGAAATTCTGCTATTCCACGATCTTGCTTGACCTTGCAGAAATCATGCATTAACTCCCCGAACGTGTTGCAGGTCTCTTCTTTTGTGCTAAGTTTTGCCGAGTGAGATCTACCACTATGGCGTCATCGACCAACGAAATTTTGACGGAAGCCCCTCTCGCTGAGCGCCAGTTTTCCAAACCGGTAGCCAGGCTCGATAGCTTCTGGAGATTAGCCTTCAGCTTTCCCGTTCTACTCGGCGCACTATTGGCCGGCAGTGTCTATGTGTGCGCGAATCGCAGCATCGCCGATCCTGACATCTGGTGGCATCTGCGCAACGCTGAGTACCTGGTGCAGCACCATGCGGTGGTCCACCATGATATGTACTCGTTCACCGCCGCCGGATCACCGTGGGTGAATGAAGCATGGCTGGGCGAATTGCCGTTCTATGTTGGCTGGCGCCTGATGGGAGTGCGCGGACTCTACCTTGTTTTGCTGGGAGCAGTCGAGCTCATCCTGATGGGCGTGTTCTATCTCGCCTATCGCACGTCCGGCAATGTCAAGGCGGCGTTCGTCGCGTCGTGGTTCGCGGTGATTCTGGCAACGATATCGTTCGGCCCGCGGACACTACTGTTCGGCTGGATGCTTCTTGTGCTCGAGTTGCTCATCTTGCAGCAGTACAAGGAAGGCAAAGACCGCACATGGTTATTGCCGCCGTTGTTTTTACTTTGGGTGAATACACACGGGTCATGGCTGATCGGCCTGGTTTTCTTCTCGATTTTTGCAGGCTCCGGTTTGATCGAAGGCCGGTGGGGGCGGATTGTAGCCATGCGCTGGACGCGGCCGCAGCTTATCAAGCTGAGCACCGTCTTCGCGCTCAGCGTGCTGGCACTCTTCGTGAATCCTTACACCTATCACCTGGTTTTCTACCCATTCGATTTGGCCTTCCAGCAAAAGCTGAATGTCAGCCACATCAGCGAATGGCAGAGTCTGGATTTTCACCAGGCAAGAGGAAAGATCGTCTTTGGCATGCTGGCCGCGACCATCGTGATGGCGCTAACCCGCAAGCGTCAGTGGCGCCTGCATGAGGTCGGCTTTCTGCTCATCGGCTTCTATGCCACGTTGACCTACAGTCGCTTCATGTTTCTGGCTGCCATTGTTCTTACTCCATTGATCGCGGTTGAAATGGATTTCATGCCGCCGTACCGGCGCGAAGTGGACAAGCCCATCCTGAACGCGATCATCATCGCTTGTATTGTGATGGGGTGCGCCTGGGCCTTTCCTTCCGCCGACTACCTGATGGAAAAAACTGTCGCCATTTATCCAGTGAAGGCGACGCCATACCTGCAGCGATGGAATCCCCAGGGTCGCGTCTTTACCGACTACCTGTGGGGCGGCTATCTCATCTGGAATGTCCGCCAGATTCCTGTGTTTGTGGATTCACGCGTCGACATCTTCGACCACCGGGGAATTTTCGGCGACTACCTGGATGCGATGGGGGTGAAGTCTCCCATGGAAGTGTTCGACAAGTATCACATCCGGTATGTGCTCTATGAGAAGAAGGAGCCGCTGGCCTACATGCTTCGGCACGATCCGGACTGGAAGCTGACCTACGACGATGGAACAACCGTGCTGTTTGAGAGAAGGGGCGCGGTGCCATAGTGGTGATTCGAGGATATCGTCGCGGTGAAAGCATGTTACTTAAAAGATAAACATGTGAATATGAATAATTTACACTAATAGTAAATAGGAAGTTCTGTACCTAAGAGGAATCGATGCTCAGCCGGCGAGAGAGGATAAATGTCCAGGTTTCGAGCTTGTCTACTGCTAAGGTCGCAGAAATCGGCGTTAATGGCGGGTTTTTTGGTTACTTTGTCGAGGATAACTTAAGGCTGGTTACCAAAGTACTAGTACTTCGGTGAGAAATTTATCCATCGTACGTGAGAAATGTCATTGACATCGGGCCATAGTTCGGCTATTTCTTGCACACGCGCCTTTAGTAGTCAGCAGACAGGTCCCGTATTTTTTGTGGTTAAAGGTTTCTCGCCCCTTCTGAACCGATCGAGCGCAGGGCTGAAGAAACCGATAGCTCGCAGATCACGGGGTGTTTCTGAGATAGAGTTCATCCCAGGAGCGCCTTCAGAACTGCGGCTGGTATGTCGTGCGCAAAGCCAGAAGCAAGCTGAATATTTGCCCTAAAAAATTTCAGTCTTTGGCCGGCCAAGAAAGATCGCCCATTTAGATTCACTGGGGGACTATGGCGACTGGAAGAATAACCATCTATGATCGTGCGGCTCAACGCTGCACGCCTCTACTTGCTGCGACCGAACCGCAGCTCGACTCCACCAACGCTCCCTGGCTTGGAATCAAGCTGGAACACTACCGCACCGGCCCCTCTGATCGCCCCGAAGCCAGCACCAGCTGCTACCTGGCCGGAGTCTGCCTCAGCGGATCCTACAAAACGGAATACGCCGCAGGCTTCGGCCAGAAGGCTTTCAGTGTAGGTTGCGAACCAGGATCTCTGTTTCTCACCGGACCCGGCGACCTGCCCGCTCGTCGTTCGACCGGAGAGGTTGAGTTTCTGGCCTTGGAGATAGCCCCGAAGTTCGTGCTATGGGCGGGGGATGAACTGGTAGCCAATGGTCCGTTCGAGATCAAGCGGCTATGGGCAGCGAAAGATGAACAGCTGCGCTACATCATGCTCACCCTGCACAATGAACTGCTTGCCAATTGCCCTTCGGGCAGGCTGTTTGGAGAATACATGGGTCTATCGTTCGCCACCGTGTTGCTCACCAATTACTCCGAGGGATCGACGCGAGTCAGTCAGTATCGCGGCGGTCTTTCGCCCTACAAACTACGCCAGGTAACGGACTACATTCGGGACAATCTTTCCAACAACCTTTCCCTGGCGGAGATGGCCAACCTGCTGCAGATGGGTCCATGCCATTTTGCCCGGGCCTTCAAGGAGTCCACAGGATTGTCGCCCCACCAGTACGTGCTGCGTCGCCGGGTAGAGCAGGCTCTGCGCATGCTGAAGGAGACGCGAACCAATCTGGCAGACATCGCGTATGACCTGGGATTCTCCAGCCAAGGCCACTTTACTACCGTGTTCAGTAAGATCGTTGGCGTCTCACCGAGTAACTATCGCGACCAGGTTCATCCATTAAAGCGCATGAAAATGTCGTATGGGGCTAACGAATCGTTAGCGGCAAACTCTGCTACCTAGCATTCCGTGGAACCGGCGAACTTCAAGAGGCGCGGTCTCGATCTCAGCCTACGAGTCGAGCCGCGCCGGGCTAATCCTTCTTCGACCCGCCGAGTGAATATCCATAAGAACCTGAAAATCGCGCATCGATTCTGAAAGATCGGATGCGGCGAGAACGCTTAAGCTAGCGGCGTTGCAAACGGGGCCCTAGTCCGATGCAGGGGAGCCGCTGCTGTGGTAGATACCGTGCACTCGGACGGGCTCGGAAGAGAAAGAGGTAAGTTCATGGAGGTTACAGGCGTACCCTACATCGCCGATGCAAATCTGTTGAAGAGATTAACCCTCGACTTCACAGCAATTTTGATAGGTTACAACGTTCCTCGCGAGGATGCCCGGCGGGTCGCAGCACAAGCCATCCAGCCGGTGCGCGATCACCTTGCGGCGACTGGTTCGGTTTTGCGGGTCGTCCGGATATAGAATCGCGAACGCTACCCCTCCCGCGCGTTTCGATCCGAAGCTCGACCACAAAGGGTAAGGATTCTGTAAGACCTCATTCGATCTTGAAATAACGACGGCGGGGCAACTGCTAACGTAACCCCGTAGCCTCACGACACCAGGCAAGCTGCGGTGAGCTCTGCACAGGATTCGAAGAGCCCCCTCTGCCGTAGCGATGGTGTTAAGCGGGCCTGAATCGGGCTGCGAGAAGTTGTTCGCAGTGCCTCAGGCTCACAGTTGATAGCCCACGCGGACCACACTCGTCATACTGGAGAACTTCCTGGTGGTTGGTATGGAAAGTAACCTGCAGCGTTCTTCTCGAGCCACGACTGTCGCACGCCGGACCGCGGCCCCGGCACGGGAACAGAAAAGCCGGTTTCGGTGGATTTCAGGTACGAGTGGAAACGCCATCACAGAATTTGCCCTGGTATTTCCCTTGTTTGTTCTGATGATGTGCGCGGTGGTTGATATATCGCGGCTCCTCTACATGGAGACCACATTGCAGAATGCTGTCCGCGTGGGCGGCAGGTATGCCATCACGGGAAACCACCAGCCCGACCCACTGCATTCCGGCCAGACGCTCTCCCGCGTGAACTCCATTATTGCCGTCGCGCAGCAGGCAGCCATCGGTCTGAACGTCTCCAACATTCAAGTCTCAAGTGTGGTCGGCGGGTCGGGGAGCGCCGGTGGTCCGGGCGATACGGTGACCGTCGCCCTGACCAGTAACGTCAAGCTGCTTACGCCGATTATTGCGCACTTCTTTAGCAATGGCGCCCTTTCGTTCACGGTCAGTTCCACCTTCAAGAACGAATGGTTTCCGCCTGGTCAGACCACGTAGGGAGGTAGTAAGCGAATGCGGGCAGTAAGATCGCGCAAGAAAGATTCCGGCCAGTCCGGCCAGGCAGTCATCGAGTACGCCGTATCGGCAATCGTGATGGCTACTCTGGTATTTGGCGTGGTCGATTTTAGCCGCGCCATTTACCAACAGCAGGTGATCACGAACCTGGCCGGCGAAGGCGCGAACATGGCATCGCGAGGCGCCGCTCTATCCGACACCGCAACAGCCGTGGTCGCGGATTCAGACCTGAACCTGAGCTCTAACGGCAAAGTAATTGTCACGGCAGCCTTTAACAATGCCACTGCGGTAAAGATTACTGCGCAGACGTCGCAAGGCGGACTTTCGGCTACCAGCCGGGTGGGAAGCGTCAATGGAACCGCCGTTCTACCCTCGGGCGCAATTCCACAGAGCAACCAGACTGTTTATGTGACGGAAGTGTTTTATTCCTTCCAGCCGATCACTCCCATAGGGAAACTGATTAAAACCGTACTACCGGTGCAGTTGTATGATGCAGCCTATTACTGAGAAAGACTCGAAGACCTTGACGCACGCTATCCATCAACGCGACCAGCAGGAGGAACGAGGACAGATCCTTATCGTGCTGGCGTTTGTTATCACTGGCCTCATGCTGACATCAGCCTTGGCGGTCGATGTGGCGTTTGCCTATGTAACCAAAGCACGCCTGCAAAAAGCGGTCGATGCCGCTTGTCTCACCGGTATGACGGATCTTTCGCTTAACGGTCAGACACAAGCCGCTACCTACGCCAAAAGCATGTTTAGCGCCAACTATCCGACCACTGGACTCGATGCCAGCACTCCCACCCCGACTATCAGCTTTTCCACGGTTTCCGGCCAGACGATAGTCACAGCCAGCGCGACGACAACTATCCACACGATTTTTATGGGTCTAATGCCGGGATTCAAGACTCTCACCGTGAATGCCACAGCTCAGGCTTTACGCGGCACATTGGCAATGACCATCGTGGTGGACCGCTCCGGGTCCATGACACTCAATGGCGGCCAACAGGCTGTCACCGGCGCAGTTCCGACATTCGTGGACTACTTCAACAACAGTACCGACTACGTCGCTATGACAAGCTTTGCCTCAAATGCTACAACCGACTTCAGCATTGGGCATAACTTTCAGGATACAACGAATGGTATTCCATCGTTCTTCAGCAGCAGCAGCTCCCATAAGATGGTTTTTGCCGGCGGCACTTTTGGCCTTGGCGGTCTGGTGTTAGCCAAGACTCAGGAGGACAGCATCGTTCCGCAGCCGGGCCAAAACATGGTGAAGGTTGTGGTGTATTTTACGGACGGTCTGGTGAATACGATCCAGGATACCTTGCACTGTACCAACCACCTGGGCAACACGCTTTATAACTACGGTGGCTACGATTCAGGAGAATCGGGCCGCGGCTCCGATCCCACCGCATACTATGACTTTTTCAATCCCTCGGATGGAACCGACTACAGTACTACCTACGGACACTCACAGGGTGGAAGTCGCTGGGGTCTTGACAGCAATAACTATCCTCCGCACGACTCTACCTACGATTGCGCCGGAGTAACAACCTTTACCTCGCAAATCGACGGATCGCAGAAGGCATTCTCGCGCACCAATATCACCGCCGATGCTCAGTACCGGTCGCTGCAGGAGGCCAACGCTCTGCGCGCCGAGGGCGTCTATGTCTACTCTATCGGCCTAGGCAGCGATCCCAGCCAGACCTTCCTGCAGGAGATCGCCAACGATCCCGCCAGTCCTACCTATGACTCCACCCAGCCTGTAGGCGAAGCGGTATTCGCTCCCGATTGCTCGTCTCCCAATTCCCCGACCTGCAACCAGGAACTCCAGCAAGTATTTCAGACGATCGCCGCCAAGGTTCTTCTGCGCCTGATACAGTAAGAAGCCCGGCGCGGTTCTCGCAGGGCGCTTTTCCGGCAATAACTTCTGTTGATGAAGCTAGCGACTGTCTATCTACCCAGAATAAACAGGCCTATAAGTGGTACAGCCGGCGCAACTTTGGCCAGTAAGTGCTCTACAAAAATGCGCCTCAGATAGGGTACAGTGTCCTAAATAAATGAGGTTAGCCAGGCGTCCGCTGTAGGGTCAACAGTGTCTGTCCTGGCCAGCCCGGATGACGAATCGTCGTCGGACCCGGGTGGAGTGCCTCTTCCACTTCGCTCCCAGCAGCTCACAAGTTTTCTGAGAGCCGTTCCTAAACTGGCTGCCCCTGCCGGCACGCGGAACCTAGGCGCTCGATAAAGGGATGACGACATGGTAGGCACTGGGCCGAATGGTCGAGAAGCATTCTCTTCTCGTGGCTTGAGATTACGCGCCCCCGAATGCCAGTTGGGGACTCTGCACCCTCGTTGCCGAAGGGAAGCCCTATGACCGGCAAACGCATACTGTATGTTTGCTTCGATCCTGCGCTGGTCCTGTCGCGCGAGCGCGCGCTCCTGTCCAAAGGCTACGACGTTTCCACCGTGCTGGGACACGACGGCCTGATGGCAGCAAGGGAGCTCGGCGATTTCGACCTGATTCTGATTGGGGATGAAGGATCGCTCCCGGAGCGCAGCGATTCCATCCGGCAACTGAAGGAGCAGTTTTTTCCGCATCCCATCATTGCCCTGTGTCACGGTGTCGAGCACATCCCTGACGCGGATTACCAGATTTCCACCGGCGATCCCAAACCCTGGTCCGACGCAGTAGAGGATTGCCTTCGAGAGTGCCAGGACTTGGTTTAGATAAAGGCTACGAGCTAAGGGCCAGGGCCCGTGATTCCCTTGCACGACCGGACGGGGCCGCGCCTTCCTATTTTTCGCGATTCCCACAGGCTCGGCGGTTGCTGCGCCCTGCCGTACCGCATATGATTCAGCGCAATGGCACCCGGTCCTAAAGCAAGCGCGAACGGCGACGATATCCCTCTCCACCACGAACCCAGCACCGAGGTCTACGCCGTACACGGCGCCGATCCCGAGGTGCAGGCCTACGGCATGGCCAAGTATTCGCGCTCGGCGCTGTCGATGCGCGAGTCGCTGGCCGAGATCAACGAGCAGAAGGCCGAGAAGTTCCTGAACACTTTCTACTTTCAGTACGGCCATCGCAGCATTGCCGACCTGGCGCATATCGCGTTTGCCATCGAACGGCTATCGATTCTGGCGGCGACGGTCGCGGTCGACGAGCCGCGCTGGGACGGGCAGGAGCGCTCGACCCGCTACCAGGATTTCCAGAAGAGCGGCTACTACATTCCGGATTTTGGCGACGACGCTGCCGCGCGCGGGCTGTATCGCGAGACCGTCGATCACCTCTTCGCGGAGTATCGCCATTTCTCCGAGCAGCTGTTTCAGAACCTGCGGGAGCGCACGCCGAAGCCCGACGAGATGAAGCCGGAGCCGTATGAGCGCACTCTGCGTGCGCGGGCTTTCGACATCTCGCGCTACCTGCTGCCGCTGGCGACCAACACTTCGCTGGGCCAGATCGTCAGCGCGCGCACGCTGGAGAACCAGGTATCACGGCTCTTGTCCGACACTCACGCCGAAGTGCGCCGCCTGGGCGAGCTGTTGCGACGGGCGGCGCAGGAGCCATCCTACAATGTGGGACACGCCAAAATCCGCGAACTGCTGGAGCACATCGAATACGAGGCGCGGGACGTCAGCGAACGGGCCAGCGAGTTCCTGCTGCGCCCGGTGCGCGTGGCTCCCACGCTGATGAAGTACGCCGAGGCGAACGCCTACGAGATGGAGTCGCGGCGCGAGCTGACGTCGGCCGCGGCGGAGTTGCTGGCAGGCATCGCCATCGCGCCTGCGCCGACCGTCGATCTGCTGGACGATGAGCCGCTGGAGATCGAATTGGCGGCGACGCTGCTCTATCGGTATTCGCGATATTCGTACCGCCAGGTTCGTGATGTGGTCGCGGCTTTGCCGGAGGCGCGCCGGCGCGAGATTGTTGATATGGGGTTGCGTCACCGAGGGCGGCACGACGAGGTGGCACGCGCCTTCTCCGCCGGCCAGCAGCTCCGCTTCGACATTCTGATGGACATTGGCGGCTTCCGCGACATGCACCGTCACCGGCGATGCGTGCAGATCGTGCAGGATTACACCACCGCGCACGGATACGACGAGCCGGTGGAGGTGGAAGCGGCAGGTTTGGCTTCGCGATACGAGTCGGCGATGACGCGTGCGCGCGAAACTGCCGCGCAGCTTGCGGCTCGCCCGGCGTCCGAAGCCGAGGAGCAGTCGCAATACGTCATCCCGCTGGCCTTCCGCAAACGCACGCTCTTCAAGATGGACTTTGCCGAAGCGCTGTACATCAGTGAGTTGCGCACCGGAGCGGCGGGACATTTTTCCTATCGCAACGTGGCGTACGCAATGTATGAAGCCGTCGCGCAACGCTATTCCGCGCTGGCAAAGTATTTCCGCGTGACCGATGTGCGCGAACCCGTGGATTTGCTGAGGAGATAGGTATCTCCCACCCTTTCGCCAAAAGGCGGCGTAAGAGCCGGTCCCGAGCGAAGCCGAGGGAATGGGGCGCCCAGCAGGTCTGAAAACTGTGTCCTGATACAAACCAAGTTGTCGAAACGGGCGCGGTTTTTGTTTGCTTTGGAGGACCAGCGCATTTATCTTATTCAGGTAACCGAGGAGAGCAGCCTTGAGTAAACCTCCGGATTTAGTGCAGGGCACCCTTGATTTGCTGTTGCTGAAGATCCTGGCGCTGGAGCCGCTCAACGGTTTCGCCATCAGCCGCCGCTTGAAGCAGGTTTCGGGCGACGTGTTGCAAGTGAGCGACGGATCCCTCTATCCGGCGCTGCACAAGCTGCAGCAGGAGGGCTGGATCACGGCGGAGTGGAAGCA
Source organism: Candidatus Korobacteraceae bacterium (assembly GCA_049798495.1). GTDB lineage: Bacteria > Acidobacteriota > Terriglobia > Terriglobales > Acidobacteriaceae > Bog-257. The sequence continues at coordinate 21,769 of JBARGS010000051.1, read as the reverse complement.
GAGCGATAATAATCGCCGCGCCAAGTACTACTCGCTGACCCGCCTGGGCCGCCAGCAACTGGAGAAGGAAGCCGAGAACTGGGGACGGCTCTCGCACGCCATCACGCGCGTGGTGAAGCTTAGCGAGGCCTGACCCGGGGAACGCGCTCGCAGGGAACAACCATGGCACCGCAACATTGGCTGTATACCTTACCGTTGCGCCTGCGCTCCCTGTTTCGCCGCCGCCACGTTGACGATGAGCTGGACGACGAACTGCAATACCACCTCGAACTGAAGACCCAGGAATACATCGACCAGGGACTGAGCGCGGAAGAAGCGCACTATGCCGCGCTGCGCGAGTTCGGCAATCTGGAACTCGCCAAGCAGAACTGCCGCGACACCCGCCGGGTGCTGTGGTTCCAGAACCTTCTGGAAGATATTCGCTTCGGTCTGCGGCTGCTGCGCAAGAATCCCGGCTTCACCGCAGTGGCCGTTCTCACCCTGGCGCTGGGGATCGGGGTGAATACCGCAATCTTCTCCGTCGTCAATACCGTACTCTTACGGCCGCTGCCGTACGCTCATCCCGAGCGCCTGGTGTTTCTGGGGGAATCGTCCAAAGACGTGCCGGTGATGTACATCTCGCTGGCGAACCTGGCTGACTGGCGCGCGATGAACACCGTCTTCGAGAGCATGGGCGCGTACCGCAAGGGGAGCGTCGCGCTGACCGGCCACGGCGAGCCGCAACATCTGATGCTGGCGCAGGTGACGTGGCATCTTTTCCCGACGCTGGGAGTCGCGCCGATTCTGGGCCACAACCTGACTGCCGGGGAGGACCAGCCCGATGTTGATCGCGTGGTGCTGCTGAGTGACACAATGTGGGAGCGCCAGTTCCGGCGCGATCCCGAGGTGCTGGGCAAGAAGCTGCTGCTCGACGGCAAGTCCTACACTGTGACAGGCGTGATGCCCACCAGCGGCCTGCCTTTGTACTGGCGGCAGATGGACGTGTTCGCTCCGCTGGGACAGTTGCAGAAGGCGTTCGGCGGCCCCGACAACCGGGCTCTGCACATCGGAGTTTCCGCCTATGCCCGGCTGAAGCCGGGGGTCACGGTGGAACAGGCACGGCAGCAGATGCTGGAGATCGCGCGGCGTCTGGAGAAGCAGTATCCGCAGACCAATGGCGGACAGAGTGTGGTGGTGCAGCCGCTGCTGGAGCGGGAAGTGGGGCAGGTGAGCCAACCGTTGCGGCTGCTGATGGGCGCGGTCGCGCTGGTGCTGCTGATCGCGTGCGCCAATGTTGCCAATCTTCTGACCTCGCGGGCGATCGTGCGGCGGAGGGAAATTGCCATCCGCAGCGCGATGGGAGCGGGGGCGGCGCGGCTGGCGATCCAACTGTTGTGCGAGAGCATGCTGCTGGCGCTGATGGGCGGCGGCCTGGGATTACTCATCGCCTATACGGTGACGCCGGTGCTGGCGCATCGCGCGATTTCGATCGTGCCGCGGGTGGAAGACATTTCGGTCGACGGCACCGTGCTGGCATTCACCTTCGCAGTCACGCTGCTGACCGGCGTGATCTTTGGGGTGTTGCCGGCGCTGGCGGCCTATCGCACGCAGCCGACGGAAGCGTTGGAGGAGAGTGCACGCGCGGGCGCAGGCAGCGGCTTCTGGCGCATGAGCAGCCGGAACTTCCTGGCGACGGCCGAACTCGCCATGGCGCTGGTGTTGCTAGTTGCAGCGGGATTGACGCTCCGGAGCCTGTTTCGAGTTTTGCAGGCCGATCTGGGCATGCAGACGAATAACGTGCTGACCGGCGTGCTGAGTTTGCCGGAGATCCCTTATAAAGAGGATGCGCAGCTGGCGGGGTTCATGCAGCGGCTGGCGCCGAAGCTGGCTGCGCTGCCAGGAGTAACCGCTGCGGGATTCGAGAGCGCGCAGCTGGTGGGCGGTTCGGAAGCTTCCTTTCGCGTCGAGGGTAGCCCCAACGTGGCCGCCGATCAGGAGCCCTACTCGGAGTTTTCCAGCATCACGCCGGGAGCCCTGGAAGCCATGGGCGTCAAGCTGCTCAGCGGACGTTTCTTTGGCTGGAGCGACGACGCGAGCTCGCCGGGGGTGTGCCTTGTTGACGACACTCTGGCGGCGCAGTATTGGCCGGGGCAGAGCCCGCTGGGCAAGCGCCTGTCGGTTGATATCCCCATGACGCCGGATGGCAAGCCGGCGTGGCAGACAGTGGTCGGCGTGGTGCATCGCGCAAGAATGCATGGAGCGGATGAGCAGCATCTGGCGGAGATCTTCATTCCCTATTCGCAATTTCAGATACTGCGCCGCGGACGGCTCGTCGTTCGTTCGCAACAGGAGCCGGCTGCGCTTTTGGCAGCGGTGCGTGGAGTTGTGCACTCCGTCGATCCCGAACTGGCGCTCTACGACGTGCGTAGCCTGGCCGAGTTGGTGGATGAGAACGTGGCGGCGCGGCGGCTGGAGACGACTCTGCTCAGCGTGTTTGCGGGAATCGCGCTGCTGCTGGCCTCGCTCGGCGTCTACGGCGTGATGGCGTACATGGTGAATGGGCGGACGCGGGAGATTGCGGTGAGACGGGCGCTGGGCGCAAAACCGTGGGACATTCTGCGACTGGTGCTGGGCCAGGGGATGCCGGTGATCCTGGCGGGGGCGATCATTGGAATTGTCGCGTCGCTGTGGTTGCGGTTCCCCATCAGCTCGCTGCTGTACGGGGTGAGCGCAACCGATATCCCGACCATCCTTGCGGTTGCCGGGCTGTTGATTGTGGTGGCGTTGGCGGCCTGTTGCATTCCTCTGCGGCGGGCGTTGGGCGTGGATCCGGCGGTGGTGCTGCGAAGGGAATAGCGAGCTACCAGCTACGAGCTGCGAGCCACCAGCCAACGCAACTTCGTGATGAGCATTCGTCTGGCTTTGCAACATTCCTCAACTCCGTTTCTCGGAAGCCCACCCACCCCTCGAATCGCAGAAATTCAGGGCTCCATTCTGAATTTGCCGGCTCCCTCTTAGCATGACTTTTTAACATCACTTTCCACTTGCTTACCGAGAGGAGTGTGCGTATAGTGCTCGGTGACCGAGGGAGCGAATCGTTCTATAAGGAGAACTCGATGGTGAAATTCCGGGCTGGTTTTCTCACGTTGAGTTTCGTGGCCCTGATGGCCGGTTCGGCCATAGCAGGGAACCTTTACGACAATGGTCCGGAGGACCGGCAGAACATCGGCTGGACCATCAACTTTGGCTTCACCGTGAGCGACAGCATGATGGTCAGCGGCACAGTTCAGGGCCTGGATTTCTGGGTGGACGCATTACCGGGCGACACCATCAGCAATGTTCAGATGTTGATTGGATCTGCCCCCTTCGGCAGCGAGGTGTTCAATGGCATCGTCAGCTTGACCCAGTCGGACTGTGCCGCTAACGAGTACGGTTACAACGTTTGCCTGGAGGCCGGCTCCTTCAGCGGTCCGACTTTGAACGGGAACTACTGGCTGACCCTGTCGAATGCGAATGTTCCCAGCGGCGATCCGGTGTACTGGAACGAGAACTCCGGCATCGGCTGCATGTCGCCCGGCTGCCCGTCAGAGGCCCAGGAAAATACTCTGGGAACGATTCCTTCAGAGGCCTTCACGGTGGTAGGAACGCAAAGCACAACCACGAGTTCGACGGGAACGACGCCTGAGCCGGGCAGCATTTTGTTGTTGGGATCGGGAGTGATGGGAGTGTTGGTGATGCTGCGGAGGAAGATTGGTTGAGAACAGGATGCGATCGTAGTGTTATGTACCACATTGTGAGATGAACTGAGCAGGAACATTTGTAGGTATCGAAGAGCATGCTGTTCAAGGTCGCTCAGGGTTGGTCTCCCACCCTTTCGCCAAAAGCGGGCGAAAGGATGGGGCACCCGGCTCGGCTGAGCTGTAAAGATGGATCGCGAATCGTGGCTAGAACTACATACCACAGTGTGGGATATCGCTAAAGCAGAAATGCTGCTAACCCTTGAAGAAAAATCCCCGCCCAAGCAAAAGAAGCTTGGACGGGGCACCCGGCACCCGGCGGGTTTGGGAGAAGGACATTTTCAAGGCACAAGAACCATTTCATCCAAGGGGGATGTGATTGTGAAACTACGAGCTGGTGTTCTCACTTTGGCGATGCTGGCGCTGATGACGTCATCGGCGGTGGCGGGCAATCTCTACGACAATGGTCCAGTTAACGACAACCAGGCCGGCTGGACCATCAACTTCGGCTTCACGGTCACCGACACCATTCAGGTCAACGGCACGGTTCAGGGTCTCGATTTCTGGACGCTGCTGATTCCGGGAGACACGGTTACCAGCGTCGAGGTATCGATTGGCTCTTCGCCGTTCGGGCAGAACCTGTTCGACGGCGTGATGAGTGTGACCCAATCGGACTGCTTCAGCGATCCCTTCGGCTTCAACCTGTGCCACGAGTCGGGCTCGCTCTCCGGTCCGACTTTGAACGGGAACTATTGGCTGACGCTGCAGAATGCTTCGGTTCCCAGCGGCGATCCGGTGTACTGGAACGAGAACTCCGGCAACGGCTGCATGTCGCCGGGTTGCCCGTCCATGGCCCAGGAAAATACTCTGGGCACGATTCCGTCGGAGGCTTTCACGGTGCTGGGGACGGCGGGCACGACGACCACTTCCACTTCCACGGGAACGACGCCCGAGCCGGGAAGCATTGTGCTGTTGGGATCGGGGGGGTTGGGGATTGTGGGCGTGCTGCGGCGGAAGCTGGGCTGAGCAGTGGATCGTGAAGTGTTTATGAATCCCACAATGTGGGATTGGCAATAGGGAATCGGTCGTAACCAGTGGAGAGCAGCGTTATCCCGTCCTTTCGCCGAGAGCGGGCGAAAGGATGGGGCATCCCGCTTGGACGGGCACCCGCGGCGTTTTCGGGTAAGGGGATTTCCAAAGCGCAGAACGGCTCAATCCAGAAGGAGGATTTGATCATGAGACTCCGGGTTGTTTTTTTTAGTCTGCTTGTTCTTGCTGTCGTGGCGTCTCCAGCCATGGCAGCTGACCTTTATGACAACGGTCCGATCAACGGTCAAGTCGATGCCTGGACCATTAACTTTGGCTTCACCGTCACCAACAGCATGCAGGTCAACGGCACGGTGACGGGCCTCGATTTCGGGGCGTTCCTGATTCCGGGGGACACAGTCACTAGTGTAGAAGTGTCGATTAGCGGCTCGCCTTTCGGGCGGGATCTCTTCGATGAGGTCGTCAGTACGACGCAATCGAACTGCTTCTCCAATCAGTATGGGTACAACATCTGCAATGAATCCGCCAGCTTTAGCGGTCCCACGTTGAACGGCAACTACTGGCTCACGCTGCAGAACGCAACGGTTCCCAGCGGCGATCCGGTTTACTGGGACGAGAACTCCGGCGTGGGCTGCCTGTCGCCGGGGTGTCCCTCGCAGGCGCAGGAGAACACTGTGGGAACGATTCCGTCGGAGTCCTTCACCCTTGAGGGGACGCCGGGCACGACGACCACTTCCACTTCCACGGGAACGACGCCGGAGCCGAGCAGCATTCTGCTGTTGGGATCGGGAGTACTGGGAATTCTGGGCGTAATGAGAAGAAGAAACGAATAGCGAATGACATGGCATTGTGGCCGGCGAAAGAAGTGAGCCGCAACGGCGAGTAACCGGCCACCTTAAGGAGCTAGCGCATGAAAATGCGAGTTGTAGGTTTGCTTGCAGCAATGGTGAGTTTGCTGGGAGTGCCGGCCATGGCCGGCAATCTCTACGACAATGGGCCGGAGCAGCTGCAAAGCGATGGCTGGCTCCTCAACTTCGGATCTGCCGTGAGCGATACTATTCAGATTACCGGGACGGTGCAAGGCCTGGATTTCTGGGGTGAGATATCGTCGGAGAGCGACAGCATCAGCAGCGTCCAGGTGTCGATTGGAACGACCGCCTTTTCCAGCAACATATTCAACGGCTTTGTCAGCCTGAGCCAGTCGAACTGTGCGGTGAACGAATACGGCTTCGACGTCTGCCTGGAGTCGGCCAACTTCAGCGGTCCGACTCTGAACGGGAACTACTGGCTTACGCTGCAAAACGCCAGCGTTCCCAGCGGCGATCTGGCGGCCTGGAACGAGAATTCCGGGGTTGGCTGCATGTCGCCTGGATGCCCCTCGACGGCACAGGAGAACGAGGTGGGCACGATTCCTTCCGAGGCATTCACGGTGCTGGGCACGGCGAGCACCAGCACCTCGACCGGAAGCACCCCGGAGCCGGCCAGCATTCTGTTACTGGGATCGGGGGTGCTGGGCGTGGTGGGAGTGCTGCGGCGGAAGATCGGTTGAACAGTAGACCGGATTATATCCCACAATGTGGGATATCGCTGAGCAGAAGGCTGCACCCGGCGAAGAAAAATCCCCGCCCAAGCAAAAGAAGCTTGGACGGGGGACCCGCATCGATCGTTGGCGGGGGTATTGGTAGGAAGGAACTCGATCATGGCTCACACCAAGAAACGTCAGGTTCTGCACACCCTCCACCACGCCGCAATGGCCGTCCTGTTTAACTTGTTTGTCTTTGGCATTGTCGCTGCGCAACCGGCGCAGGCCCAGACGCTCCAGATCCTGCACACCTTCACCGGCAACGGCGACGGTGGTGAGCCGTTTGCCGGCGTGACCTTGGATCGAGCCGGCAACCTCTACGGCACGACGTCGGCTGGCAACGTGTACAAGCTAACGCATCATGGCTCGAGCTGGGGTCTGACCAATGTCTATGTCTTCCAAGGCGGCACGGACGGAGCCGAACCGTACGCCAGAGTGGTGTTCGGGCCGGACGGCACTCTCTTTGGAACGACCAGCGCGGGCGGCGCGCACGGAGCGGGCACCGTCTTCAACCTAAGACCGCCGGCCACATTTTGCCGGACCATCCAGTGCCCGTGGTCCGAAACCGTGCTTTACAGCTTTACCGGCGGCAGCGATGGAAACGGCCCGCAATATGGCGATCTGACGTTTGACGCGGCGGGCAACATCTATGGCACAACTGCCTACGGCGGCGCGGGCTGTTCCGGTTTTGGAGGATGCGGGGTCGTGTTCGAGCTCAGCCGCTCCGGCGGAGGCTGGACGGAGAGCGTGGTGCACCAGTTCGCCGGGCCGGATGGCCAGACTCCCTACAGCGGCGTGATCTTCGACAGTGCCGGCAACCTCTACGGTACGACGACCTCGGGCGGAGACGATGGCGGCGGTACGGCATACAAATTGACTCCATCGGGATCGGGCTGGACGGAGACGATCCTGCATAGCTTCGGAGCAGGCAATGATGGCGCCGACCCTTATGGCGGCCTGGCGATGGATCAGCAGGGTGGCCTCTTCGGGACTACGTTTTTTGGCGGCACGGAAGATGCCGGCATTGCCTTTGAGTTGCAGCCCTCCGGTGGTAGCTGGAGCTACAGCGTGTTGCGCAACTTCGACGGAGAGCAGGGAGCCTTCGACACCCCAACCGTGGACGCTGCGGGAAATGTGTATGGCACGATCTTTGGCGGTGGCTCCGGGGGCATCGGCAACGTCTTCAAGTTAACCCATGGATCGGGCGGCTGGACTTATACCGATCTGCATGACTTTACCGGCAGAGACGGTGTCGAGCCAATCGGCGGCGTGACGCTCGACAGCAGCGGCAACATCTACGGCACAACCTTCTATGCCGTCGGTGAGGTGTGGGAGATTACGCCGTAAGCGAACGGCGTGGATCAAGCATGATCCGATGTACTACATTGTGGGACTACGATCCAAGAATGTTCATGGACCCTGAATCCCTGGAGAATCGACTGTCGCACAGGAGGCTTTACTATGGAGCGCACGAAAGTGCTCGGCTGGAGAGATATTCGACAGGCAACGGCGAGCCTTGCTTTTCTCTTTGTCATCTTAATAGTGGCTACTCCGCAGGTCGAAGGGCAGACGTTTACCGTTCTTCACACCTTCACCGGTGGGCCCGACGGGGCCAATCCTGAGGCGGGTTTGACCCTGGACCACGGCAATCTTTATGGCACGACTGCCGGCGGCGGCCTCTCGGCCGGTGGACACAGTTTTGGAACGGTTTTTCGGATGCAATTCCGGGGATCGGGTTGGATCTTCGCTCCGCTGTACAACTTCAGCGGAGGAGACGGCGACTCTCCGCATGGACGGGTAACGTTCGGGCCGGACGGATCGCTCTATGGCACCACCGCCGACGGCCGCGGGAACGGTTGCAGTTGTGGAAATGTCTTCAATTTGAAGCCGCCGCCAACCCGCCCCGCCAATCCCCTGACGCCATGGCTGGAGACCGTGCTCTATCAGTTCGATTATTTTGCAGGCGACGGAAACAATCCAGCTGGGGACATTGTTTTCGATGCAACGGGGAATCTCTTTGGGACCACGTACACCGGCGGCAATGACCAGATGTGTGGCGGATTGGGCTGCGGAACGGTCTACGAGCTGACGCGCTCCGGACAAAGTTGGACAGCGAACTTCATCTATGCATTCACCGAGGTGGCCTACAACCCGCTGAGCGGAGTGACCCGCGACCCGGCGGGCAATCTGTACTTCACCGCCAGCCAAGGCAACATCGCTCATGGAGCCGTGCTAGAGCTAACCCCAGCGGGCTCGGGGTGGACCGCAAATACCCTGTACTCGTTTAATGGCTCGGGGCCCGGCTACCCGGTCGCCGGGCTAATCCTGGATTCGCAAGGGAATCTTTATGGAGCCGCCTCAGTGGGCGGTTCGGGCGGCGGCGGCACGGTATTCCAGCTAACCCCCTCCGGCGGCGGCTGGAATCTGGAGACCCTCTACAGTCTGTCGGGCAACCAGATGGGACGGGCCGGTCCCAATGCCAGCCTGCTCATGGACAGTGCGGGGAATCTCTACGGCACAACCGCCGCTGACGGCGCTTACGGCAAAGGCTCCGTCTTCAAACTGACTCCAGGCGAGGGTGGATGGACATATACCACATTGTATGACTTCACGGGTGGCGCCGATGGGGGTGATCCAGCTGGCGCATTGGTGATGGATGGTTCGGGAAATCTCTACGGCACAACCTACGCCGGAGGAACGGTGGGATCGCATTGCGAATCGTCAGGCTCGCAGTGTGGGGTGGTGTTCGAGATCACGCCGTAAGAACGACGGGTAACGGGGGTCGATGAATAGCAAATCCCTGTCCCAGCAAAAGAAGCCTGGAGAGCGCAGCGCCTATGGAGATTTGCGCTCTCCCACCCTTTCGCCAAAAGCGGGCGAAAGGATGGGGCACCCCGGCACCCGGCACCCGGAACCCTGCACCCGGCAGTAGTCAGAGTTAGTAGCCACTTCCTCAGTCCTGCGACAAAAAAGCTCGCGCGATGACATCTCCGCCAGGATCGTTACTACTTATGAATTGAGCAGCTTAGACCGTAAGGTGCAATTCATTTGACTTGCCGGCGAGATAGAGAGAAAGGTACAGGCAAATCTTCCTGTTCTGCGGCCGATGGACGCGGGCGTCAAGTCTGATTTTCGACAACCGGCAAGGAGAATGGTAATGAGGTTTGCGGCGCATGATCGTAGGCCACTCGGCGGAGTTTATTGCCGAATCACGGTTGCGTTATTGGCAATCATCGTAGGCTTGTTCGCCGGGGCGGCGCAGGCGCAGACCTACACCGTCCTGCACACCTTCGGCGGTACTGACGGATCCGGTCCTCAGGCCGGCCTCACCATGGACCGCGCGGGAAATCTTTATGGCACAACAGTCTATGGTGGCACGAAATTTCAGGGCAATGTCTTCAAACTCACGCGCCGAAACTCCTCCTGGATCTTCACCAACCTGTACAGCTTCCAGGGCGGCACGGACGGAGCGAATCCGGAAGGCCGGGTGGTGCTCGCAGCTGACGGAAGCCTCTACGGCAGCACCAACCAGGGGGGAAATCAGCAGTGCGGCTATGGCAACGGATGCGGCACCATCTTCCGGCTGCAACCGCCGGCGCGAGCCTGCGCCAGTGCGCAATGCCCCTGGACCGAAACCGTTATCTATCGCTTCGACGGCTCGAATGGCGCCGGCTTCCCCCAGGGTGAAATGGCCTTCGACCAGCAAGGCAATCTCTATGGCACGGCCGGCTACACGTACCAGCTGTCGCCCACGAGCGGGGGATGGACGATGAGCCTTCTCTCCCTCGATCACTACGCATCCTTCGGCGTGACCCTGGACGCGGCCGGAAATGTCTACGGCGCCGATTACGACGCCAACAACGTCTTCGAGCTGTCACCGTCACCTTCGGGATGGGTGGCGCGCGTTCTGTACACGCTCAATGATGGAAGCCAAGGCTACGGTCTGACCAGCCTGGTGTTCGACCAGGCGGGCAATCTTTATGGCGGTAATTCCAACAGCGGACCGAACGGCAGCGGGACGGTCTATCAACTGAGCCCTTCCAATGGAGGCTGGGCGCTCAATCTTCTGTACGGTTTCAGCGGTGACGACGGCTACGGAGGACCTGACGAGCAAAGTCTGCTGGTGGATCCGGCCGGCACGGTATACGGGACGGCACTGTTCGATGGCGCAAACAACGTCGGCTCCATCTTTCAGCTGACACCTTCCAATGGCGGCTGGACCTACACCGACCTGCACGATTTCATCGGACACGACAGCGGTGGCTGTTATCCCAATGACAGCATGGTGCGCGATGCCGAGGGCAATCTGTATGGAACCACCAGCTTGTGCGGCGCCGGCAGTTCCGGCAATGGGGTGGTCTTCGAGATTACGCCGTAAGGCAGGGGCTAGTGGTTAGTGGTTAGTGGTTAGCGTTATACCACAGTGTGGGATGTTCAGTGCCACATTGTCGGGCGGTGTTTCCCGGAGATAAAGGAGCCTTATGGCGCGCGGCAAGAACACCAGCTTAACAAGTATGCGGCCCGCAACCATGGTCCTGGCGGGCCTGTTTGTGATTGCCATGGCTGCCAGCTCCGCGGCGCAGACCTTTGCCGTCCTGCACAGTTTCACCGGCGGCAACGACGGCGGCAATCCGGCCGCGGGGCTGACCTTCGATCGGGGCGGACATCTTTACGGCACGACCTACCAGGGAGGAGTCAACAACGCATGCTTCGAGGGGCGCGGATGCGGGACGGTCTATCGCATGACGCCGCACGGATCGAGCTGGCTGTTTGCTCCGCTCTATAGCTTTACCGATTCGAATAACGACGGCGGGTTCCCCAGCAGCACTGTCACCGTGGGGCCCGATGGATCACTGTATGGAGCGGCCGGGGACTCCGTCTACAACCTGAAGCCACCCCCCACCTCGCCAAAGTCTGTATTCACTCCCTGGACAGAGAGCCTGGTCTATCTGTTCTCGGACCCGCCCAATGGAGAAAGTCCAAGGGGCGTTGTGACCTTCGATGCTGGGGGAAACCTCTACGGTACGACACAATACGGAGGCCTCCTGATGGGCGGGTGCTCCGGATTCGGTTGCGGCACCGCCTACGAACTCACGCGATCGGGGCAAGGCTGGACGGAGAATGTCCTGTTTAAGTTCCCGTATACCGCTTCGGGACCGGTAGCCGGAATGACCATGGACACTTATGGCAACCTGTTCGCCACGACCGTGCTCGGCAATGGCGGCGGCACATCCGGAGGGATCATTGAGCTGAGCAACTCGGGCGCGGGCTGGGCCGGAAATCTCCTCCATACCTTTACCGGATCGAGCAACGGCCAGTATCTCTACGGCGGACTGGTGCTTGACCCGGCGGGCAATCTTTACGGCGGTACTGTCACGGGAGGCTCCCATGGCGGCGGAACCATCTTCCAGTTGTCGCCCTCTGCGGGTGGCTGGACTATGACTACGCTGTACGAGTTTCCCGGCAGCGGACTCAGCGGTCCGTGGGCAAGCCTGATTGTGGACAGCGTGGGGAATCTTTACGGCACAACTAAAGGCGATGGCGCTTACGGCCTGGGTTCGGTCTTCAAACTCGCTCCTGGCGATGGCGGCTGGACGCTGACCACGCTGCACGATTTCACCGGCGGCGACGACGGAGCCAATCCCGAAAGCTCGCTGGTGATGGATGCAGCGGGAAATCTCTACGGCACGACCTACGCGGGAGGACAGACCGGTGGCCGCTGTGACAGCACCTACGGCTATCAGTGTGGCGTGGTGTTTGAGATGGCACCGTAAGACGTGATGGTCGGACGGCGTGGACCATAGAGATGCTTTGGGCGGCGCCCAGGGCAACAGCGGAGACGGGCGGGCGGCAGGGATGCGCGGCAACCCTCGCGACGGCCGCGTTGCTGCTTACCGTCTCCGCTGTATTCCTGCCGCGCGCCGCGGGTCCTTGTCCTTCTCCGGATGCGGGCACGGTGTGGGAGATTACACCGTAAGCAGTTGCCGGTTGTCGAACCGTATGTACCACAATATGGGATATCTCGTACTTAAGGAGCAAACTCATGGAGTGCCGGAAGAAAGACAGCTCAAGAAACCTACAACTGGCCGCGATCCTAGCCGCCAGCTTATTTGTCATCGGCATGGCTGTAACGCCGGGGGCGCAGGCGCAGACCTTTCAGGTGATTCACACCTTCACGCACGGAGCCGACGGCGCTAATCCGTTGGGCCGCCTCACCATCGATGGCGGGGGCCACCTCTACGGCAGCACCTACGCTGGTGGCGTTCAGTATGAAGGCGGGTTCGGAGTGGTGTTCAAGATGTCGCCCGCTGGGTCGGGTTGGACGTTTGCTCCTATTTACACGTTTAGCCCCCAAGGGGACGGCGGCGATCCCTATGCCGGCGTTCTATTTGGTCCCGACGGGATTCTCTACGGCACAACCAGCAACGGCCCGTCGGTTTTCACGGTAAGGCCCTCGGCTACACGTCCGACGACGGTGTTATCGCCGTGGACGCTTAACTTCCTTTATGACTTCTCGCCATTCACCGTCTACCCTGGCGGCGACCTGGTGTTCGACAGCGCGGGCAATATCTACGGCGCGACGGCTACAGGGGGAAATCGCGGCTGCTTCAATAACGAAGGTTGCGGCATGATTTACGAACTCACTCCCTCAGCGGGAGGTTGGGTGGAGACGCCGCTGTACATATTCCAGGGAGAGGCGGATGGCTCGGGTCCCACAGGCGTAACTTTTGATGCCGCGGGTGACCTGCTCGGCACGGCCACGAACGGCGGAGCCCACAACGGCGGGACGATCTTTCAGCTGACGCGTTCGGGCAGCGGATGGACCAAGAGCACCGTGTACGACTTCAATTGCGAGGGTAATGGCGGCTGCGGGCCTGTGGCCGGCTTGACCTCCGATGGCGCTGGGAATTTTTACGGGAGTACCGTCGCCAGTTCCGGGTATAGCGGCGTCATCTTCGAATTGTCTCCTTCGAATGGCAACTGGACTTACAACATGCTGGTGCAGATTCCTCCACAGTATCAATACGGACCGAATGCCCCGCTGACCATCGACAGCGCGGGCAATCTCTACGGCACGATCGGCACCAGGGATTCAGATCGACTGTTGGGAGCGGTCTTTAAAGTGACGCCCGGCAACGGCGGCTGGAGCTTTACCTCCCTGCACGATTTCACCGGCCTCGCCGACGGTTGCTGTTCGGCCAGCACGGTGGCCATCGGCGCCAACGGAAATCTCTACGGTACGGCGATTTACGGCGGGCAATATGGCAGCGGGGTGGTGTGGGAGATCACGCCGTAAGGCAGTGGACAGCGAGTAGTGAAGAGTGGATAGTTGCTAGCTGCAACGTGGTATACCACGGTGTGGGATGTACCTTGACGATACCAATTGATATACCACATTGTGGTAGTTAAGGCGGAGAGCACTCGTAACCAGGGGTCTGATAAAGGAGCATCGTCATGGCGCGCCCAGAAAAACTTCAGAGCGCAAGAAATATTGGGCTGGCAACGATCGTTGCGGCCAGTCTGTGGGTCGTCGGCATAGCCGCTACGCCGCAGGCGCAGGCGCAGACCTTTCAGGTTATCCATACCTTCAGCGGCGGAGCGGACGGGGACGAGCCGGTTGCCGGGCCAACCTTGGACGCAGCGGGTAACCTTTATGGCACTACCGAATACGGCGGCACGTTCAACCATTGTCCGGCGTTCGGTTGCGGAGTGGTTTACAAGCTGGTACGCCGCGGCGCCGCCTGGCTGGATACGCCGATCTACAGCTTTACCGGTTCGCCGGATGGTGCGAGCCCCTATGGCCGTGTGATCTTTGGTCCGGATGGCGCCCTTTACGGCGCCACGATCTCCGGGGGAACAGGCTCTTGCTCGCTGGGCGGCCTTTCCGGTTGCGGCACAGTTTTCAAGTTGCAGCCGCCACCGACCGCTTGCAAGAGCGCTCTTTGTCCGTGGCGGGAGACTGTTCTCTACAGCTTCGCCTCACAAGACGATGGAGAGTTTCCGCAGGCGGAGGTCGCCTTTGACCAAGCCGGTGACCTCTATAGCACGACGCAGTTGGGCGGAGCCGGGCCATGTAACGACGGCCTTTACACCGGTTGCGGTACGGTCTTCAAACTCACCCACAACGCGGACGGAAGCTGGAGCAAATCGACCCTGTACTCATTTCAAAGCGGCCCGACCGACGGCGGATTTCCGACCACCGGAGTGCTGTTGGATCAGGGCGGCAACATCTTTGGCACCACCGGCGGAGGCGGGGCAGACTGCAACCAGAACGACTCGGCCTGCGGCGTTGTGTACGAGTTGACGCCCTCGGGCTCCGGCTGGAGCGAGACGATTCTTCATTTCTTCACGGGCGGCACGGACGGAGACTATCCCAGCGGGTTGATCTTCGACAGTCACGGCAATCTCTACGGCGCTGCCGGCGGCGGCGGTGGTGGACCATTGGGGGGTAACGGCACGGTCTTTGAAATGACGCCGGCGCAAGGCGGCGGCTGGAACTTCGTCTTGCAGTACGCCTTTAACTACTTCAACAACGAGGCGGCTGGTCCCGGTCCGTTGACGACGGATGCAGCCGGCAACATTTACGGCAGCTCAGACGGGGGCGGAACGGGCGGGACTGGAACCGCGTACAAATTGACCGCTTCCGGCGGAGGTTGGAGCTACACCACATTGTATAGCTTCGATTTCAACGGCAGCGACGGCTTCTTCCCACAGGGCAAGGTCGTGCTCGATGCGCAGGGGAACCTTTACGGCACCTGCTCCACGGGTCCTTATCCCTCTCCGGATGCGGGCACGGTGTGGGAGATTGCGCCGTAAGGGAGTTGTCAGTTGTCAGTGGGCAGTGGCCAGTTGTCGAACGGTATGTACCACGATGTGGGATATTGGATATTAAGGAGCACAATCATGGAGCGCCGGGAGAGACACATCTCAGGAAATCTTGGTCTGGCAACGGTCGTTGCCGTGAGCTTGGTGCTGGCGGTCATGGGAGTGGCAGCGCAGGCACAAACTTTTTCCGTTCTGTACAGCTTTACCGGAGGGCAGGACGGGGGAAATCCCTCGACGGGATTGAGGTTTGATGTGCAAGGCAGACTGCTGGGAACGACCTACTCGGGCGGCAGGAGTGACAGCGGATGCGACTACCCGCCCGGGTGCGGTACGGCGTTCCGCATGACGCCTTCGGGATCGGGCTGGAGGTTCGCGCCGCTGTTGAGCTTTACCATGGGCCACCCGAATGGCCGGCTGACGGTCGGACCGAATGGAACGCTTTACGGAACCACCTATGACGGCGTCTACAATCTTCAACCTCCAGCGAGCGCATCGGCGTCGGTCTTTCCGGTCTGGCGGCAAACCCTAATCTATGAATTTTCGTTCAACCAGGGATTCGATTCCATGGGCGATGTGGCCTTCGATGCGGCGGGCAATCTCTATGGAACGAATTTCCTGGGCGGGGTGGTGAACACGTGCAGCGGCGGCCTGGGCTGCGGCACGGTGTGGGAGTTGAGCCAGTCCGGCGGCAGCTGGGGGCTGAGCCGGTTCTACAAGTTGACCGGGCACTCGGATGGAATCGAGCCGGTAAGTGGGGTGGTGCTTGACCAGGCCGGCAACGTGTATGTTGCGAGTTCGCAAGGATACTACGACAACAATGCGCAGTGGGGCGCAGTCTTTGAGCTGACACCCTCGGGATCGAGCTGGACGGAGACCACCCTTTACGACTTCCAGACTGGCAGCGGGATTATTCCGGTGGGCGGACTCATCTCCGACAATGCGGGCAATCTGTATGGAGGAACCAGCGCGACGGGTGAGAACGGCGGAGGCGGCACCGTCTTCAAGCTGAGTTTCTCGGGCAGTCAATGGAACTTCAGCAACCTCGATGTGCTGACGGGTGGTGGAAGCGGGCGAACCGGTGTGGAAGGGAAGCTAATGATGGATGCGAACGGAAGTCTCTACGGCACGACCTATGCCGACGGCGCTTACGGCAAGGGCTCGGTGTTTATGTTGACGCCGGGAGCCGGGGGCTGGAGCTATACCACGCTGCACGATTTTACCGGCGGCAGCGACGGCGCGAATCCGATGTCGACCCTGGTGATGGACGATAACGGAAATCTGTACGGAACGGCATATGCGGGTGGGAATACCGGTGGCCATTGCGACTCGGGGTTTGGATATCAATGCGGGGTGGTGTTCGAGATCACGCCGTAGGGCGGCGGATAGTGGATCGTGGATAGCGGATGGAAAAGAGGATGTGCCACGACGTGGGATGTTGGTTTCGTGGTCGAGAACTGCCCCGCCCTAGCCCAAAAGCAGGGGTAGAACGGGGCACCCGGCGAGGGTTTGGGGTTAGGGATTAGGTTGTAGGTTTAGGGAAGGCTACTCGGCAGGCGGGTTATTACGGTTGCTGGGGGGTGATGAGGACGATGTCGCTGCTGGGGGCGCCGCGAACTACCGCCAGCCGGTTGTTCTTCCAATCGTAATCAAAATCGTACAGCAGCTTGTCATCGAACCGGGTGACGGCTACGGGAGTGCCTGCGCCGATGGGTTGCATGGAGATGTTGCCGACGCCATCGCGGGTGGAGTAGTAAAGAGCTTTACCGTCGGCGGAATATTGCAAGCGGCCGGGAAAAGCGATGGAGGGATCGGGTAGGAGGGACGTTACCGGCTCACCGCCCTGCGAGGCGAAGAGCCGAATGACCGGTCTGGCGTTGGGACCTGAATTTTCGTAGGCCAGAGCGGCAATCTGTTGTCCGTCAGGGGAAAAGGCGGTAGCGAGCACCGCGTCGCCGGTGACTTGGGTGG
The DNA here is from genome assembly GCA_049798495.1 of Candidatus Korobacteraceae bacterium. Lineage (GTDB taxonomy): Bacteria > Acidobacteriota > Terriglobia > Terriglobales > Acidobacteriaceae > Bog-257. Next base: position 4,630 of record JBARGS010000051.1, on the reverse strand, counting down.
GCGAGCCGCCGGCAATCGGCATCTTCATCAGCACCGGCTTGCCGCTCTGATAGGCCAGGTAGATGAAAGAAGCGTTATCGGGCGAGCAGGCAGGACGATAGTCGCGCTTGCCGTCGCTTATCCTGGCGGCATCGTAGGTCTGAAGATCGAGACGCCAGATGTTAGCGGCGATTCTGGAATCGTCGAGCGCGGCGAATAGAGCAGTGCGGCCATCGGGACAAACGGAGAGATGGCCGACCACATGATTCTTCCGGAAAACCACGGTGCGATTCGTCCCGTCGGAAGCCATGGTGACAATCTGACCCTGATCGTCCACCACCAGCAGAGATTGGTTGGACAGCCAATGAGCCTGATAGGAACGGTTGTTCACCAGCTTGGGGGGAGATGCGTTGCCCGGCTTCGCGCTCATGGTGTAGAGCTCGCCATCCAGCAAAGTCTCGGTGGCGATCAACTGTTTGCCATCCTTGCTAAGAGCGAAGTCAACATAATCGTAGAGGTCGTCGGTGATGCGGCGGAGCTTGGCCTGGGAGGGAGAAATTGCTCCAATTTGGCCGTGGTTGGCTGCCATATCGTTAAAGCGAACGATGAGGTAGGAACTGTCCGGCATCCAACCTAACTTGAACAGCGTGCTGCTTCCCGAATAAATGGTTTCTTGTTTTCCGGTGAGGGGATTGAACAACCACACCTGATTAGCGCTTTCACCGGCAAAGTCGCTGACGATGACGGCGATCGATTTCCCGTCCGGCGACCATGCCGGGCTGAGAAACGCTCGCCCGACCTGCAATGCCAAATCACGTTCGCTGCCGGCGCCGTCGGCGGAGGCGACAATGAGCTTGGAGCTTCCCTCGGTGCTGTCGTGGCTGTCGCGGGCGAAGACGATCTGTTTGCCCTCGGGTGAGAAGCTGGCAATGGTGGCTACGTCTTCGACAATCTTCTGTGCGGCGCCCCCGTTGAAGGGCATTCGGTACAACGAATACAGGCTGGGATTCTCCATATCGTCGCGAACGAAGTACAGGAAATCGCCGCCGGGAAAGAATGCCAGGGCCTTGTAGTGAGCATTGCCGGCCGACGGGATCGGCATGTCGCTGCGGGCTGCCAGATCCATCAGGTGCAAACTGCGGCGGCCGCGATCGTCGGTGGCGACATAGGCGACGAGCTTGCCGTCGGATGAGATCGTCCCCATGGAGGCGTTGCCGGACTCGGTGAGCCGCGCGATGTTCGGGGTTTGAAATGGCGGGAGCTTGGTCCTGTGCAGCCAGCGACTGAAGAAAAAGCCGCCGACTGCGAGAGCCACCACCATCACCGCGGGGACAAGGGTGCGGTAGAGCTTCTTGCGCCGTGCAAGGTCATGCGCCGCCTGCACCCTATGAGGCAACGCCGGATTGCCGGCGCCTTCCGGGCAGAAGTTGAAGATGTGCACCAGGAGGCCATGTTTGACCTCGGTCTTGCCCAGGTCATGCAGGGTGTGGCTCCAGGCGTCGAGGTCGCCGAGAACATCGGCCACCGCTTTGGAAACCAGGATGTGACCGGCATCGCCGCAATCCATCACGCGCTGGGCGATGTTGATGCCGCCGCCGGCGACGTTGCGATTGGCGTTGATGTCGGGGACGCGGTAGACCGGGCCAGTATGGATGCCCATGCGGAGCCTGATCTCGGGATGGTCGTGGAGTTTGTGGCTGAGTTCGACGGCGCAGCGGGCAGCCGATTCAGCATCGCCGAAGAAGACCAGGGCCATGCCGTCGCCGGTGGGAAGCGAGATGAGGCGGTTGCGGCGTTGTGCGCGGACAAAGGTTTCGGTTTCGCGCACCACCGCCTGGAGCGTGGTGACAAGTTGTTTCTCGTGCTCCATGGGCTGGCTGGAATAGGCGACGATGTCGACGAAGAGGACGTGCGCAATCTGCAGGCTGCGGGAATCGACTCCAGAAGAAGAAGGTGCGCTGCCGGGAGTTTTGGGGTCGCGAGGCGGGGCGCCCGCGGAACCTGCGACGCCGTAGGTGTCAACCTCTTTTTTCAAGCGCAGCAGGTCGGCGGACAAGTCAGCTGCATGCTGATAGCGTACGTCGCGGTCCTTCTCCAGCGCCTTGTGAATAATGTCTTGCAGCGCGGGTGGCAATTGCGCATTCAACTGCAGCGGCGGCACCGGAGTGAGAGTGAGAACGGCGTTCAGGGCTGCGACGGGATTTTTCTCCTGGAATGGAGATGCGCCGGTAGCCATCTCGTAGAGCACAACCCCGAAGGAGAACAGATCGGTGCGGGCGTCCAGTTGCTTTCCGCGCGCCTGCTCAGGGGAGACGTACTGCAGGGTGCCATCGGCGGTATGAGCAGCGACGGTGCCGGTTGAGCTGTCGCCGCGGGCGAACGGACTTTTCTGAATAGTGCTTTCGCCCGCGGGCACAACTTTGGCCAGACCGAAGTCCAGGATCTTGGCATGACCTTGTTTGGTGACAAAGATATCGGCAGGATTGATGTTGCGATGAACGATGCCGCTGGTATGCGCCGCGTCGAGGGCATCGGCGATTTCGATGCTGAGCGCAAGCACCGCCTCCAGCTCCAGGCGTTGGCTACTTAGCAGATGCTTCAGGGTCATGCCATCGAGAAATTCCATGGCAATAAACATCTGTCCCTGGCGCTCTTCGACTTCGTAGATGGTGCAGATGTTGGGATGATCGAGAGCAGAGGCAGCGCGGGCTTCGCGGCGGAAGCGCTCGAGGGCGTGCGGGTCGCGGGCAAAGTCCTCGGAAAGAAACTTGAGGGCGACGAAGCGAGGCAGGTCGGTATCTTCGGCCTTGTAGACGACCCCCCGGGAATCGCCGCCAAGCTTTTCCAGAATGCGGTAGTGCGAGATGACCTGGCCGATCATAGGTGGCGCTGCCCGTTCCGCGCAGCTATGGTAGGTGGGCGGGCAGGGCAAGTCAACGAGGAGATAGGTGGGGGGCAGTTCGCGGACGAGCCAAGCACAGCGGAGGGTGATCGGCGTCACCGCTTCCTATCTCTCCGCCGCCTACCTTTAGTCCGCGAAATGAAGTAAAAGCCCGCTTAGGATCGGAAGGAATTTTGGACGAACCGGCCTTCCGATCCTCTGCGGGTTCTGGGAGGTTCCCATGAACCCAGGTACTACCGCCGCTGACCCTCAGCCGCAGAAGTTTAACCGCCGATCCGAGACAGAAAGCGTCTGCAAGTTTTGCTTCTCCACCGTTCAGGCCGACCGCTACACGCCGCTGCAAGAAGCCGAGGACATTCACGCCGATGTTTGTCTAGTACGGCCCGATTCGGCGGTGCGGTACGCGATGTGGTGAGAGGGCTCCAAGGAGCCGTTAGAGACCGCGTCGCAAGCGTGCCGCCGCTGCGCGGCTGATTCAATGCGGAACGCGACGTCTTGCTCCACCGATCCGCGCGAGTTGTACCCAGGGCTTCGTCGTGGGCTGAACTGAGCCGTCTCGCGCGGCGCGACCAATTTCATAACCTGTCGAACTTGTTGCGAGGCGGGCGGGCTCGGTGTAGCGAAGTAGGATGTCGACAGAGTCAGCCAAAGTCCGGTTTTGCGGCGAACTGATGGCTATCAACGCTCTACTTTTTCGCGACGGGGCTGATGGAGGGGTGGGCAGCGCAGTGGTTGCCGGAAGCACCGGCTTTGTTGCCGCTGCCAGGCAAAGCCACCTGCCAGATGCCTTCACAGTTGGCTGCGCCGGCGCCATTGCCAAATTGCGCGCACTGGTTCCAGACCTGCTCCCAGTTCTTGTTGTTGGGCTGGCGGTAGAGGGCTTCGCGGATCATGTCACGCGGATCCTTGGCCGAGCCGGGAAGATACTTGGGCAGGACCTGAAATCCAAGTTGCGCCATCTCGTCGCTGGCGCGATTGCCGCCCAGGACGCGCTTGGGAGGATGGTTCGGGTTGAGCAGGTTGTCGTCGGAGTTGTCGTAGACGTAGCGCATGTAAATGGTGGTGCCGCGCGGCAGTGACACCGGCTTGGCATAGCGATAGACAGCCTGCCAGTTCAGGTCGTAGTGCTTGACGTGAATCAGGGTCTCGCGGGTGCCGTCGGGAAGCACGGCAGTGGCCTTCAGATCGTGGCCGAGATAATGCGCGTGGGGATAGATGGCCAGCAGGCTGACATCGACCGGCAACTTGAAGTCGTCGGTGATGACGAAGTTGTCGTCGCCGGCGGGAATGTCGAGCAGACCGTCACACGACATCTGAAAGAGCATGGGATGTTTCGTGGCCGGCTCATCGGTGAAATAGATGCCGACGCTGGGCTGGATCCATTCGGGCTTGCCCGACGGCTGAAGATGCGTCTTGAGGATGAGGTCGCTGCCCTTGTCGAGCCGGATGGCCATGTCAGCGGGCTCGAAGTATGGAACGGTGCCCGGCTTCCAGAATAAGAAGTGGCTGCTGTTGGGACCAAACTGGTTCGACTCCAGCAGGACTTCCATGCCGCCATAGCCGGCGCCCGGATCTTTCTCCAACTTGCGCGAGAGCTCCAGGCGATCAATGACCATGTTGGCGTGATGGATGAGACGCTTGTCGCCGGGGCGAATCTCGATGCCCTTGACCCAACGATCATCGGTGAGCGGCAGCGGGAGGATGAAATTCCAGTAGACATCGCTGCCGGTGGCGGGAAGCTGGAAGGGC
>JBARGS010000050.1:0-4756 GCA_049798495.1 Candidatus Korobacteraceae bacterium | reverse complement strand
GGCCCGTCTGCTTGCCGCCGGTGGTGACTTCTACGTTGCCGTTATTGGACTGCACCTGGAGATCGCCGGAGACCTCCTCCAGGTGAATATTCTTGGAGCTGGTGACCACGCGGCTGGGCCCGGTCAGATCCGTTCCCCGCACTTCGTCGCTGGCGATTTCAATATCGCCGGGGACGGAGGCGATCTGCATGTCCGACCGCGACGTCTTGAAGGTGACGGTCTTGGCGATTTTGCTCAGGCGGATGTCATCGTAGAAGTCGCCATTAAGACGGACCGCGCCGGCAACTTCGTCGATGGTGACGTTGTCGATGTGTCCATCGACATCGAGATCGCCGGCGATCTTGGTGGCGCGCAGCGATCCCTTGTCGAGGCTGACTTTGGCTGCGCCGGCAATGTCGTTCAAGTCAACATCGCCGTGTTGCAGCGTAATCTTCACGTCGGACTTGCGCTCATTGATGGTGACGTCGCCACGCTTGCTGGCAATGTCGACCGCAGCCTCGCTGGGAACAAAGATGTCCATGTCCGCTTGCACACCGTGTTCGCCGGCGCCACCGGTGTTGGCGTTCAACAGGACCGAGCCGCCAGTGACGGTGATTTGCGGCCGGGTGCCATCGTTGTACTTGTTGGCGTCGTTCTGGTTCTGGGCATAGAGCTTCTTGTGAACCACGACGCGGATCGTGTTGTCGTCGGAGGGCGAGATGTTCAGGGTTCCGCGATCGCATACCACACGCAGGTTGCCCTTTGCCGGGAAGGACTGCTGGAGGGTGTCTTCAAAGGTATAAGATGTCCCGAACAGCCCGCCGAGATCGTCGTCCATCTGCATCTGGTCGCGCACTCCGTTCCAGTCGACATCGGAGCTGTAGTGGGCAGAGACACCGAGGGCAACCAGCAGCACCAGCAGAACGATGCCGCCTGCTCCGAGATGCCGTGTGCGATAGCCTCGGCTGTGCGCGCTGGCATGCTCAATCAGCGCGATCACGCCCCACAGGATCAGCAACACCGGCCACCAATGTCCGAACCAGTGCCAGATGGGAAAGCGGAAGCCGAAGTTCCGCAGCAAGAACACCAGGCCGATCACGATCAGGATCATCGGCCCCGCGATGGAGCGGCGGTAGCGATACTCCGGTGGAGGTGGCGGAGGCGCGACCGGCGGATATACGTTTTGCGTAGCCATCATGCACCTCCTTTGTCGTCTGGACCCTGTACTGAGGAGTTCGGAGCGATGAATCCCGCCGGATAGCCTGGAGGCGGAGGCGTGACTGGCCCTTGGGGCTGCATGGGGTAGCCAGGCGTTCCCGGAGGAACGATCTGCCCGGGATTCGGCGGCAAGTTGCTGTACTCGCGCGGAATGTGGCCGTTGGTGGAAGCGCTGTGCTCCAGCATCTTGATGACGCCGATGACAATCAGCAATGCCGGCCAGGTAAAGCTGAAGTCCATCCAATGTTGATGGCCCATCTGGTCGAGCAAGAACAGCACGCCTATGGTGATGAGAACAGCGGGTCCCATGAAACCATGAGCACGGCAGCGAGCGCAGGGGCAATAAGAGTTATACCGGTATCTCATGATGTCCTCCTCACCAGCCTCTCCGCTGACGCTGCATCAGCACACGAATGCCGATGGCAATCAGAATGAGCGGCCAGAAACGCCAGATCCAGTCGAAATGCAACGCTCCCATCTCATCCAGCAGGAACAGCACGCCGAGACCGATCAGGATTACCGCTCCAACCGGCACGCGGGAATGTGGCTCGTTCAAGGGCTCGGTCAAGCCAGGCGTTCCCGGAGGATTGTCCTCCGGAGGCACTACGTTGGCCGGAGCTCCGGACGCGGGCCTCGCAGATGGAGAGCCCGACCCGAACAGGTGGTTGAAGCCGAAGGGATCTGGAGGAGGTAATCCCATTTCGCGGGCCTTCGCAGTCTGATAGGCCTCGATGGGCATGTAGATGGCGAATGCCGCGATCGCCAGACCAAACAGCCCACTCCCGTGATCGGGATTGGCCAGCCAGATTAAGGTGGCGAAAACCAGCACGTGAATGAAGCCTTTGGCGAATTCGCCGTTGTACATGGCGCCGACACCGGGAATGAATCCCAGGATGGCGGCCACCTTTGGACTTGGCATACCGGTTGGCGGTACTGCGCCCGGAGGCATGGCAGCTGATCCGGGTGGCGGCAGAACGCCGCTAAGGTGCGAGGCTAAACATTCCTCGCAGTACACAACGCCACGGACGTCCCGCGCGCAGGTGCTGCACAGTGGCTTGCCACAAGTGCGGCAGTACGCGACCGCGGGAACATCGGCATGATTGGCGCAGTTCATGCGGTTCTCCTGTTCAGCCGGGCCTGATTGATTGCGAGAAGAGCGACCGCCGGAAAGGAAGCCAGCTCAGGCTGGTCTTCGTCGCGGCTATAGTTTGGAGCGCGATGCTGCTGCCGGTTGTCGCTCTTCGACGGATTCTTTTGATTCGGATTAGGCGTTGGCGTCTCCTGCTGATTCTGCTTGTTCTGGGGAGTCGCAACTCGCCGCAAATCGTTCACCCGCGACTCAATCTCGTAGACCAGGCGGATGTTCTCGTAGTAACGAATCACGCGCGCCTGGGTGGCGTAATAGGTCTTGGTGATGCCTTTGGAGCTCAGATCCAGATGCCGCAAATCGGCCATGTGGAAGCCGGCGATTCCGAGCAGCATGGTGATGGAGAAGAACGCCATCCCAAACGACATAGCGAAGCGGGGAGTAGCCAGTGGAGCCAACACTGGAGCCAGCCGCCCCTTCAGCTTGTCGAGCCAGCTGTCGCCGCGCGGCGCGGGCATAGCATGTTCCGAGGGCAAGGCTCCGATGGTCTGCGCCAGAATGTTGTGTACGAGGTTGCGGGGTGGCTCGGCTTCATCCAGCGCCTTCAGCCAGTGCATGCCGGCGCTGGCCTCTTCCACCATGGCCCGGCAGGCGGCGCAGGATTGCTGGTGTGCCTCGAAGGCGGTCAGAGTGGAGCCGTCCAGCGTACCGTCAAGAGCCTCCGCCAAAAGGGCTTCGGCTTCGACGCACTCCAAGACCCCAGCTCGCGCAGAAGCGGCGCGATCTGGGGGCCCCGCTTGCATTCCGGATTGGTTCTCGCCTTGCATTAACCTGCCTGCCTATAAGTACGTTGTAACAGCCGTCCCAGTTCCGTTCGTCCCCGATTTATGCGACTTTTCACAGTTCCCTCGGGCACATTGAGGACTTTGGCAATGTCCTTGTAGTCCATATCCTGCAAATCCCGTAAAATCACCGCTTCCCGGAGCTCGGGCGAGAGCCGCCGCAGCGCCTCATGGACCAGCTTCTGGGTCTCCTGGCTGCGGACGCGCGCCTCCGGACTGGCGCCGCGGTCTTCCAGCTGCTCTGCAATTGTCAAACCCTCCTCCTGGTTGCCCGGAGTGGCGTCCAGCGAGTCGGTGATGCGGTCGTACTTGCCCTTGCGGAAGTGATCCACCAGCAGGTTGCGCGTGACCGTCGTGACCCAGGTCATGAACGAAGCCCGCGTGGTGTCGAAGGTCGCCAAGGTGCGATACATCTTGATAAACACTTCCTGGGTCAGGTCCGCCGCATCGTCTGCCGAGCCGGAAAAGCGATAGCAGATGTTGTAAATCCTCCGGTTGTACTGCTGGACGATTTCCTGCCATGCCGCGGCGTCGCCCGACACACAGCGACGGACAAGGGCATTGACGGCTTGATTGTCGTCCAATCAGCGCTCCCAAGGGGCGTGACTCCTGGCCCAAATCCTACTCACTGCTAAAGACTTGTACGATAGAACACGGCCGGCAGTTCGGCGAATTCGGAAGAGCCGGATAGCGCTTCGCCCCGCGATCCTGATCCGATTTCGCCTGAATTGTAGCAGGGGGAAATACAAACCGGATTGCGAGATAGATTCTATTCAATGACACAGAACCACTGTTTTCGACGAGGCTTGCTGCTCGCCGCGATCCTCGCGATGATCGTGTCCATTTCGATTTCTGCAATCGCCACAACCGTGGTCGCCCTCATCGACAAACGCCATCACCGCGTGGTACTCGCGGACGACAGTCTGATCGGCCTGTACTATGCCAAGACCACGCAAACCACCTGCAAGCTCATTGTCAAACCAGGCTGCGCTTTTGCGATGGCTGGCTTTCTTGCCAAGCCCGATCCATCCTTCCGCTTGCAGGATCTTGGGGAGGCTGCCTGCGAGCTGCCGGGAAGCCTCAAGGACAAAGCCGACGGATTCCTGACCCTCGCGGCCGAGCCGGTCAATTCCATGGCGCAATATCTGCGCGAAAACGAGCCCCAGTTTTACGGCGACACGTTCAAGCGCAATGGCGGCGAGTTCGTGTACCTGGTGTTCGCCGGGGTGGACAACGGAATTCCCGTGGCCTATGAGCGCGGATTCAAGATCGCCGGCGACGGCACCGTGAATCCCGTCTCCAACGACATTACGCCGGCGGGTGCGACCGGCTTTTTCGCCGGATTCAACGATCACATCGCCGCCTATCTGAAGGCCCACCCGAACTGGTCGCACAAGGACACTGTGTCAACGGCCCGCAAGCTAGTCGAATTGGAAATTGCCGCGCATCCCGACGATGTCGGACCGCCGATTTCCATCCTTACGATCGATCGCAAGGGAAAGTGGAAGTGGGTTGAGGCGGGAGTTTGTCCGGCGCTGCCTCAAAACTCCAAGCAGGAACCCTGAGTGAAGCATTGGTTCACGCTAGAGAATTGTCATCAAGAGCGCAGCGAGGGATCTGCTTTTATTAC